>DATCFU010000057.1:0-3078 GCA_036509315.1 Acidothermaceae bacterium
CAATCTATTCAACACCCACGAAAACTGCGGCGTGTTCACCGCAGGCAGCTGCACCATCGTCACATGCACGTTGCTCTTGTCATGCAACAACTCGCATCGCAACGCCTCGTTGAAACCCTGAATCGCGTGCTTCGCACCGCAATACGCCGTCTGTAAAGGGATCCCCCGGTACGCCAACGCAGACCCGACCTGCACGATCGTCCCGCGGTCACGCGCCACCATGTACTCCAACGCCACCTTCGTGCCGTAGACGAAACCCAGATAGGACACCTCCGTCACCCGCTTGTACTCGTCCGCAGTGATCTTGGCGAACGGGGCGAACACCGACGTGAAAGCCACATTTACCCACACGTCGATCGGACCCAGCTCGTGCTCGACCTGCTCACCCGCAGCCTGCAGCGCATGGAAATCCGCGACATCGGTCGGCATCGCCAACGCTTCCCCGCCGGCGCCTTCCACATCGCGCGCCGCACCCACCAAGCCCTTCACGCCACGCGCGATCAACCCCACCGCTGCACCCCGAGCCCCGAACGCGCGCGCTACCGCCCGACCCACACCACCGCTCGCACCTGTCACCACAACCACCTGCCGGCCCGACCGCTGCATGTAACCTCCTCGACGATTGGACCCTGCACAACCGACCACATGGCCGTGCCCTCGCATACCTCCTGCCCCGCTGGCGGCTCACTACCCGACGTGGCCGCGGCGAGTTGGGTCACCACCCTGGTCGCGCCGACTGGGGCTGCTGCCCAGGGTCCACGCGACGCGGTACGGCGCGGCGTCCGCGGTCTTTAGGGTGTACCCGTTGCCGGGCGCATCCGACGGCGCGAGGTTGCCGTCGCTGGGCTGGATGACCCCGTCGAACAACATCGCCTCGATGCGCACGTGGTCGTGGAAGCACTCGAGGTGGCGAAGGGTCGGCGGCACCGTCGCGGCGTGCAGATGGATCGCCGGGCCACGATATCCGTGTACGCGGCACATGTTCGCGCGAGCGCGGCGACCCGAAGCCATTCGGTGATCCCGCCGCACCTGCCGACATCGGTGCAGGACGTCCCGACATCGGTGCAGGATGTCGACGGCACCGGCGGCGAGCATGGCCGGAAGTACTCGAGGTCGTAGCCGCGCAAACCCGGCCGGTCGTCCGAGCTGACAGGCTGATCGACTAGTGGAGCTATCGCGTCGGCTGGACGCCACCCATCTCGTCTCGACCGGGCGGCGTGGACTGGACGCCACCCATCTCGTCTTGACCGGGCGGCGTGGACTGCACCCCGCCCATCTCGTCTTGACCGGATGGCGTCGGCTGCACCCCGCCCATCTCGTCTTGACCGGGCGGCGTCGGCTGCACCCCGCCCATCTCGTCTTGACCGGGCGGCGTGGGCTGCACCCCGCCCATCTCGTCGGTCGGACGGCGGCTGTGCCCGGCTCCGGACCTGCTCATCTTAAGACTCATGATCTCTCCGCTTCAAGTGTCCGCCTTACGGTTTGTTGCGTGCACGCAACCATTACAAAACAAGTGATGCCCTCGCCATACATCCCCAAACTCCCGCCGGCTCGCACATTGACTGGCCGCAATGATTGCTCGTGAGCACATATGCTCCACAATGATCAAGTGTCGGCTTCGCGCGACCAAGAGATCAGTCGCCTCCGCGGATTCGATCCGCCAAGTGGATGCGGTGATGGCTGCAGCTCGCGTGCTTGTCGGCGTCGTCGCGCAATCGGTCGCCGATGTCGAGGACCAGGTGACGTTGCCTCAACTACGGGTCCTGGTCATGGTTGCAACCCGCGGCCGCTGAACTTGGCCGCGGCTGCGAACCGTCTGGGCGTACATCCATCCAATGCCACGCGCACGGTGACCGGCTCGTTGCGGCCCGACTTGTCGATCGTCGCCGCCATCGACCGTCGGAACGTGTCCATCAGTTGACGTGGTCAGGTCAGCAACTCGTCGACACTGTCTTCGAACAGCGGCGCGCTGCCATCCAGGCCGCGACCTGTACCTCAGACGCAATCGCCATGCCGGGAAAATGCGGAAGGCCTAGGGCTTCGCTCGCCTGTAGGACATCTTCATCGAACCCGGACGTCTCAACACCTCGCTCGCAGAGTGATTCTGCACGGGCACCTCGATCAGTCGTACGTCACCGGTAGGTGGACTGCCGTCAGTAGCCGGACCGCACGATCGACCTACACCCGCGCGCGCCGAACACAGCTAACCCGAGCAGAATCGCGTCATCCGGATCCTCGTTCTCATCTGCTACTTCAGCTCCCCGCTCGGCTCAGGTTCGCTGTTTCAGTACGCTCGACCAATCGCGACGGCCGTGCGAGCGGTGGCGCTCATCATCGGCCTCATTCCACCGCGCGGCGGCCCGCCGCCTGGCGGTGACGCTCCGGTCGTGTTGTACGGGGCGTTCCCTGGCTGAGGTGACGGTGGCGCCAGTCGGCTTATGCAGCTCGGTCACCTCTGCGTAGTCCTTGCGCTAACGCAACTAGTGCGCCTACGCTCGTATTAGCTGATCGGTGCACGTGATGCTGCGTATGTCGGCCGATCGCCTGGAGCAGCTAGGGACCGCCTGCACTGCGAGTCGTGTTGGTCGGAGGATTTCGATGGATGTCACGTTCGCCCAGTCGGCGTTTCCCCCGCTTGCCCTCGGCTTCTTCGGTCTGGGAACTGGGTATCTGATCTATGGTCCGCAGGAATTGGCGGGTTGGCCTACCAGGGATGAGCGAGTCGATCGCGCGACTGGGGTCTGGGGGATTTGGCTGCCGGGTTTCTGCCAGTTGGTGACCGGGGTAATTCTGTTCGTTGGCTTGACCTGGTTGCAGGTGTTCCAGAAGTCCGCGCCGCTATACATGGCCGCGCTCGCGTTCTCCGCCTACGGAATACACTGGTTCGCGCTTGGCTGGAACCGTCTTCAGGGCAACGACCCGCGGCCCAACGCAGGCATGTGCGTTGCGTTCATGACCGTCTCGGCTATGGGTGCGACGGTGTTCTTCAAGGTCAAGGACTGGCCCGTCGGGTTGCTGTTCGTTGGCCTCTTCGCGATCTACTTCAGCGACTTCTTCGCAGCGATCGGCGTCAAGCTC
>DATCFU010000058.1:0-11476 GCA_036509315.1 Acidothermaceae bacterium
GCATTAACGTTAGGTTGGCTGCCTGGCGAGAGGGCGTACGGAGGACCGACGGCATGACGGCCGACATCTTTACCGCAACCCCGCCCGGGCACGGCGCGGAGCCAACCGAACAACGGCCTGCCTCGCGTGCGACGAGCGGAGGCGCCCACAGGATGGCCCGGACGTTGCCAGCAGTGCGCCGACGTCGACTTGCCGAGACGCTCATAAGCACAGGGGCACTCACCGTACGCGAGGTTGTCACAGCAACTGCAGTGTCGGCGGCGACTGCCCGGCGTGACCTGGACGATCTTGCGCGACAGGGCATCGCGATGCGAGTGCACGGAGGTGTTGTAGCCCACCACGTGCTTCACGAGACTTTTCTGCCGGCCGCGCCGTCTCATTCAGATGGCTGCCGTTGTTTCGCGGCGCCCTTCAGAGAGTGAGGCGATCCAGTTGAACGAGGATGATCTCGCCACGGCGGCGCAGCGACGGCTGGCGGCCTTCGTCGACATGCGTTTCGGCATGTTCAATCACTTCGGCGTCGGAACGTTCACCGACGAAGAGTGGGCGCTTCCTCATCAGAGCCCTGGCCTGTTCGCGCCGACGGCCGTCGATTGTGAGCAATGGGCGGCAGCGGCCGTTGCCGCCGGCATGACCTACGGCATCCTCACCACCAAGCACCACGACGGATTCTGTCTGTGGCCGACGACGCTGACGACCAACAACGTCCTCCAGAGTGGCTACCCCCACGACATCGTCCAGCAGTACGTCGATGCGTTCCGGGCTGCTGGTCTGGGCGTTGGACTGTACTTCTCGATCTGGGACCGGACTCATGGTGTTGAGGCCTATGACACGCGGCATATCGCGACGGTCGATGGCAAATCCGAGCTGATGGTCGGACCGGACGAGGCCATCGGAAGCACGGACACGACCTACGTTCTCGGCCAGCTAAGAGAACTCCTCACGAACTACGGGCGCATCGACGTCCTCGTGGCAGACGGATGGGCCTGGCAAATGGGGCAGCAGGCCATCCCGTACGGCCAAATCCGTGCCCTCGTTATGTCCCTGCAACCACACATTGTGATGGTTGACCATGGCGCGTTGTCACAACCCCTCCTTGGGGACGCGATCATGTTCGAGGAACCGATGGGTATAACGGCGCCAGCGGGAAACGCCTACGCCGCGTGTCAGGGACAGACGATAAGCACGGGGTGGTTCTGGAATCAGACAACGCCGACGGATGAGTTGATGTCAGCGGATGCGATCATCGGGCACCTGAAAGATTTGGAGCCGAAATATACGTCGTTCCTCCTCAACTGTCCGCCAAACCGTGATGGCAGGCTGGACGCCGGGATGGTGCGGCGCCTCACCGAGGTCGGCGCGGCATGGTCCCCCAGTTGGGATCGTCCGGCTCTGCCGATTCAGCCATTTCGGTGCGAGTACCCAGTCACTCCTGTGAATGCTTACGGCACCGTCGAGAGCGGCGATCATGTCGCTGCGCATGCGATCGACGGGTTCAGTGACAAGAATTTCGAGACCTATTGGTCGACCGCAGGGTGGAATCTGCCGCAGGATCTGACAGTTGATCTGGGCGGAACCTACGATGGCGTGTGCGCGCTGGAGTACTTGCCGCCGCAGTGGAATCGGTCGGACGCCCGCGATGGTGACATCACGGAATGTGTCGTACTCGTGGGCGTCGACGGGATCACGTTCTCGCCCGTCGCTCGTGCGGAGTGGACTGAAGATTCGGGCCTGAAGTTCGTGGAGTGGCCTGGGCAGCCGACCGGCTTCGTTCGGCTGCGGGTCGCCAGCGCCAACGGCGGCTCGGCATCGATCGCGCACCTTCGAGTAGGTGGAAGGCTCAATGCACCCCGCAAGATTGGTGGACGCTTCGCTGAGAACGAGCTGTACCGGATCAGGTCGGCCGCGAGCAATGACGTTCTCGGAGTTGACGCGGCAGGTTATGTCGGGCCGAGGGAAAGTTCGCCCGTCGTGCTGGGAAACAAGGACGGCTGTCACGAGCAGCGTTGGTCGTTGTCCCAGACCGCGGATGGCTACTTCATAATCCGCCACGCGTCGAGTGGCCTACTGATGCGAGCGGCTGGAACGTCGCGTGCAAACGGTGCCGCAGTCGTGGCGGCCGACGACGACGCCGGTGCGCAGTCGGAATGGGCATTGACGGTTGTTGACCCCGATTGCTACGTGATCATCAATCGATTCAACGGCCTAGCTCTTGAGGTCGTGGTTTCCGATGGCGTCCCTCAAGTACAGCAACACAGGTGGAGCGGCGAGAAGCAGCAGCATTGGTCTATCGCGCCAGCTGCGACGGGGCGAAGTTGATCGCCGGAGGAGCGCACCTCGATGAGCACGTTGGTCTTTCGTGATCCGGTGTATGACGGCGCCACGGATCCGGTGGTCACGTGGAACCCGCGGGATCAGTCCTGGTGGCTGATGTACACCGCGCGGCGCGCCTCTGTTGCCGGCTTGCCAGGTGTCGCCTGGGTGCATGGCAGCGACATCGGCGTGGCGACGTCCAGGGACGGTCGCAGCTGGGCCTACCACGGCGCCCTCGAGCTCGTCGCACCTGACGCGGGTCGGAACACGTTCTGGGCGCCTGAGGTGATCTGGAGTGACGGCACGTGTCACATGTTCGTTTCGTACGTCCGCGGCACGCCTGCCGAGTGGGCAGGGCATGAGCGCACCATCCACCACTACACGAGCACGGACATGTGGAACTGGCGGCACGAGGCAGAGTTGGAGCTCGCCAGCCGATACGTAATCGATGCATGCATTCATGAGCTCGTTAGCGGTGGCTACCGCATGTGGTACAAGAACGAGGCAGATCAAAACTCGACCTGGCAGTCGGACAGTCGCGATCTCGTCACGTGGTCTGACCATCGGCTGGTGCTCCGCACTCCCGGTGGTCACGAAGGCGCCAACGTCTTCTTCCTCGACGGCGCCTATTGGATGGTCGTCGACTCCTGGGAGGGCCAGCTCGCCCTGCGCTCCGCCGATCTCACCCGGTGGGAGCCGGCGGGGCTCGTACTCGACACCTCGTCCGGGACGCCGATGCTCGGCGCCGAGGACCACGGTCCAGGTCTGCACGCCGACGTCGTCGTCACCGGTGGAAAGGCCACCATCTTCTACTTCACCCACCCTGACCGCATCGACCCACGGCGCGAGGGTGTCGGGGACCGTCGGTCGACGATCCTTGCCTGCGATCTCCTCGTTGGCGGCAACCGCCTCCATGCCAACCGCGACGGCCCCTCGGACTTCCCGCACGAGACCAGAGAGTGACGTCGCGAGAGAGGCTGGCGTCTTACCGGGCCGAGGTGATTGACCCTCGTCTGCAGCTCGCCCGCCAGCTGCCCTCGGCGGGCTATGCACTTGCGCTCACGGCCGCAGCAGTCAACGTTCTCGTGGGTTTGCTGCCGGTAGCACTCGCGGTGGTCACCAGCGTCCTGATCGGTGATGTTCCGGGCGCCGCAGAAGGCGGAACGACTTCGGACGCCTGGCGCGGTCTCGTCGCGACTTTCCTCTTTGCGACGGTGCTGTCCTTCGCCCTACAGGCGGCGACACCGGTGCAATCCTCGCTCGGTCAGTTTGTGACGCACCGGGTGAATGGACGCTACTTCGATCGAGTGCTCGAGGTATCCCTCAGAAGCACGGGTATCGGCCCGTTGGAGAACGAGACGAACCTGGGCCACCTGCACGACGCCACGCCTCGTCAGTCCAACTCCCGAACACCCGGCCATGCCGCAGCGGCGACCCTCTCCCTCATCGCGCGTTACACCCGGCTCGCGGGATTCTGCATCGTCGTAGCCGTCGAGGTGTCCTGGTGGGCCGGACTAGCGCTTCTCGCGTCGACCATGCTGTTCCGTTACGGCCACCGCAGCCAGTTCCGGCTCTACATGAGGGGCTGGCCCGCACTGGCCGGAGCGCGCCGGGAGAGCGACTATTTCCAGACGATTGGCCTCGCGCTGGGATTCTCCAAGGAGATCCGGATCTTCGGCCTCGCAGGTCTCGTTGCGCAGCGTTTTCGCAGTAGCGCGACAGCGGCCATGCTTCCCTTTTGGAACCTGCGTCGCCACATCAATATCCACCGGTTCCTCTGGTTCACGGCCGTAGGTCTGGTGGCTGACTCGGCAACCCTAGCCTTGACGCTGCACCAATCTGCCGAACATCAGATGTCGCTGCGGGCGCTCACGCTAGCGATTCAGGCCGCGATAGGCGCGATACTGCTGGGCGAGTTCTATCACGACGCCGATGACGCGAATGCATTCGGGATGTTCGCGGCCAGCGCACTGGCCGAGTTCGAGCGTGATGTGGACGACGATGCCGCGCGGGCGGGGCAGGTAGACGATCAGCAGGACGCCCAGGGTTTGCCTGCAAGCAGTATCGAGTTCTCCAACGTCTCGTTCCGCTACGCCGGAAGCCGCGCTGCGGTGCTCGACAAGGCCAATCTTTCTCTGCGCGCCGGTGAGTGCACGGCGATCGTCGGTCTCAACGGGGCTGGAAAGACCACGCTGGTCAAGCTGTTGATGCGCCTCTACGAGCCGACTGCCGGGTCCATCTTGGTTGACGGCGTGGACGTACGTGCCTACACGCTGGCCTCGTGGAGAAGGCAGATCGCGGTGGTCTTTCAGGATTTCAACAGATACGAGATGTCCGTCTCCGACAACATCAGCCTCGGCGCCATCGAGCGGCAAGCAGACGCCGTGCGGGTTCGCGAGGCCGCCACGCAAGCCGGCATCGCTTCCGCCATCGACGCCTTGCCGAACGGCTTCGGCACCATCCTGGGACGACAACAGGCGGGAGGGGCTGAGTTGTCGGGTGGCCAATGGCAACGGGTTGCGATCGCACGGGCGATCTACGCCCTTGAAGCTGGTGCGCAAGTCCTCGTGTTGGACGAGCCGACTGCGTCTCTCGACGCACGCGCCGAGATCGCGTTTTTCCAGGAGCTGATGGCTCGCACGCGGGGCACCACAAGCCTGCTCATCTCGCACCGCTTCTCCAGCGTGCGCCACGCTGACCGGATCTTGGTTTTGGCTGATGGCCACGTCATCGAGGACGGCACACACGAAACGTTGCTCGCCATGGGAGGCAGGTACGCCGAGCTCTTCCAGTTGCAGGCGCAACGCTTCGCCGAAGGGTCTGAGCCTGAGGACTCGGGCGAATGACTTCGCCGAGACAGAACGGCATGGCGATGTTGGCGGTCGCCTGGCGGGCAAGTCGGGCGAAGATGTCCGTTGCGATCGTGTTGACATTGGCCTCGGGTGCAATGTGGCCGCTCATGGCGCTGGTCATCAAGAATGGAGTCAGCGCCAGCGTCGCGCACGATGTACGGTCAGCCACTGCCGACGGCGCACTCGTCGGCTTGGCGGCCGTCGGTGCGTTGACGCTCAAACACTTTGCCTGGGTGCCCTACGCGGAGGCCTGCGAACAAGCGGCCCTGCACTTGGGGGCGGAAGTCATCGAGCTTTCCTGCTCGGCCGGTCTTGCCCATCAGGAGAGTCCTGACTACGCCGATCGAGTATCGGTGCTCGCGAAGGAGCTCTCCTATCTTCCCGAGGCCATGACGGGAGTCATGACCACCCTGTCTCTGACGGTCTCCCTGTCCATCACCGGATTCCTTCTCGCGTCCGTGAGCCCCTGGCTGCTTCTTCTGCCGTTGATAGCAATTCCTCCGGTTCTTGCCGCCCGGTACGCGGAACGCGTGACCGACAGGGCAAAGCTCAGGGCCGCCCCCATGGCGCGCTTGAGCGAGAACTGGCTCAAGCTCTCCGCCAGCGCAAACGCTGCCAAGGAGATTCGCGCCTATCGACTCGAGCGGGAGGTGAGGAGACGCTTCGCGGAATCGTGGGCCGGCCAGGCCCGCGTGCTCTGGGCTGGCGAAGCGCGGGCCACGCTGGTGCGTTCCGCCGGCCTGTTCATCTTCGCGATTGGCTACGCTGCCGCCGTTCTTCTTGTCCTGCGCCAGGCCGTCGAAGGTCGCTCTCGGATTGGTGACGTAGTCCTTGTCATCGTGCTTGCCGGTCAGGTCAATCAGCAGGTGTACTCAGGCGTCGAGTTGATGCGGGTGCGCCAGCGAATGGGCTCAGGGCTGGCTCGACTCGACTGGCTGCGTGGATTGGTTGGTGACCAGCGTCCAGCTCATCGGGCCGGCCGAGTTCCCACTGAACTACGACGCGGGATCGAGTTTCGCGATGTGACCTTCGCGTATTCGGACCCGCGAACGCCGGCAATCTCAGGGATTAGCGTGCTGCTGCCAGCAGGCTCCACCGTGGCGGTAGTGGGAGAGAACGGCGCCGGGAAGTCAACCATCGCCAAGCTGTTGTGCGGCTTCTATGATGTGACGTCTGGCTCGATCGAGGTTGATGGTGTCGACCTGCGGCGACTGCCCGCGGACGTGTGGCGAGACAACATCGCCGCTAGCTTCCAGGACTTCTGCCGGTTCGAGCTCGTGGCGCGACACTCAGTCGGTATTGGTGACCTTCCTCGCATGGACGACGAGCCACAGGTAGTCGCAGCGCTGGAACGTGCAGGTGCCGAAAGGCTGATTGATCGACTGGAATCCGGACTGAGCACACAGTTGGGCAAGTCCTGGGCTGACGGAGCCGGCCTGTCGGGCGGCCAGTGGCAGAACGTGGCGCTCGGGCGAGGCATGATGCGCACACATCCGCTGCTGCTCATCATGGACGAGCCGACGTCGGCTCTAGATGCCGAGGCTGAGTACGCCCTGTTTCTCCGCTACGCACGAATCGCGAGCCAGGTAGGCAGCCAGCGTGGTGCGATAACAGTCCTCGTCTCTCATCGATTCTCGACAGTACGAATGGCCGATCTCATCCTGGTGGTCGATAGAGGACGTCTCGTCGAGGCGGGCAGCCATGCCGAGTTGATTGCACTCGGCGGAACGTATGCGGAACTGTTCAACTTGCAGGCGTCGGCGTACACCTAATGCGTCCGGCGTAGCCGAAGAGTGAGTGCCTGTAGCTCGCGCGGGATGCGCACCTCGACAGTCGTCGCATCGTCCGCTAGCGCGGCGCCTGCGTCTGTCGCCGACGGATACAGCAGCTCGACCTCACCGACCGGCCATGGCGCAGGCAGCCGCATGATGTGGTCGGGTGACTGGCGGCGCCAGAGGGTCACTACGGCCTGGGTCTCGTCCCGCAGCCCGTGGCTAACCCACCTGTCCTCCCAGCCCGGAAGACCGAGCGGCCAGAAGGGCAGAGCGCCGGAGATGAATCGCCGGAGCTGTTGGAAGACCTGCACACCTTCACGAACCAGCGCGGACTGCGTGGGCGTCAGCCGGTTCAGGTGACCGGACAGATAGAGCCGCCCTAGCAAGCCGGTCGACATGGTGTAGGCGATCGCGTCGTCGGAGAAGTCGGGCTGTGGGCAAGACCACGACGCGGCTTGCTCGGGGGCGATGGCCATGGCCGCCGCGGCTGCGATGGGCGGGTAGTAGCGGTAGTCCTGCTGGTCGCTCGTCGACTGCAGCTGCGTACGCGACAGCATCGCGTAGTCGACGCGCATGCCACCCGATGCGCAGTTTTCGAGCGTTACCTGCGGGTGCCGATCGGCGATGCCGTCGAGCCAGTCGAGCAGCGCGCCGTTGTGCCCCAGCAACCCCAGCCCGAGCGATGGACCGGTGGCGTCGGTTCCTAGGCCGGGATTGACGTTGTAGTCCAGCTTGAAGTACTCGATGCCCAACGTCGTGACGAGTCTGTCGACGACGTTGTCGAGATGGGCACGCGCAGCTGGATGGCGCAGGTCAAGGTGGAAGCGTCCACTCTCGACGACACGTTGACCCCGGCGGACGAAGAACGCGTCGTCGGGCAGCTGCTCCGCGACTGGACTGGTCGCCCAGACGACCTCGGGCTCCAACCACAGGCCCGGCGCCATCCCTCGGTCCCGGATGTGGTCAATAACAGCGAGCAGCCCGCCCGGGAAACGCCAAGTAGACGGCTCCCAGACTCCGACGCCGTCCCCCCAGTTCGGGCCCTCGGCGTACCAGCCCGCATCGATGCAGAACACCTCGGCGCCAACGCTGGCCGCGCTGTCGATGAGGGGAAGCAACTTCTCGGTAGTGGGATCGCCCATCAGCGTATTCATGTAGTCGTTGTAGATCACCGGCAGCGATTGCTGGTCGGGGTGCTGCCGGCGGAAGTGTCTGCGAGACAGGGTGAGTGCGGCCGCGGCCCCTTCGAGGCCGCGGTCACTGAAGGCGACGGTCACGGGCACGGTCCGCATCGACTCCCCTGGTGCGAGAGTCTGCTGCCAGTCGTGCTCGGTGTCCGTCGGGCCGAGAACACTGACGTATGCGGCGCCGCGCCGCTCGCCGACCTGCCAGTGCCACGACCCGTTGTGCTCGACCTGCCAGGCGACGGCCGCGTCGTGGTCGTCGGCTACGAGCACGCCCAGCGGCAGCGAACCGTCGGTCGACCAGCCCCCACGGGTGGTCCGCTCGAAGCAACCACGGGGATCGTGCTCGTCACGCGACACATCGGGCAGCAGCTGCCGAAGATTGCCTGACCGCCAACGGTTCTCGGCGAGGCCGTCGTTCTCGCCGTACCACAACCGAAGCCGTTCGAGCCGATCGTCGGGCCCGTCGAGGGCGAACGTGACGGAGCTCACTGAGGTCAGCTGCACTGCGGCGGCGCCGGTGTTGCTCACCTCGGACGTGACCCGTAGCGAGTCCACGTTCTCGCCCTTGGTCAGCGTCGTGCGAATGTCGAGGCCGGTAACCTCGTCGATGCTGCGGAGCAGCAGGGCGGAACCGCCGTCGACGTCGTGCACGCTGTGTCCGACGTACCGCGCTCGAGTGCCGACGACCGAGTCGACATAGCGCCGCGACGGCCAGCCGTGCCCCTCCGTGACCACACCGATCTGGACCAGCGCGCACGGAGAAGTCGACGACAGCACTGTCGCGTCGTGCAGACGTACCTCGGCGAGCCCGACAGACCCCGTCGGCAGCACTGTGCACCGCACCGTCAGCGCGCCAACAACCCACGTGATGTTCGGCTCGGACACCGATCACTCCCGACGAGGACCCGGCTGAAGACTCACGAAAGGGGGCTGAGGCCGACTGTGCGCCGAGGCGGAGAACGAGGTCGGCCAAGTATTGCACTGTAACGTTAAGGCAACCGCGCGCCAAGGATCCACTCCGACCTGATCCTGGCTTGTGCTCAGAGATACGCGGCGTCGTCGCCTACCAAGACCGCCGGCGCCGACTCGCCCGTAACCGAGTCGAAACTGCCCATTGATGTGGCAGAAACTTTAGCGCTATATTCCATTTTACCTGCCCGAAACCTGGCTCAGTAGCCGCGGAGGGGACAGCACCGGCACGCAACGGGGGATCCATCCGGTTCGCGCTCGCCGTGGCCCCTCGCCGGTGAGCCAGTAGGCAGAGAGGTACACATGTCTAGATTGCGATCGGCACTAGCGAAAGTCGGCGCGTTAGCGCTGGCGGCCACGGCCCTCACGGTGGTCGCGCCGGCAGCCAACGCTGCGTGTAGCACCTACTACGTGTCGTCGAGCTCGGGCAGCGACGGCAACAACGGCTGTTCCACCAGTGCGCCTTGGCAGAGCCTTGCCAAGGTGAACGCGACGACCTTCACGGCCGGCAACCAGATCCTGTTCCAGGACGGGGGAAGCTGGTCCGGGGAGCTGACGCCCCAAGGTTCCGGGGCGTCCGGTAACCCGGTCGTCATCTCCTCCTACGGGTCCGGTTCGGCGCCGATCATCGCCGGTGCCGGCGCCGCGGCCGCGATCCTGCTGACCAACCAGCAGTACTGGACGATCCAAAACCTCGAAATCACCAACACGACCTCGTCTGCGGCCCTGCGCAGCGGCATCCAACTGCAGAACAACACCAGCGGGATCCTCAACGGCATCCACATCGTCAACAACAACATCCATAACGTGCTCGGGTTCTGGAATTCGAACGCCAGCGTGCAGCCGTCGACGTCGTCGGGCATCGCCTTCAACCTCAGCGACAGCTACAGCACGAACGGCTGGAACGACGTCCTGATCCAGGGCAACACCCTCAACCACGTCGACGCTGGCGCCGTGTACATCGGTTCGCTGGCCGGCAGCGGGCACGCCACCGACACCTCCAACGTGGTCATCCAGAACAACACGATCAACGACGCCGGTGGCAACGACATCGTCTGCATCTTCTGCGCCTCGCCGCTCGTGCAGAACAACGTGGCCACCGCCAGCGGCTACCGCTACTCCGGCGCCGGGCTGTGGATGGCGGTCAACACCGGCGGTAACTGGCAGTACAACGAGGTCTCTGGGCAGTGGCGCGAGATGTGGGACGGGCAAGCGTTCGACATCGACTGGGACAACAGCAACGTCACGCTGCAGTACAACTACACGCACGACAACACGTTCGGTTTCATGGAGTTCTGCTGCAGCGAGTCCGGTGGAGCGACGAACTCGACCGTGCGCTACAACATCAGCCAAAACGACGGCTCGAACAATGCGGTCTTCGGCCAGTTGTATGGAGCGACAACGACGGGGACGACCCGGCTCTACAACAACACGGTCTATAACTCGAACAACGCCTGGATCACCAACAGCACCCCGAACGGCACGAATGTGATCTTCAACAACAACATCATCTACAAGACGGGCACCGGAGGCTACGCCGGCGGTGCCACGGTGTGGTCGCACAACCTGTTCTACGGCAACCACCCATCCTCCGAACCAGCAGACTCCTCGAAGATCACCAGCGACCCGAAGCTGGTATCCCCCGGCGGGGCAGGCAACGGACGCTCCACCGCATCCGCCTATCAGCTGCAGACCGGGTCACCGGCGATCGGCGCCGGGACGCTGATCTCGGGTAACGGCGGGCTGGACTTCTTCGGCAACGCCGTCTCCTCCACCGCCGCACCCAACATCGGCGCCTACAACGGCTCCGGTACCGGTGGTGGCACCAGTAGCGAGATCGTCAACCGGAACGCCAGCAGCTTGTGCCTGGACGACTACAACTGGGCCACGGCGGACGGATCGCCGGTCGACCTGTGGACCTGCTGGGGTGGGGCGGTGCAGCAGTGGACCTTCACCCCCGTGAGCGGCTACTACGAGCTGGTCAACGGCAACTCGAACAAATGCCTGGATTCGTACGGAAGCCGCACGCCAGGAACCCAGACAGTCCTCTGGACCTGCTGGGGCGGTAACAACCAACTGTGGTCTATCGTCACCGTAGGTTCTTATTTCGAGTTGGTGAACCGCGACTCGGGCTTCTGCCTCGACGACTACAACTTCGGCACCAGCCCAGGGACACCTGCCAACATTTACACCTGCACGGGTTCAAACGCGCAACAGTGGTCGAAGTCGTAAATCTGCCCGTGAGTTTGGTCCGCGGACTTCGACACGCTATCGGCGAGTCGTCAGGAGTCATCGGCCAAGCTTGAGGTTCGACGTGGGAGGCTCGGCGACTCTCGTCGCCGGGCCTCCCACCGGTTAACAGCATCCGACAAAGGTGATC
>DATCFU010000059.1:0-7066 GCA_036509315.1 Acidothermaceae bacterium
ACCGTGCTGCCCGACACCACCCGAAAGGACCCCGAGAGCCTGGTCTGGGGGCGGAATAGACCACTCCATGGCCCCTCGAACGACCTATCGAGACAGCCCGCCACCGCTCATACCCGGAATGGCTCTTTGATCAGTGCATCCTTAGCTGGCTCCGTGTAGCCCGTCGTCCACCGCGACAGCCTCTGAGACGAGTTCGATCCCCGACAACAGTGCCTGCAGCAGCAGCAGCACCCCGAAGTCCTCGGCTGCATGGCCCCGCGCGATTGTCGCCTGAACCGGCTCTCGCGCAGCAGCCACAACTGGCATCGGTACACCGAGCGTATTCGCCAGGGCGAGCCCAAGATCGAGATCCTTGCGCAGCAGCACCGGCGTGAACGTCGGCGTGAAATCCAGGTTCACGAAGGCAGGCGTCTTGTACCGGGTGAACATCGAACCCATGACGCTGTTGTTCATAAACTCAAGGAAGGCAGCACGCGACACGCCGCCCTTCTCGGCGAGCACGGTGATCTCCGCTAGGTTCTGCGCGACTACCCCGAGCATCAGGTTGTGGCAGATCTTGACCAGCCGGGCTTTTTCGCCCTCTCCGACGTAGGTCACATGGCGCCCGAGCCGATCGAGCAGAGGGAACAGCTCGTCGTACGCGGCGCGAGGGCCTGAGCAGACAAGGCTGAGCAGTCCCGCCTTCACCACCTTGCCGTTGCCGCTCACGGGGGCCGCGAGGAAAGTGACGCCGCCGGCCGAGGTCATTTCCCGGACGCGCGCGGACGCCTCGATTGAGATAGTCGAGCAATCCACCAGAAAACGGGGAACTTGCTCGCCCGACAGCAGTTGCCGCACGACCTCTTCGAGGTCGGAGGAACTCGACACCATGGTGAACACCACGTCGCGGTCAGCCAGGTCGGCGATTTCGCCTGCCACCTTCGTGCCGTGGCCCAGCGCCTCGGCCTTTGCGCGGGTTCGGTTCCATACCGTGACGTCGACTTCGGCGTCAGCCAATCTTGAGGCGAGCGGTCCTCCCATTCGGCCGACTCCGATCCAGCCGACCGTCAACACCGGCGTGGGTGAGCTCATGTGATTGGTCCCTCGTTCGTCGGGGGTAAGGCAGGTTCGTGCGGCAACACGACGACTATTTCTGCAATCGTTTGTAGCGTATCCTCATCGCCAGGTCACGGGCTGTCAACTCCCGGGTAGCGCCAAGGAGGGTTAATGGTCGACGTCGTTCGTCTGGGGGTCTTCAGCCCTTCTGCAGTTGTCGCGGTTGGCGCAGAGGCAGGCTTTTTTGAGTCTGCGGGGATCGCGCTGGAGACCAGCGCTGTACGTAGCTCGGTTTCGGCGTTCAGCGACCTCGCAAGCGGAGCGCTCGACTTGCTCGTCACCAGTCCGGACAACGTCCTCGCCTACAGGCTGAACGGATCGAATGCGCTCGGTAGCTGCATCGACGCACAGATTCTGTTTGGGATCGACAGGGGACTCGGCCTCTCTTTGATGGCCGCACAAGCCGGCAGCGACGGATGTTGGGGTGCGGATGGTCGCCAACTGCTCGGCGTCGACGCGCCCGCCACCGGCTTCGCTTACGCCGCTTATGCCGTGCTGGACCGTCTCGGATTGGACACGCAGGGGCTCGACATCGTTGAGCTCGGAGCCACCCCAGTGCGCCGCGACGCTCTGATGGCAGGCGTCTGTTCGTTGACGATGCTCAACGCAGGCCACGATCTGGTCGCCGAAAATGCGGGGTGCGGGCGCGTTGCCCGAGCGGTCGCGACCGTCGGTCCGTACCTGGGCAGTGTCCTGGTGGGTCTCCAGTCGTGGGTGTCCCGACGCAACACACTCCTGGAGCGCTTCACCGAGGCGTGGCTGGCGTCTACGCGGATGGTTGTTGATCCGGCGTCGGTGGCTTCGGTCACGGCGCGAATTGAACGCTTGCTGGCCTGCGACGAGGCGACCGCGAGTCGCGCGGTGGAGACGCTAGTGAGCCGTACCGAAGGTCTTGTTGTTGACGGCCGGGTCGACGAGGCCGAGCTGCAGACAGTGATCGAGCTTCGAGCGGCTTACGGCGGGTTTGACGGCGGAGCTGTACCCAGGGCGGCAGCGGCTGTTGAGACCGGACTGGTCCGCGAGCCTCGCGGCTGATCCGAGCGCGCTGATTAGAGCGCGCTGATTCGTGCGCGCAACGCGAATCAGTTTCGCAACTGCTCGCTCATCCAGTCGCCGGCCATCGGCTGGTAGAGGTACGGGTAGTTGTTGCAGACGTGGTTGCCGTCCTCGATCATCACCACCGTCGCATTGGGTGCCTCGCGTGCGACGCGCTCGGCCTGCTCGTACGGGACCAGCCTGTCCTTGCGACCGAAAATCACCAACATCGGTTGGGTCAGCTGAGGCAACACACCCTCGAGGGTCATCTTCAGTGCGACCTCGCGGGCTTTCTCTGGGGTTTTCGAGTGCGAGTACTGCATAAAGGCGTCGCGGCTGATCGCTGGTCGGGTGTCGAAGCGGCTCCCGGACTCGTACGGACCGCCAACAGTCACCGCGGCCTTGATCCGGTGGTCGAAGGCAGCCGAGCGGGCTGCGTAATACCCGCCCATGCTGACCCCAGCGACCCCTAGACGCGAAATGTCAATGTCATCGCGACCGGAGAGCATGTCGATCGCCGCAGAGGTCGCGACCTCGTAGTCGGGCCGAAGTGGCAGCCGGTATCCGGACTCTCCCTGGCCGGGACCGTCAAATGAGAAGGTCGCCATGCCTCGGCGCAGGAAGACATCTTCCCATCGGTGGAACTCCTCTTTGGCCGAATCCAGACCCGGCAACAAGAGGACAAGACCAGGCCGGGCGGTCGAGTCTGCACTGCCGCTGTCCGCCAGGCTTGTCGGGCGGCGCAGATTGCCCACGAGAGTTTCGCCGTCGAGCCGGCACTCGAGCCGCTCAGCCGTGGGATCGAGGAACTGAAGGGCTCGCCGGCGCGCGGCAACCGCCTGCATAGTCGCCTGGTGGTGCCGTTCCATGTCCAGGACCCAGACGAATTTTGAGAAGTGATAGCTGAGCGTCGCTCGTTGCCACGCTTCACCGGCGGTCAGCCAGTGCCCTGCTGCCTCTGCCTGGTTTGCCAGCGCAGCGTGCTCGTCGCCGTTGGCGCACCATCCGTCGAGCCAGTCGGCCCAGGTGTCTAAGGCGGCGGTCACGCGCCGGAAGTCGTTCGGGTCCACCCCTTGCGTGGTGAAGCGTGGTGCCCAGTGACTGATTGCGCTTTCAATCGCCTCGTCCGACATCGACGTCCTTCGCTCTAGAGGTGGTCGGCGAGCCAGTCCGCCATCATCGAGCGAGATTCGTAAGGGCGGTTGGTGATGCCGTGGTTTCCGTCGTCGTAGATGACGAGCTCTGCTCCCGGTGCCTCGCGGGCGAGGCGCTGCGCGTGGTGCGGCGGAAGGAGCCGGTCACGTCCTCCACTCACGACGAGGAACGGTTTGACGATCTGGTTGGCGAGCCCGTCCATGGTGAGCGTCCCCGCTGCGCGGCGGGCATCCTCGGGTGACGAGGCGCCGACGCGGTGCTGGAACGTGTCGCGAGTGAGCTGCGGCAAAGTGTCCCAGTCAAGGTCGAACTGGTACGCGCCACACAGCGAGACGCACGCCTTCAGCCGCTGTTCGGAGGCTGCGGCTCGGGCGGCGTAGTAGCCGCCAAGGCTCACCCCAAAGAAGCCGATGCGGTCGACGTCGATGTCACTACGCTCGGCCAACCAGTCGAACGCGGCCGTAGCGACCTTCTCGTACGCCGGCTCGATGGGCAGGTCGTACTCGGCCTCCCCCTGCCCCGGACCGTCGATTGCCAATGTGGCCATGCCTCGATCGAGGAGCAGCTCCGCGGTCGGTTGGAGCTCCTCCTTCACGGAGTCGAGCCCTGGCGCCATGATGACCGCCGGGTAGGGCCCGGGGCCGGCAGGCAACCGCAAATAGCCAGCTAACAGGTGCCCGTCGTAGGGAATCTCGACGCGTTCAGCCGGCGGTGACAACGAGGCGGCGGCCTTGGCGAAGCAGGCGACGGTACGTTCGTGGGCGACCCGCTGCTGCACGAGATCGTCGGTAAAGACGAACTTTCCCCAGTGGAACGCGAGCCCCGCGCGTCGCCACGCACCCGCGGCCGTTAGCCACTGACCACGGCTTTGCGCCTGGCTAGCGAGCTCTGCGTGACGCTCACCAGTTCGGCTCCACTCCGCGCACCACTGATCCCACCGCTGGATCCGCGCCAACGTCGAGACGAAGTCGGCGTAGTCGGTTCCGTTGGCAATGAATCGCGGCGCCCAGTGATCGGTGGCGCTTGCCACTCGCTCGTCCGGAACCATGCTGGGCTGGATGGCTGTGGCAGACATGGCGCCTCACTGCAATCGGTTGTATTTCGGGTGGGTCTCAGGATGCGGCTGCGGACTTTCGGTGTCAACGGTCCTTACGGTGAGCCTTGCCACATCTGCGCTAACCTTGGGCACTTCACAGCTACGGATGCGGGTGCAGAGTGGCAACGCGGAAGAGGACGACCGGCACCGCACCGGTTGTTGCCGTCGCGGCGTCCACCGGCACGGCCACCAAGTCGACCCGCGCGCGCGCCGTTACGACAGCCGTTCCCGTCCGCCGGCCGCCGGCCCGGCTTAAGGATGTGGCTGAGGCGGCTGGTGTGCACCCGTCGACCGCCTCCCGTGCGCTCAACGAGGAAACCGCCACCCTGGTCCAGCGCGAGACCACCGAGCGGATCCGTCGGGTTGCCACCGAACTTGGCTATCGGGTCAACGGGATGGCGCGCGCGTTGAAGACCCGCCGATCCATGGCTATCGGCATGGTGGTGCCCGACATCACGAACCCGTTCTTCCCGCCCGCGGTTCGGGGTGCCGAGGAGACGCTCGCGAAGGCCGGATTCTCGCTGCTGTTGTCGAGTAGCAACAACGACTCCGACCGCGCGCAAAGCCAGCTGGACGCGATGATCGATGCGCAAGTCGACGGCTTGTTGCTCGCGATGATCAAGCGGCGTGATCCGATTATGGATCGCCTCCGTGAGCGACGAGTACCCGCAGTGTTGTTCAACCGCACGGTGGACGAAGAGGATTTCTCGTCGGTTGTTCCTGACGATGCCAAAGGATCGCGGCTGGCAGTGGCCCACCTCAACGAGCTGGGGCACAAGCATCTCGGACTCGTAGTCGGCCCGCTGTACACGTCGAACGGAGATCGACGACTTCGCGCGTTCACCCAGTCCGCGCGGCGGTTCGGTCTCCGTACCACTGTTGTCGAAGCCGCCGCGTTCGACGAGGTATCCGGTTGCCACGCTGCCCGGCAACTGTTGCGCGACAATCCGGATGTCACTGGTGTGGTTGCCGGAAACGACCTTCTGGCACTGGGCGTTATTGATGCGGCGACCGAGCAGGGCCTTCGTTGTCCGCGCGATCTGTCTGTTGTCGGCTTCAACGACATGCCGCTCGCTGGCCGGCTGCAGCCCCCGCTGACGACGATCTCGATCCCCGAGAGTGACCTGGGCCGACTCGCCGCGGAATGCCTGATCAGCCTGATCGAAGATCCCAACCAGCCGCCGACCCATCTGCTAGTTCCGGTCAGCCTGGTCGTGCGTGGTTCCACCGCGCCGCCTCGCAGTTCGACGCGCAAATCACGCTGACATCCTGAACATCCTTGACAATGCCGACGCACAACGCAGTATTGTGCAATCGATTGCACCATGAAGGGGCGAAGTGAGCGCACAGTTGAAGCCCGACGCTGCCGCGGTCGAAGCACTGCCGATCACGACGTCCGACGATCCCGGGCCCGCATCGCATGGCGGTGCGCTCCTCACCGCGTTGCTGATCGAGCACGGGGTTACCCACGTCTTCGGACTGCCGGGCGGCCAGACGCTTGCGCTGTACGACGGGATCGCATCTCGCAGCGACACCATTGAGCACGTGCTCGTACGTGACGAGCGCAGCGCCGCATATGCAGCGGACGCGTACGCGCGGGTCACGGGTCGGGTCGGGGTCTGTGACGCGACGGTCGGGCCCGGTGCGGCGAAGCTCCCCTCGGGTTTGGCGGAGGCACTCGGGTCGTCGATCCCGGTAGTGGCGTTGGTGAGCGACCTGCCGGTCAGGCTCGCGATCCACGCCTACCGCAGCGCCGCGTCGCAGGCGCTTGACCAGGCTGCGCTGCTGGCATCGGTGACTAAGTGGCACGCGACAGTGCCCAGCCTGGCGACTATGCCGGCGCTCGTGCGTCAGGCATTCCGCGAAGCTACGACTGGCCGCCCCGGACCGGTGGCGCTCTTCTTGCCACAAGACGTACTTGACGCTCAGTTGCCTTCCGAGCTTGTGGGGTTGTTGCGGCCCGACCATGAGCAGCCACCGGGATCAGCGCCCCAGCGATTTGGAGCAGTCACGCCCTTCAGAATCATGCCTGCGGTGCCTGACGTGGAGGCTGTCGCTCGCGCCCTGAGCGGCGCCGAGCGCCCGCTGATCCTCGCTGGCGGCGGTGTGCTGTCATCGGGCGCCGAGCAGGTATTGCAGGAGTGCGCGGAGCTGCTCGGAGCCGCGGTCGCGACCACGTTGACCGGCAAGGGTGCGATCGCCGAGACGCACCCGCTGGCGGTTGGAGTACACGGCGTGATGGGCGCCGAGTCGGCGACTGCCGCAATGGACGACGCCGACGTCGTGCTGTTGGTGGGCGCGAAGTCCAGCGGTGGCGCGACTTTCGGCTGGACGAAGCCGCGCGCGGACCAGATCGTCGTGCAGATCGACATCGACCCACTCGAACTCGGGCGTGCTTTCCCGCTGGCGGCGGCGATGCTCGCTGATGCCCGTCAGGGGCTCGCCGCACTGTCCGAGAAGCTGCGGAGCACCGGCGCCGAATCGCTGTCGCGGCAGCCGTGGCGCGAGAGCGTGCGCCTGCACAAGCACAGTTGGGCAACCCGTCGTGACTCGGAGCGCTCGAGTATCGGCGAACCGATCGCGCCGCAGCGCGTGCTCGGCGAACTCGAGAAGGCGATGGCGCCAGCCGACGTATTGGTCTGCGACGCGAGCCTGTCCAGTGGGTGGGGTGGTGCCTACTTCGAA
>DATCFU010000060.1:0-22029 GCA_036509315.1 Acidothermaceae bacterium
CTGCTGCTGCACGCCGCGACGAGCGAGGCGACGACGAGCAGCACCCCCACCGAGGTCTTCTTCACACTGACCATCTCCATTTCCATTCGCAATCGCCCGCCAATGCCGCGGGAAGGCCTAGTGGGATTAAGCGTTTTAGTAGCCGAACGTGCGCCACGGTAGAGAGGCCGCGCGCGGCGGTCAAGGCCGCAGCGGGATTCGCGTGCCAGTCGATACGCAACCGTTACCAGTCCTTGCGCGTCGAGCACTAAACCAGTTAAGTAAACCTGCCATCGCCATCACGGCTGGTGTCGCCAGGGAGGGGTGAACGATGACATGGACCGCAGGCAGCGGTGCTAACTTCTCGTCCCGTGAAGGGTGAAGTGAAGCGGCCCACGATCGCTGACGTGGCACGCGAGGCGGGAGTCTCGCAAGCCTCCGTTTCGTTTGCGCTGAACGGTCAGCGCGGCGTGTCCGAATCCACCCGGCGACGTGTGATTGCCATCGCCAAGGAGATCGGCTGGAACCCGAACGGGGCAGCGCGTGCATTGTCGGGGGCGGCAAGCAACACCATCGGCATCGCGCTGCGTCGACCGGCTCGCATTCTTGGTATCGAACCGTTCTTCATGGAGTTGATCAGTGGCGTCGAGGCGGAGCTGTCAACCCGCTCATACGCATTGACGCTGCAGGTCGTTGCCGATCAAGCGGCCGAGCTTGCTGTCTACCGCCGGTGGTGGGGTGAGCGTCGAGTCGACGGCGTTTTGGTCTGTGACCTCCGGGTCGATGACCCACGAATCCATGTCCTTGAGGAGCTTGCACTGCCGACAGTTGTGCTGGGCGCAGCAGCGGGGAGCCGCAGCCTGGGCAATGTCTGGTCCGACGATGCTGCGGCCATCGTCGAGGCGGTGGAGTACCTTGCCGCGCTCGGGCACCGCAGAATCGCGCGTGTAGGTGGCCTTCCCGAGCTTCTCCACACAGCGATCCGTACTGACGCATTTGCCGACTCGTGTCGACGCATGGGCGTCGAGGCCGCCGTCACTATCTCCTCCGACTACACGGGCGAGGAGGGTGCGCGCGCGACCCGTCGGCTGCTGAGCTCAGCAGACCGACCGACCGCGGTGATCTACGACAACGACATCATGGCGGTCGCTGGCCTCGGGGTCGCCCACGAGATGGGCCTGTCCGTACCCGGCGACGTGTCGCTGGTGGCGTGGGACGACTCGCCGCTCTGTCAGCTTGTGCATCCCGCGCTGACCGCGTTATCGCGCGACATTCCGGAGTACGGCGCGATTGCGGCTCGCCAGTTGTTGTCGGTGATCGCTGGCTCGTCGGCCGAGTCGATACAAGACGATGCGCCACACTTGGTGACACGCGGCAGCACAGCCGCACCCTCACCTAAGCCCGTGTCGGCCAAGACCCCGGCCGGCAAGCGGTCCACGAGATCGACGCGCGTTGAAGGCTGAGTGAACCAAAGCTCTATCGTGGAACGGTGAGCGAACCGAGCGAGCCGGGCGGATTCTTCGCTGCCGCATCAGACGCGCCGCGGGAGTTGCGACCCGTCGTCGTGTTGCTGATGCTGAACCTGGCGGTGTCAATCCTGCTGACCGTGGCGACGCTGCTGACCAGGCACAGCATCGTGAACTACCAGCTCGACCACCGGCACATCACCGACCCCGTCCAGCGGCGGACGCTGCGCGACAGCTACACAGCTGGCATCGTGACGCGCGCGGTCGCCAATGTCGTGGTCAGCATCGTCTACGTCTTCCTAGTTCGGGCGCTCTTCCGCGGTCGGCGGTGGGCCTATCGGCGCGTCGTCCTGATCGCTGCCATCGGGATCGTCGGCCTGCTGGTCTTGCAGTTCAGCCCCTATCCCACGTGGATGCGGGTCGAACAACTCTTGCAGGCAGTGATCCTCGGCGCCCTCTTGTTGTGCGTGCTCCGACCTGAGGTTCGGTCCCATTTCGCTCCGGGGCTTCCCGGCCGAGATCAGGGACGCTTCGGCCGTAAGCCGGTCTAAGCGCATCTAAGACATCGGGCTCGGGCTAAGCCAACGCCGGTCGATCCGGGCTCCCAAGATAGGGATTCCTTCGGATGTGGCGTCCTACCTCAGCCGCGCATTGTTGATCTCGCCAGCAAAGGCGCAGTAGCCACAGAGGAGCCCGATTCCCATGCTTGAACACTTCGCAGATGCAGAGGTTGCCTACCGTCGCGGGCAGATCCAGCGCAGTGCTCGCCCGAGCCGTCGGGCGACCGGCCCGAGCCTGATCCAGCGATTCCGGGACGCCCATCGCAAGAACCGCAACCCGGTTCGCGGTGCGTCGCGGTACGAGTCGGACGGGCCCCTGACTCGCCGGATCGAGGACCACTGGATCAGTGCCGCAACGCACCACTGACCGCAGCCCCCATCACTCACTCGACAAACCTGGTGGTGGCGTCCGTCATGATGGCAGGCGTGCCTCTGGACCCGCGTGCCGTGCCCTTGGTCGGGCGAGTTGATGAGCTTCGAACGTTGTGCGATCTCGTCGGCCTCGGCCCGACCGCCGGCGGCGCGGTCGTGCTCGGCGGCGACGCAGGTGCGGGCAAGAGCCGCCTTGTCGCCGAGTTGAGCGAGCGAGCCCGTTCGCAGGGCTGGCGGGTGCTCGTCGGCCATTGCCTCGATTTCGGCGACAGTTCGCCGCCGTACCTCCCGTTCAGCGAGGCGCTCGGTCGCCTCGCTACCGACAGCCCAGCTGACGCGGAATCCCTGCTCGCCGCGAGCCCGGCGATCGCCCGGCTGCTCCCCGCGCAGCGCCTGCTCACCGAGTCAGACCGCGCCATGGAACCGACGGGGCGGACGGCGTTGTACGACGCGTTGCACGGTGCGCTGACCCAACTCAGCGCCGACACTCCGCTGCTGCTCATCATCGAAGACGTTCACTGGGCCGATCAGTCGACGCGCGACCTGCTGCGCTTCCTGTTCGCCCGGCAGTTCGCTTCGCGAACCGCGATCCTCGCGACTTACCGCACCGACGACCTGCACCGTAGCCACCCGTTGCGTGCGGCCCTCGCCGAGTGGACGCGCCTATCGGGGGTGACGCGCGTGCAACTCGCACCGCTGACCGATGCGGAGTCGCGGCAGCTGGTGCGCGCGCTGCACAGCCGACCTATCCCGGAGCCTGAGCTGCTGCGCATCCTGCTCCGCGCTGAAGGCAATCCATTCTTCATCGAGGAGTTGGTCGCTGCTGCAACGGTCGGCGGCGCGCTGCCGACCGATCTTGCCGACCTCCTTCTGGTGCGTCTTGAGCAGATCGGAGACGACAGCCGGCTCGTCGTCCGTGCTGCATCAGTTGCGGGCCGCCGGATGTCGCACGAATTGCTCGCGTGCGGCGCTGAGCTCGACAACGCGGCGCTCGACGCCGCAGTGCGGGTAGCAGTCGAGGCCAACATCTTGGTCGCGCTCGGTGATGACGGGTACGGTTTCCGTCACGCGTTGTTGGCCGAGGCGGTCTACCAAGACCTGCTGCCCGGCGAGCGAGTGAGGCTGCACGCGGCATATGCCGCGGCCCTCGCGAGCCATCGGGTTCAGGGGTCGGCGGCCGAGCTGTCCCGCCATGCCCGCGCCTCGCACGACCTCATCACCGCCACCCGCGCCAGCATCGAGGCGGGCGATGAGGCGATGAGAGTCGGCGGCCCCGAAGATGCACTGCATCACTATGAGCTCGCGCTCGAGCTTCTCGGGGACCCCTACGTCGCGGCCGGTGTGGCCGCCGATCCGGAGGCACCCGACCGAGTGACGCTCGTTGTACGGGCCAGCATGGCAGCCGCCGCAGCTGGCCATCCCTACCGTGCGATAGCGCTATCCGAGGACGAGCTTGCGGCGCTTCCCACCGACGCACCGAAGCTCGCCCGCGTTCGGTTAATCCACGCAATCGCGTCGACTGCGCTGATCCTTGACACCAACCTCGACCTGCTCGGTATGACCACGGAGGCCGTGCAGCTCATGGCCGATGAGCCACCGAGCTCGATGCGTGCGCACGTGTTCAACATCCACGCTCGTGCCAATGCCGACCGGTCGCGCGATGACGAAGCGATCCGGTGGGCAACCGAGGCACTCGCCATGGCCCAGTCGCTGCAACTCGCCGAGGTCGCAACCGACGCGACCCTGCTGCTGGCCCGTCTCGACGAACGCGCGGGAAATCCTGATGCGGCAGAAGCCGCGATGATCAAGGCCATCGCCGAGGCCGCGTCAGCCGGCGAGCAGATGGCAGAGCTTCGCGGCCTCTACAACCTCGCGAGCCTCGACTACGGCCAGGGTCGGCTCACGCAAGCGCTTGAGCTGTTCCAACAGGCTGCTGCCAAGGCCCGCGACAACGGCCGGCCGTGGGCGCAGTACGGCCTCGAGGCCACCGTGATCGGCGGCATCGTCGCGTTTGTATCCGGCGATTGGGAGCTTGCCGAACGGATCATCGACTCCACCGGCCAGACCCCACCCGAACAGGCCCAAGTCATGCTCGACGCCGTCGCTCTCGAGGTAGCCGCGGGTCGCGGCGAGATCAGTTGGCTTGACGCCCTGCCGAGGGTGCGGACCTGGTGGCCGCGCGACGGGTTGATCGCGATCACGAGCGGCGGCGCAGCGATCGAGCTCTACGGCTACCTCGGCGACATCGATGCCGCGACCGCGGCGTACGACGAGGTCGTAACGAGCGTGGCGCAAATCTGGCAGGGCAACCGTTTTGGGGCCCGCGTACGGCTGGCGGCTTTGCTGCTCGGCCAACTCGCCAATGCGGCGTCCGAGGCCTCCGCAGCAGAGCGTGAGAGGTTGGTGCGCCGCGGCGATGAGCTGGCGAAGTCAGCTCTGGAAGTCGTGGCGTCGATCCGTCATAACGGCCCGGAAGGCCGGGCCTGGGCCGGCCGCGTTGCCGCCGAGAACGCCCGCCTGCATTGGCTGGGCGGCGGCGCCGACTCGACACCAGAGAGCGGCTTGATCGAAGCCTGGCAGCAGTCGGTCACCGCGTTCGGCGCGTTCGGCCACATACATGAGACAGCACGGTCGAGAGCTCGGCTAGCCGCTGTCCAGCGTGCCGCTGGCTACATCGCGGAGGCGAAGATGGAGTCCGAAGCGGCACATGAGGTTGCCGAACGCCTCGGTGCCCAACCGCTCTTGCGCGAGCTTGGCGGGCTGACCGGACATGACGCCGCCGCAGTGCGATCTGTGGTCAAACGAGAGTCGCAGGTCCTCACGCCGCGCGAACAGGAAGTACTTGCGTTGGTCGCGACCGGCCGGAGCAACCGCGACATCGCGGGGCAACTCTTCATCAGCGCCAAGACGGTCAGCGTGCACATCTCCAACGTGCTAGCCAAGCTCGAGGCCACGAGTCGCACCGAGGCGGTTGCGGTGGCGCGCCGTCGCGGCCTCCTCGGCTAGTCCTTGCCGCGATCACGCAACCGAAATATCGGATTGCGGGCGTCCCAGCTCAGGCCAAAGAGTGTCACCATGACGACGCCCGACCCGCACATATTCGCGACCCGCTGGTGCGCCAGTGGAACGCCCACGATCTCGAGGGGTTGCTCACGCATTTCACCGATGATGTCGTTTTTACTTCGCCAGTACCGAGCCGCGTTCTCGGTGGCGACGGCACGTTCGTGGCAAGGCCGCGCTTCGCGCGTATTGGCAACGAGGGCTCGAGATGATCCCGGACCTGCGATTTGAGGTGGTCGACGTCTACGGCGGCGTCGACACGATCGTCATCAACTATCGCAAACAGGCTGGCGCCCGTGTCTGTGAGGTGTTGACTTTCGTCGGCGAGTTCGTTAGCGCAGGCCACGGCGCGTATTTGGTCGCCTAACGAATCAAGCGATCACCGAGTTCTGTATCGCCCAGAGCATCGCCGCGGCCCGGCTTGAAACGCCGATCTTGCCGTACACATGCTGAATGTGGTGGTCGGCGGTCTTGGGCGAAATGAACAGCTGGGTGGCGATCTCGCCCGTCGTGAGTCCGCGGGCGGCCAGGCGTAGCACCTCGACTTCTCGAGGTGTGAGCCCATGAATGTTCTTGGGCACGGTGGTGGTCATGCCGTTCCGATCGCCGTGGCCCGCCGCGTCGAGCACGGCGCCGGTCGTGCGCTTATCGAGCACGCCACTTGCGACCATGCGGCGAAGTTCAACAGCGGCGGAGTCGGCTGAGAAGGCGGGCCGATCTGCGCGATCGGTGGTGAGTCCGACGTAGATGTCGGTAGTGGCCAGGAGCTGACCGCAGGTGCTCACGGCCTCGGATCGCACGCGCTTGTGATACCCCGAGCCGTTCGCTTTCTCGTGGTGCGCCGCGGCGATCGGATTCAAAGCCGCGAGAGCGGGCGTTCGACGCAGCATCTGCTCGGTCAGCATGGGGTGCACTTCGACCCGGTCGAACTCGGCCCGGGTGAGCGCACCGGACTTGTCGAGGATGGAGTTCGAGATCGCCGTTGTGCCGAACTCGTGGACCAGTGCCGCGCGGCGCAATGTTGTGATCTCGTCATCGGAGCAACCGAGGTGCGCTGCTGCATGGGCGCTGAGCTGCGCGCATCGACGGCTGTGACCGGCCATGTAAGGCGACTTCAGGTCGATGAAGTCAGCCGCAACCTCGAGGGCGTTGTCGAGATCGGCGCCTTCGAGAATTCGGCGTGGTCTTGGCTCGAGGCTGAGCACTGCGTCCCACGGATCGGTTTTACCGAGACGCTCGAAATAGCCTGCGCCGTTAGTAGAAAAAAGATCGGCCAACTCGGGATCGTAGGTGCGATCACGGCGTTCACGCACAGCGTGCAGTGCTTGCTCGGGGGAGAAGTGACGAGCAAGAGCCTCCATGTCATGACTCAGATGCACAACGCGCATAGCCAGCGGGATGTTCTCGCCGCTCGCGCCGGCCGGGAAGCCATTTCCGTTCCACCGTTCGAACGTGAACCGCAGTGCGTCGCGTACGTCGTCGCCCATGT
Source organism: Acidothermaceae bacterium (assembly GCA_036509315.1). Taxonomy (GTDB): domain Bacteria; phylum Actinomycetota; class Actinomycetes; order Acidothermales; family Acidothermaceae; genus PALSA-607. Next base: position 6,927 of record DATCFU010000060.1, read on the forward strand.
TCAGCCGACGGACGAGCATGTCGCCGACTTCGCATCCTGACGCGAAGTTGTGAACTGCCCAGTCGTGGGCGCCAGCTTTGATCGCGGCGACGATGTGCTCCTGCTCCTCCGGCGAGTGCCCGGCCGTGGCGTAGGCGAACACATCGCGCATGACTTCGGCCGGGTTCGCCGCGTCGTGCACCAGCGTCTGCCCGCGAATCGCGATCTCGTCACCGAAGAGGGTGGCGACCTCGTGCGCGTGGCCCGTGCAACCGATGTAGCGCAGCAGCGCGACCCAATAAACGGTTTCGGATAGTTGCGCATCGAAGCCGGCGTCCTCGCACATCGCGGCCGCAAGCAGACACGAACGCAGCTGCGACTCCAGAGGTTGGCCGAACGCGTTGTCCTGCGCGAGAGCGAACGTCGCAACGAACTCGCCGAGCCGGAGCGGTTGACCAGAAATGGGGAAACCTCCCGATGCCCGATGGACGAGCGGACGCGCAGGATCACCGTACACACCCCGACCGAGAAGGAGAACGGCAATGATCCTCGCAACGACGAAGATCGAGAACTACGAGCGGTTCATCGAGATCTTCTCCACCAAGGGCGCCGAAAAGCGCGCGTTGCACGGTTCCAAGGGCGCGACCGTTTTCCGCGACCCCGTCGAGGACGACCGCGTCTGGGTTCTCTTCGACTGGGACGCAGCTGGCTGGAAGAGCTTCGTCTCTGACCCCGAGGTCCCGGCAATCATGCAGGAGGCCGGACACATCGGAAAGCCGCAGGCCGCGGAACTCGGCGGTCGCTACGCGTCCTGATGCCCTCCGCTCGCTGCAAGCCGACCCGCGCTGCAACCAACCCCGCTCGCTGCAACGACCAAGGAGTGGACCAATGAACGAGTCAGCACCCTCCCGCCGTCCGATCAAAGTCGGCGTCATCGCCGACCAGACTGGACCTCTCTCAGTCATGGGCATCGCGAACGCCAACGTTGCCACGATGGTGATCGACGACATCAACGCTGAAGGTGGCCTCTTGGGTCGCCCGCTCGAGTTGCATCTCGAGGACGGCGAAACCACCGACAGCGTCGCCGAAGCGAAGGCCCGCAAGCTCGTTGCGCAGGATCAGGTCGATGTCATCTTCGGTGGCATCTACAGCTCCACGCGGCAGGCCATCAAAGGTCCGGCAGTCGTAGAGGGCAAGACGCTCTACGTGTATCCGGAGCAGTACGAAGGCCAGGAATCCGACCCACTCATCTTCTGCACCGGTCCGGTACCGGCCCAGCAGATCGACCCGTTCATTCCGTGGCTGATGCGACAGACGAGCGTGCGCAAGTTCTACCTGCCCTCTGCCGACTACATCTGGCCGCACGTACTGAACAGCAAGGTTCGCGAGGTCGTCATTGCCAACGGCGGCGAGATAGTGGGCGAGGAGTACTTCCCGCTCGATCACATGGAGTACGGCGCGACGATTGATGCGATCATCGCGTCGGGCGCCGAGGTCGTGTTCAACACCATCGTGCCTCCTGGTGTTGGTCCGTTCCTGCAGGGCCTGCACGACTCGGGCTTTGCCAAGCGCGGCGGCAAGTTGGTGTGCACGTATTTCGATGAGAACGTGCTCGACATGGTGCCCGCCGAACTCGTCGAGGGTTTGTACAGCTGCCTCGACTACTACCAGGACGCCGCTGATCCGTTCAGCCGGGACCTACTCGACAAGTACAACCGCCGGTTCCCGGGTGGTCCTAAGTTTGCGGCCGGCAGTGCGTGCACCGGGTTGTACCGCGGCTTGCGGCTGTGGCAGGCAGCGGTGAACGAGGCGGGCTCCCTCAAGCGGGACGACGTCGTCGCCGCACTTGACCACGCACAGATCACCGACGGGCCCGGCGGCCCGGCGCAGATGGTGCCGGGACAGCACCACCTCCGGATGAATATGTATATCGGCCAAGCCGAGAACGGTCGCTTCAGGACCGTCGAAAGACTCGGAGTCATCGATCCCCAAGAACGCAGCCTCGCAACAGCCTGACCAACGAGCGGGGGCCGGCTCGCCTGGGCCGGCCCCAACGTGTCTGTCTAGGCAGGTGCGATCTCGGATTGCGCTTCGCGCGGTCTGCTTGCAGATGCCTCGCCGCCGGTGCTGTGAGGTACACCGGAGCGGGGCAAGCTGACGGCCGCGAGTAGGACGAGCACCGGCAGCAGCGCGGTTAGCGTCCATGACAAGCCGATCAGCTGGGCGACCGTACCGATGAGTGCAGGGCCGAGTAGCACGCCGCTGTACGTGAAGGTGGTGAACCTCGAGACGAACACCGCGGCTTCGGGACCATCGCCCCCGACATGCCCGGCTGCGCTGTAGGTCATCGGAATCAGCGACGAAGCGCCGAAGCCGAAGATCGCGAAGCCCGCTACAGAGACGACCGGCCTCGGGCTCGCGAGCGCAATCGCGAAGCCAATGACGGCGACCAGCGCGCCGATTCGGAACATCGTGTGAGCTCCGTAACGAATCTTGAGCCGGTCACCGCGCAGTCGGCCGATCGTCTGGAACCCGGTGTAGGCGGTCAACGCCGTCGATGCGACGGCCAGTGAAGCGCCGCGACTTTCGTGCAGGAAGATCGCGCCCCAGCCGAGCGCCGCTCCTTCTCCGAGCATGAGCGCGAAGCCGGTCAGGCCCAGCCGGACGACGGTGTCGTTCCAGCCGCTACTCCACCCGGTGCGTTGCTTCTTGGTCTTGTCGACTGCCACGTCGACGAGGCGTCGACCGACAAGCAGCCCGCCGATGACCACAGCGACACCGACAACGGCGAAGTCTGGCGCGGGGTCGACGCCGAGCGCGACCATGCCACCGCCGATGAGCGAGGCGACCACCGCACTCACACTCCACGCTGCGTGGCAGCCGCTGAGAATGGGTCGACCCGCAAGCCGCTCGACGGCGACGGCTTGCGAGTTCATCGCGACATCGAGTGTGCCGTGCACAGCCGCAAGCATCACGATGCCTGCGAGAAACACTGGCAAGCCTGCGCGCAGGCCGGTCACCACCAGCACGATGGGCATGAGAAATAGACCAAACCTGATGACCCACGCCGTTCCGACCCGAGCGACTATGGCCCCGACGAACTGCATGGTGACAAGTGCTGAGGCGCCGAACAGCATGCCCACTAAGCCCAGTTGACCCTCGTCTAGGTGCTGGCCCGCTTTGAGCGACGGGATCCGGACGAGATAGCTGCACAGCAGAATCCCGTTGAGGAAGAAGACCGCGGTAACCGACCACCGGCCGGGAATCACGGTGCGAGATTCATCTCGCCGCCCCTGGGTCATCACGTAGCTCCTGTCGGACTGTGTTGTCGGCGTGACGACGAATGGCTGGCCGGTGTTTTCGACAATACCGACGGGCGAGACCAGCTGACCTCGCCGGCGGCGCTACTCGCGTGGGCGAAGCTCACAGAACGTCGACGGTCCGAGCGAGGAGCCGCTCGAGCGGTCTAGGCGGTCCGGCGAGCGACGAGCTGCGATGGGAAGTACATGTCGGGAGGCCGCGTCGTGCGCGCTGCAAGCACTGCACGGGTGGCTGCCGCGCCAATCGCCTCGACCGGATGCGTCGCCGTAGTGAGCTCGGCGTAGTGGGCAAGCTCGGAGTCATCGAATCCGGCGACGGCAACATCACCCGGGACGTCGATGTGCCGGGCTCGTAATTCAGCGATGACGCCGAGTGCGGTTGCGTCACAGACGGCGAAGACTGCATCGACATCGGGCCAGCGTCGCAAGATGGCCTCCGTTGCGCGCTGGCCGCTTTGTGCAGTGAAGCCACCGACGACCGTCCGCTTGGGTAGACCCGCGGCGCTCACGACCTGCGTGTAAGCCCGAGTCATCCGGTCGAGGCAAGGCATCCATCGCGGACCTGTGATCATCGCGATGCGCCGGCGACCAGACTCGACAAGACGACACATGATTGCGCGCCCGCCGAGGTAGTTGTCGACGTCGATACTGGGCACGAGGCTCGAACCGACGCCGATCGACACGACGCGACCGGCAAATCGATGGTCGACCGCGTTGAGCACCGACTCGGTGGTGTTGATCAGAAGGACGCCATGCACGGTCGGGTCACGCGCCAGTGCCTCGAAAGGATCCGGGCCGTTTAGCGCGAACGCCTCAAGTCCGACGCCGATGCGCTCGGCAGCGCACACGCGTGCCGCAGTCGCAACGACACGAGATAGATATTCATCGACGACCAACTGCGATCGCGGGGAGACAACTCCGATCACGACGCGGGTTCCGCTGCCGGTCGACATCGCCAGCGCGGCGGGGTTGCGTACGTAACCGAGTTCAACTGCCGCTCGCTTCACCTGCTCGACAGCTTCGGGCGAAACCCGCTGTTGACCCGTCAGTACGCGGGAGGCGGTTGACTTCGACACACCCGCACGGCGCGCAACGTCGTAGATTGTCGCGGCGCGGTGATCGAGGGTCGACACGCACACTCCCAACCGATCGTCGAAGAGATCGGATCACGCCAGCAAACCAGCGTCGATGGTCGCGGTCAACCGACTACTTCCGGTCAGCTTGTTCCGGAACAGCGAACCCTGAAGCTGAGTTCAGGCCGTGGGCTGTGGCGTCCCGTGATGCGCTCGCCCATGGATGAGATCCCGCACCGGTTTATCGGCCGCTTCCTTCTCAAACATACTGGTGATTTCTTCGATGGACAGGCCTTTCGTCTCGGGTAGGTAGCGGCCGACGAAGGCGATCGCGAGAACACACAGTGCCGCGAAGCAGACCAGGACCCAGCTGAGTCCGATGGCGCGCTGCGACGCCGCGAAGGTCTCAACGAGGGCATAGTTGGCGATCCAATCGACGGTGGCCGCGATGGATGCGGCCTGGCCGCGAACAGCCGTCGGGAATACTTCGCCCTGGATCAGCCAGCCGGTACCGCCGAGCCGATGGCGAACGAGGCGATGAACAGGCTCAGGCCGATCATGCCGATCACGATGCGCGGGGTCCCGGAGAACAGGCCAAGGCCGATCGCCGCGACGACCGCCATGACGGCCATCCCTGCAAAGCCGCCGATCTCGAGCTTGCGGCGACCAATTCGGTCGATGTACGAGAACGCGAAATAGGTGGCGATGACGTTCACCGCTGTCATGATCGCGGTCACTGCGATGCCCGCGGTCGTCGACGCGACGACGGAGCCAAACCTTGAGAATAACCAACGCGATCAGGTACGCGATGAGGATCCCGACCGTGATCATCCACTGCCGCAGCATGGCCAGCGACCCTCGCCGTCCCTTGGGTGCGTACTCGGCGATGTACGCGGTGGCAATCGCGGAATCGGCTCCGATGGCCAAACCAATCAGGGTTCGCGCGATCAGCAGCACCGAAACGTGCCAGCTGAACGCCGACAGCAAGGCGCCCACTGCGTTGCGACGGCCCTTGGTTGACGATTCGACAGTCGAGGACATGAACCCACCCACCCTTACGCACCCTTACGCAGCAGAAGTTGCTGCCCGACCCACCCGGCTTGCGTGGCGGTTGAAAACGTCAACTTTTGTGGGTGAGATTCGCGAAAGTGTGGGTACGCGAGCTTGGATGCGCCCGCGTCAGATCAGTTGCTGATGGTGCCGAACACTGCACTGGCCTTGACTTCCCGCCCACGGTCGGGGGCTGCCTTTTCGAGCGCAGTTTGGGCAGCAAGGCGCGCCGCGTCGAGATCCTCTTGCGGACCTGCGTACTGGCCACTCGCTCCGGCGGCACGCGCAAAGAGATCCGACCAGTCGGAGAGATACGTCAGCGTGGCGTCCCGCGCAACACTCAGACGGCCGGATCGCCCCGTTGGGTCTAATTGCAACAGCTGGAGTTGCGTGTCGACCTCGGCCTGAGCCCGCCGTGCGCTGGCGCTCACTGTGACGTAGAGCTGCTGGCGTGTCGCCGACGCAGTGAGCGAAGAGTTCAGCAGCGGCTCGGCGGATTGCGCCGTGTCCCGTTCTTCCGAGACTGCGCGTTCGACGGCGGCTTGAGCACTCGCGGCAAGCGTCAGCATGCGGTCGAAGGAGGCTCGTGCCTCGCGGCGGTCCGCCGCGCGGTGGATGGACACGAACGCGACCGCCAGGACAACCGCAATGACCAGGCCGCATGCCGCCCACCGCAGGAGAGGGCGCGGTTCGCCGCCATTCTCCAAGGTGTCGGCAGTGCTCACGCGTCCGAGCATAGGACGCCGACGATTTCGTTATCAGGCCGTGATTGACGTGTGGGCCGTCTCAGACCATGCTGGCCGGAACCGCATCCGGAACCGAAACCGGAACCGGTACCGCGGAGTGGGACCGATCCCACTCTCGGCGACAGAGAACGGGAGCGTGCGTGCGGATCACGATGGCCGATGTCGCCCGCCACGCGGGGGTCAGCAAGACAACGGTGTCGCGCGTTCTCAACGGCAAGGACGATCTCGATGCGGGTACGGCGGCTCGAGTCCGAGCCGTGATCGCGGAACTTGGTTACGTCCCGAGCTCGGGTGCGGTCGGTCTCGCGCGGGGAAGGACGAGCACAGTGGGTGTGTTGGTGCCGTCTCTCACGTGGCCATGGATGGGAGATGTCCTGCAGGGCGCAGTAGATGTTCTTGAGGCTGAGTCTTACGGTCTCTTGCTCTTCACGTGCAATCGCGGTGAGGAATCCATGCGGCGCTTTGCCACGCAAGTGTCGGCTAAGTCGTTCGACGGTCTGTTGGTGATCGAACCAGAGGGCACTCTCGACTACATCGAAGGTTTGCACTCCAAGGGTTTGCCCGTCGTCATGATTGACGACCGGGGTCATCAGCCGTTGTTCCCATCGATCGCGACGACGAATCGCGCGGGCGCGGAGATGGCAGCTCAACACCTGCTTGCCCTTGGCCGTCGGCGTCCGGTCGTGGTTCAGGGACCGCAGTTTGGTTGTACCGAAGAGCGACTTGAGGGTTTCGGGCAGACGTACGCGGCTGCCGGCCTACCGATCGGCGCCGATCGCGTGGTCGATGGCGACTTTACGTTTGACGGCGGCCGGCTGGCGATTAAGGGAGTGCTTGATGCGGGCATCGAATTCGATGCCGTGTTCGCGCACAACGATCTTTCCGCCGCCGGAGTGATTCAGGAATTACGCGACTCGGGAAGGAGAATTCCTGCGGACGTCTCAGTGGTCGGGTTCGATGACATTCCGTTGGCTGCTCACACGGAGCCGGCACTCACGACGGTACGTCAGCCATTGCGGGAAATGGGTGCGGCGGCAGCACGCATGCTGCTGTCGTACTTCGAAGGCTCGGCTGTTCCTGAGACTCGACAGGTTATCCCTACAACGCTCGTCGTGCGTGGCTCGTCTGTAGCTCCTTGATACGCAAGGTGGAGGGCTTTGTCGGAACGGTTTCGGCCCGGTGATCGGGCCTATGGCCGTGCAACTGGGGGACCTTCGTCAGTACAGCGAACCGGGTGGATTGTCAAAGATTGTGGTGCAGGGTTCGACGGTGTTGGCCGACGCTGAAAGGACATTCTTCGTGGACGGTTCGAGTCCATTCCCTGCAGACTTCGTCTGGGGCGTTGCCACGTCGGCGTACCAGATCGAAGGCGCGCACGATGTGGATGGCCGGCGTCCATCGATCTGGGACACCTTCTGTCAGCAGCCGGGTGCGATTGACGGCGGCGACACCGGTGATGTCGCGTGCGACCACTATCACCGGTGGCAGGAAGACCTCGACCTCGTGCAGCAGCTCGGTGCGGACGCTTACCGCTTCTCGGTGGCGTGGCCCCGCGTCATACCGACCGGAACCGGTGCAGTGAATCAAAAGGGCCTCGACTTCTACGACGCCCTGGTTGATGGGCTGCTCGCGCGAGGAATCACGCCGTTCGTCACCTTGTACCACTGGGATCTTCCGCAGGATCTACAAGACAAGGGCGGCTGGCCGCTGCGCGAAACCGCGTATGCGTTCGCTGAGTACGCCGCTGTGGTCGCGGGGGCGCTTGGTGATCGGGTCGCTAACTGGATGACCATGAACGAGCCCTTGTGTTCTGCCTGGCTGGGCCATCTCGAGGGAGTTATGGCCCCAGGGATCAAGGACATTGCTGCGGCAGTTCCTGCGTCTTTCCACTTGCACTTGGGGCACGGACTCGGCGTCCAAGCCGTTCGATCTGCCGCGAAGCTGGTGCCGTCGATCGGCATTGTGAACAACTTAAGCCCTGTCTCGCCCGCGAGCGACCGTGCCGAAGACATCGCCGCCGCGCGACGTGGTGACGGGCATACGAACCGCTGGTGGCTCGACCCCATTCATGGCCGCGGCTACCCGCAAGACATGGTCGAGGTGTACGGCGTGGAACCTCCGATTCGGGGGAACGACCTCGACGTGATCGCGCAGCCGCTCGACTGTCTTGGCGTCAACTACTACTTCCGCGAGGTTGCCCAAGACAACCCGACCGGCGTTGTTCCAGGAGTTTCGGCGGTCCGGGTGCCTGGCGCGCTGGAAACCGCGATGGGTTGGGAGGTCTACCCGCAAGGTTTGGAGGACATCCTCGTTCGCGTTGCCGACGACTACGGGCCAGAAAAGATCTTCATCACGGAGAACGGCTCTGCGTGGGCCGACGAGCCTGACAGCGACGGTGTCGTTGATGATGTCGAGCGCGTGCAATACCTTGAATCCCACGTCGGCGCGTGTGCCGCAGCGCGCCGCCGGGGAGCGCCGATAGCTGGCTATTTCGCGTGGTCGTTGATCGACAACTTCGAGTGGGCCTACGGCTACGACAAGCGCTTCGGGCTCGTGCGGGTCGACTACGGCACTCAGCAACGCACTATAAAGACGAGTGGTCGACGCTACACAGACATGATCGAGCGTCACCGTGCCTCGACGGCCGAGGTCGTCGCTTGAACACGCGAAGCCGTGCTGTTCACGGCACCTGCGGATCGGTGTGAGCCATGCGCATCTTTGCTCGGCGGATCGGGTTTTATCTGGTGGCGGCGGTTGCTGCGATCACCCTCGACTTCTTCATCCCTCGTATGGTGCCGGGCAATCCGGTGCTCACCGAGCTGGCGGGAATGAAGAGCGCGCCACCGCAGGCGCTGGCCGCGCTCGAGCTTCAGTACGGCGGTACGCATCAGAGCCTATTGCAGCAGTATTTGCACTTCTGGAACATGCTGCTGCACGGCGATCTCGGTTACTCGCTGAGTCTCGGCAATGTGCCCGTCACGCACATCATCGCTCAGCACATGTGGTGGACCGTTGTGCTCGTCGGTTTGTCGACGGTGATCAGTTTCGTCGTGGGCACCACGATTGGCACGCTGGCGGCGTGGAAGCGCGGATCATGGCTTGAGGGGTTGCTGCCTGTCACGACCTTCATACAGGCCATGCCCTACTTCTTCATGGCGACGCTGCTGGTGCTGCTCTTCTCTGTCCATTTCAAGTTCTTTCCCTCGGTGGGAGGTTACGACTTCACCAAGAGCTCGATCGGGGTGAACTGGAAGTTCTTCAAGGACGCGATCTACCACGGGATCTTGCCCGCGCTCACGATCGTGCTTGCGTCGCTGGCGGGCTGGATCATCGGCATGCGCAACATGATGGTGACGGTGCGCGACGAGGATTACGTATTACTCGCGGAAGCCGCTGGCCTGCCGAAGCACCGCGTGGTCTGGTACGCCGTTCGGAATGCGGTGCTACCTCAGGTTTCGAGCTTCGCGCTGGCGCTCAGCTTTGTCGTCGGGGGGTCGCTGCTCACCGAGATCGTGTTTTCCTACCCCGGTATCGGGTTTACCTTGCTCGCCGCAGTGAAGAGTCTCGACTACTCGCTTGTTCAGGGCATCTTCTTGGTGATCACGCTCGTCGTGCTTGCCGCCAACTTCCTCGCCGACATCGTGTATGTCGCGCTTGACCCGCGCACCCGACAGGAGGCGTGACCAAGCGTGGCGATTGTCGAGGTATCTCCAGGGGATGCGGCGGGAGCGATCCCACTTGCAGCTACCGCGCATCGGCCGAAGCGGCGCTTCCGGCTGGGCCACTCGAAGAAGACAATCGTGGGCTTGGTCATCCTCGGCTGTTTCCTTATTCTCGCCGTGATCGGACCAATTGTTGCGCCGTACAGCCCTACGGCGATTGGCCCGCTGGTCGGCCCTCCTCGAGCCGGCTCGACCATCGCGACACAACTACCGGGCGCGCACCACCTGCTGGGGCAAACCAACATTGGCGGTGACGTCTTTTCACAGCTGCTCGCTGGCACCCGGCCCACCATCCTCGTTTCCTTCCTGGCCGGCGCGGTCGCGACCCTCCTCTCTGTAGTGATCGGTATCACCGCCGGCTACGTGGGCGGTTTGGTCGACGAGATTCTGTCGGTCGTCGCTAACGTGTTCTTGGTTATTCCCGCGCTTCCGTTGCTCATTGCGGTCGGTGCATTCCTCGGCCCGATCCGGAGCAGCAATCCGTTGATCATCGGCGTCATCATCGCTTTGACCGGATGGGCCTGGGGCGCACGAGTGTTGCGCGCGCAGGCGATGTCGATGCGCAGCCGCGATTTCGTTGAAGCGGCTCGCGTGAGTGGCGAGAGTGCGTGGCGGGTCATCATGACCGAGATCATGCCGAACCTGACACCGGTGATCGCGTCCTCGTTCCTCTTCACCACGCTCTACGCGATCGGCACCTATGTTGGCCTCGGATTCCTTACCGTCGTCGGTGCGGGCGTCGACTACAACTGGGGCACGATGTTGTTCGACGCAACCTCGAGTTCGGCGGTCGAGTCAGGCTTCTGGTGGTGGTACATCCCACCGGGAATCGCCATTGCACTTCTTGGCACGAGTCTCGCGTTGATCAACTTCGGAATCGACGAGTTCATCAACCCACGGCTGCGGATTGCCACCGGTGGACGCAAGGCTCGCAAGGCCTTGGGGTTCAAGGTGCGACCCCAGCTGGGCTTCACCCCCGTCATTCGCCAGTACTCGACCGACGCGAGCCGACACTCGCTGCGCGCTGAGCTCGGAGAGGCGCCGTGACCCTCGCAAACGGGCGGCCACCGCTTTCGTCATCGCAGACTTCGCAGCAGACGACGCATCACGGTTCGGACATGTTGCTGGAGATCCGCGGCTTGAGCGTCGACTACGGGTTGGGAGACCAGCCTGTCCACGCGGTTGACGACGTGAGTCTGACGATTCGCCGCGGTGAGGTGGTCGGCCTCGCGGGCGAGAGCGGAAGCGGCAAGTCGACCCTGGCGTACGCAGTGACCAGATTGTTGCGCGACCCCGGTGTGATCACGGGTGGCGAGGCATTCTTCTATGACTGGCCGAAGGGCTCCTACCGGGGCACCGATGCCGACGGAACGTCCTCCCAGCCGCGACTCGTCGACTTGCTTACCGAAGATCGCGACGTCGTGCGGGCGGTCCGATGGTCGGACATTGCGGTCGTGTTTCAGAGTGCTCTGCACGCTCTTAACCCGGTGTTGCGAATCGGCCGCCTGATCGACGATGTCTTGAAGACGCATGACAAGACCATGACGCGCGCCCAGCGGCTGGCCCGCGCGAAGGAACTTCTCGAGATGGTTGGTATCAGTGCCGACCGGCTGAACAGCTATCCTCACGAGCTTTCGGGTGGCATGCGCCAGCGGGTGATGATCGCCGTAGCAGTCGCGCTGCACCCCAGCCTGCTGATCATGGACGAGCCGACGACCGCGTTGGACGTCGTCATCCAGCGCGAGATCCTCGAAGGCTTGATGGAGCTGCGAGAGCAGCTTGGGTTCAGCGTGCTGTTCATTACGCACGACCTGTCATTACTGATCGAGATTGCCGACACGATTGCGGTCATGTACGCCGGTCGGCTGGTCGAAAAGGCGCCGGCGAAGGCGCTTTTCCGGGCACCGCGCCACCCGTACACCTACGGGCTGACCAGGTCGTTTCCGTCGTTGCACGGGTCGAAGAAGGTGATGGTCGGCATCGAGGGCTCGCCGCCGGACCTACGCAAGGTACCGAGTGGGTGTCCGTTCCATCCGCGCTGCGCTTGGGCCATGGATATCTGCAAGACGCAGGACCCGCCGGTACTGACGCTGCACGACGCATCGGGCGGCCGCGAAGTGTTGTGTTGGCTTCAAGACGGTAAGCATGAAGTTCCACCCGAACTGAACCAAGTGCCGCCCGCAGCGGGTACGGTCGCCGCTCTTCCAAGCATGCGCGGACGGCGACCATGAGCGAGCGCGAAGACGTGCCGTTGCTCGAAGCAGTCGATGTCACCAAGCACTACAGAGTTCGGGTCGGGCGCATGGGCCGAAGCATCGTGCACGCAGCGGAGAATATTTCTGTCGCCCTCTATCCAGGCACCGTCACCGCCGTCGTCGGCGAAAGCGGATCCGGGAAGTCGACGTTGTCGAGGATGCTGGCGCGCACCCAGAAGCTCACGTCTGGCAAGCTGTGTTTCCAGGGCGAAGAGGTAGTCCTCACCAAGCGAGTGCCCGCGGACTACCGGCAATCCGTGCAGCTTGTCTTGCAGGACCCGTTCGAATCCCTGAACCCAGTGCACACGGTCCGCTACATCTTGAGCCGTCCCCTGATTATTCACGACCGCACCGGTGGCAATGTCGAGGAAGCCGTCCTGAACTTGCTGCGCCGTGTCGCACTTGAGCCGGCCGAGCAGTTCATCGGCAAGTACCCGCATGAACTCTCGGGCGGCCAGCGCCAGCGGGTGTCTATCGCGCGCGGCTTGGCGGTGCAACCCAAGGTGCTGCTCGCCGACGAGCCCGTGTCGATGCTCGATGTGTCGATCCGCCTCGGCGTCTTGAACCTGCTTGCGGATCTGCGCGATCGCGAACGACTGGCGATCCTGTACGTGACTCACGACATCGCGTCTGCTCGCTACCTGGCCGACACGATCATGGTGATGTACGCCGGCAAGGTCGTCGAGGTGGGGCCGGCCGACAGCATTACGAATGCGCCGGCGCATCCCTACACAAAGCTGCTCTTGAGTGCGGCGCCCGATCCGGACGCTGATGAAAAGGTGTGGCCAGGAGCCGCTGGTGCGCCGCCCTCGTTGGTCCAACCGCCGTCCGGCTGCAGGTTCCATCCCCGCTGCCCTTACGCCATGCCGATCTGCTCAACCGACGAACCGCCCGCCTTTGGGATTGACGAGAGGCACACTGCGGCCTGTTGGTTGCACGACCCCGCGCCGCTGGAGCTATCGCAGCCGGGTCACACAGCTTCGCTCACCGAGGGCCCTCCGGAGAGCGGGGAACGCACATGAGGATTTGCGCGTCGTCGGCTGGCACACCAGTCGGTGTCGTCACTGAACGGGCTCCTCCACGAAGGACTTGCCCGCGTCATGTTGTGCTCGCCTGCGCTCGCCGATCCGCGATCGCGGTTATACCGAGTTGGGCGGCGGCTCTGTCCTAGACCACGGAGGCCGCGATGCCCCCTGCGCACGAAGATCCCGGTCGAATCGATCGTCGGCTCTAGAGGCCGACCTGTTGGGAGAGGTTCCCATGCTTCGCAAATCCATTACCGGCGTCGCTATCGTGAGCGTTCTTGCTCTCGGTGCGGTCGCCTGCTCGAGTTCGAGCAAACCCAAAGCCGGTACGAGCGGTACGGCGTCGGCACCCGCCACTTCGGCAGCTGCCGCTCCAACGACCGCCGCTTCTTCGGCAGCGGCTGCGTCGACACCCGCATCGAGTGGTTCCGCCGGCGCCACCGGCGACTCCGCGCACGGTGGTTTGACGTTGGCGAACAGCGCACCGTTGTCGACGACCCAAGGCACCAAAGCAATTACCGTGGAGAACAACCCGATTCCGACGTTGGAAGACCAGTTCAACGCTTTCGACTCGAACGGGTTCGGCTACAAGTTGAACGTCGAGGGGCTGTTCTATGAGCCCTTGCTGATTTTCAACAACCTGAAGGCGAACACGGCGTACCCCTGGCTGGCGACTGACTTCGCCTGGAACTCCGACGGCACGCAGATCACCTTCACGATCCGCAATGGCGTCAAGTTCAGTGACGGCACGCCGCTCACACCGGACGACGTCGCTTACACCTTCCAGGTCATGAAGGACACGCCTGCCACCAACCGCAACGGCCTGCCAATCGACAACGCGAAGGTTGTCGGCAGCAACCAGGTGACGGTCACGTTCACCGCCCCACAGTTCCAGAACCTCTACAACATCGCTGGCCAGACGTTCGTGGTGAAGAAGGCTGCGTACGCAGCTTCGCCCGACCCGTCGAAGTTCGCCGACCCAAAGCCGATCGGCACCGGGCCGTACACGCTCGCGAACTTCACGGCCCAGGGTCTTCAGTTCAAGGCCAATCCGAACTACTGGGGTGGCAAGCCGCCAGTGCCTGAGGTCGACGTTCCTGCGTACACCAGCAACGACGTCGCACTGCAGCAGTTGTCGGCCGGCAAGATCGACTACGCCGGAAACTTCGTCTCGCAGATTGCCACGAGCTTTGTGGCGAAGGACCCGACGCACAACAAGTACTGGTTCCCGGCCATCAACGTCGTGAGCCTTGAGTTCAATGTCACCACGGGACCGGCAGCTCTGAAGGACCCAGCGGTGCGCAAGGCGATCAGCGCCGGCTTCAGCCGGGCGACCGTCGCAGGTCAGGCCGAGCAGGGCTACGAGGCCCCGGCAACGTCGTCGAGTGGATTGCTGCTGCCGAACTTCGCCAGCGTGCTGCCCGCGGCGCAGGCTAACGACATCAAGCCCGATGCAGACGCTGCGACCGTCAACACATTGATGACGGGCGCTGGCTACGCAAAGGACAGCAAGGGTATTTGGGCCAAGGGCGGCCAGGAAGTGTCCTTCGGCATCGAAGACCCGACTGCGTACACCGACTACTACCAGGCGTCGCAGATCATGTCCTCTGAGTTGAAGGCGGTTGGTTTCAACGCAACGCCCGACGGTGTCGACGCCAACAAGTGGTACGCCGACCTCGCCGCCGGCACGTTCGACACGGCGATCCACTGGAGCACCACCGGACCGTCGCCGTACGCCACGTATGACAGCTGGCTCGACCCCGCGCTCGCCAAGGGCACCAACCGCAGTGGCAACTACGGCGACTTCGAAAACGCCGATGCAACCGCCGCGCTTGCCGCCTACGCGAAGGCCGGTACGGCCGCTCAGGCACAGGATGCGATCAACGCATTGTCGAAGGTCATGTCCGAGCAGGTTCCTGTCGCCCCGATTATG
>DATCFU010000061.1:0-18672 GCA_036509315.1 Acidothermaceae bacterium
CAATACCGTTCAGTTAGTACCTCGAACGCGGTAGTGGGGAGGGTGCTGCGGTTGGGGCCAGGCTGCGTGGTGAGCGCGTTTGACGTGCCACTTGGGCATCTTGCGTTTGATGACGCGCGGTGCCGAGCGCTGACGCCGGGCGGGGTTGAGCCGACTGATGAGTCGGTGGAGGAAGAGCAGCCAGCCGGGGCTGTCCCGGCCGTGCTGGTCAGGGGGGGAAAGCGCCCGGGTGGGCGAGGGTTTGCCTGGTGATCCGCAGTGCGGCGACGAAGCTGACCCGGTCCGGGTCGTGCCCGGAATGGGTGGCGGCCTCGGCCATCAGAGAACGGATCGCGTAGTGGCAGCACAGGTGTCCCCAGATCTCTTGAAGGACCAGATCGGGTGACTTCGAGCGCAGCACAGTGCGCGGTCCGCGTTGGTGGGTCTTCAGTTCATCGAAGGTCAGCTCGATCTCCCACCGCTCGGTGTAGGCCGCGGCGAGGTCGGCCGCGCTCACCTCGGCCGGATTCAACACGGTGGTGAAGAGCCGGTAGGTGGCGGGGTTCTCGCATCCGTCCTCGATGGTGTAGTCGATGACCCGGACCAGCATCGGCTCTTGGCGGCGTTCCGCGGCGGGCGTGAGCCCCCGCAGGTGCGCCAGCCACGAACCGTCAGGAAGGTCTTCGAGGTATGCGGGCTTGGGGCCGGACTTGTCGGTGCGGACCCGCCACAACAGGTCGGCTCCGGTCCCGATTGCCTTACGCCACAAGGCATAAGAGAAGAAACCGCGGTCAGCGGTGAGCAGCATCCCTGGCTCCAACCGGTCCAACAGCGGCACGCTCAACGTGGCCTCGGACTGGGAATACTTACCGATCTCGGCGGCGAAG
The DNA here is from genome assembly GCA_036509315.1 of Acidothermaceae bacterium. Lineage (GTDB taxonomy): Bacteria > Actinomycetota > Actinomycetes > Acidothermales > Acidothermaceae > PALSA-607. Next base: position 867 of record DATCFU010000061.1, read on the forward strand.
ACCGCATGCGTGCCGCACTCGGCCAACGCCAAGACCCGGGCTTGGGGGAACGCCGCCTGCTCACCCTTGTTGACCCCGGGGCGTCCGAAGTGCGCAGTGTTCGCGATCGTGTCGGCGACATCGAGACACATCCCGTCGATCGCGACCAGACGACGTCCAGCCAGCCACACCCCCGGCGTCTGCTCGGCACCGATCGGACGGGCGACCCGCTCGAACAACGCGGCCAACGGCTTCGACCCTAACCGTGCCCGGGCTTGGAAAATCGCCGACTTGCTCGGCGGTCTGTAGCTGTCCTGCCACCCCGAGGCCCACGACAACCCGTCGGTCAACTGCGCCAGCACATCCTCATAGGAACCCTCGGAGTACAGCGCCATCCCGATCGAGAAGTACGCCATCACCCGGGCCGGCAACGACCGATGACGCTGCTCGGTCCGGCCGACATCAGCGATCACCGCATCGACAAGACCCGGCGGGAACACCCGCGTCAGGACCCCTACCGACACCAGATCCGACAGCCGACGATCCGACTCCGGCTTCTTCCAACCAGCACGAGGCATGCCCCCAAACTACACCCGTGTAACCTTAACTGAACGGTATTGAGCCTAGGCGAGCTCATTCATGCCGGGATCGAGGTTCCCAACGGGTTCGCTGTCACCGCTAGCGCCTTCGAGGCGTTCAGGGATCAGGGCACCTTGCGTGACGATCTCAAGCACATTGTGCGCTCGGTCGACCCCAGCCGATCCAGCGTTCTCGAGGCTGCCCACGCGGCGGCATCCGGACTGGTCGCGGCGACTCCGATACCGCACGATGTCGTCGATCAGATCGTGGCTGCATACGGCGAGTTGTGCGATCTCACGGGCGACGAGGCGCTCCCCGTCGCCGTCCGGTCATCAGGCATTTCAGAAGACGGTGCCGTGACGAGCTTCGCCGGACAGCAGGAGACTTACTTGTGGGTGGTGGGCGCGCGCGACGTTATCGATCGCGTGCGCGCCTGCTGGGCAAGTCTCTATACACCGCAGGCCATTGCGTACCGCTCCCAACTTCCCGAGGAGGTCGCGTTCGAAGCGACATTGATCTCGGTGGGCGTGCAGGCGATGGTCGATGCCGAGGTAGCCGGCGTCGCCTTCACCGTGAGCCCGCGCACCGGTGACCGGTCGGTCATGGCGATTAACGCAAGCTGGGGTTTGGGGCAGGCCGTTGTGTCGGGCGAGGTGACGCCGGACGAATACTGGCTATCGAAGGTCGGTCTTGAGGTGACTAGCAGCACGATCGCTCACAAGACGATGCAGTGCCTTCCGTCCAGAACAGGCCAAGGTGTCATCACTGTTCCGGTGCCCGACGATCAGCAGGACGTCGCGTGCCTAGCCCCTGAGTCGATTCGCGAGCTAGCGGAGATCGCGATTCGGGTCGAGCAGCACTACGGCTGCCCACAAGACATCGAGTGGGCGAGGGCGCGCGCCACGAGCGCCGGGCCGGCGCGGATCGTGCTGTTGCAGTCGCGGCCCGAAACGAGCTGGAAGAAGCGACAAGCCGAATCCAGAGCAAAGACGGGGTCTAGCTCGGCAGCGTCATACCTTTCCGTGATCCGCAACGCGGGAGCGGGAGTGCGCAAAGCGTGAGCGGCGACGCGTTGCCGAGTTGGTCGGATCTGCTCGCTCTCGTCGAGCACCTCGAGACCACTGACTTCGAGGACTTCGTCGTCGAGATGCCTGGTCTCACCGTCCGGGTGTCACGGCACGGTCTCTCAGACACGGTGGGCGGCGAAGCGGCCGAGACCGATCACACCGTCGCTGCAGCTGCAGCTGCGGCAACCCAGCCCACCCCGGCCGATGAGCAGGTTGGGCAACCGGGCGGTGTCGAAGTTGCCGCTCCGATTGTCGGCCTGTTCTATCGAGGACCGGCACCCGAGCAACCGCCATTTGTGGTGGCCGGAGATGTCGTTGCGGTCGGCACCACGATGGCGATCATCGAGGTCATGAAGATGATGGTGCCCGTCGAGGCGATTGTCGCCGGACGGATCGTCGCCGTGTTGGCGGAAAATGGCGACATGGTCGAGGCCGGCCAGCCGTTGTTCGTCATCGCCGAGAGCGACGTCGCATGAAAACGGTACGTCTGGTCGACACGAGCACGCGTGACGGCAACCAGAGCTTGTGGGGAGCGACCGGACTCACGACCGGCATGGTCGAAGCTGTCGGTCCGGCTCTTGAGCGCGCCGGATTCGTCGCGATCGACTTCACGTCGTCCACCCATTTGTCGGTCGGTGTTCGCTGGCATCACGAGGATCCGTGGGAGCGAATCCGGCGGATGCGTGCCGTGGTCCCGACGACGCCGTTGTCGTTGATCACGACCGGCATGCGTTTCATGGCCTGGGACCGCTCGCCCGAGTCGGTGATGCGACTCGCCATGCGGTCGCTGGCGAAGCACGGAATACGGCGACTGCAGGTCTTGGAGCCGTCGAACGACACCGCTGCCGCAAGCAGGGTTGCCCAGCTCGCAAAGGAAGAGGGCATCGAGATCGTCGTTGCGGCCGTGACCTTCACCGAGTCGCCGGTGCACACCGACAGCCTGTACCGCGAAGCGGCCGCAAGGCTGGCGAAAGATCCGGCGATTGACGCCGTCTATCTCAAGGACCCAGGTGGGCTGCTCACGCTCGAACGAACTGCCACGCTGATTCCGGAGCTTCGTGCCGCGGTCGGGGAGACCCCTCTTGAGTTGCACAGCCACTGCACGACGGGCATTGCGCCGCAGGTCTACGTGCTTGCCGCGCAGCTTGGAATCAACGTTCTCCACACCGCGATCGGCGCACTGAGTAACGGAACCAGCCAACCGTCGGCGACCAAGCTCGTCGAGAACCTGAGCGCGGTCGGGATAGCTGTCGACGTCGACCTCGATGCGATCGCTGAAGCAGAGCAGCTCATCGGGCGTTTCGCGCAGACGCAACGTCTTGAGCCCGGTCGACCACTCGAGTACGACCTCAGCGTGCATCGCCATCAAATCCCCGGCGGCATGATGGCGACCCTGCGTCGGCAGATGGTCGAGCTTGCGATGCCTGAGCTGTTGCCGCGAGTTCTCGACGAAGTCGCGCTGGTACGCGCCGAACTTGGCTATCCCATCATGGTGACGCCATACAGCCAGTTCGTTGGCAGCCAAGCGGTGCTCAATGTGATGAGCGTGCAGTCAGCCCAACCTCGATGGTCGCAACTCCCTGACGAGATCATCCGCTACGTGCTGGGGCACTTCGGATCCTCGCCGGGGCCGATCGCCGATGTCGTTCTCGAACGGGTCGGAAGCGCACCACGCACCAAAGAACTCGACCAGCCGCTGCCCAACCCGACCATCGACGAATTGCGCGACCGGGTTGCATCGAGCCTTCGACGCCAGGTCGACGACGACGAGGTCGTCCTGCGTCTGGTGCTTCCAGGTGACCAACTCGATGCGATCACCCGCCCCGCGGTGGCTTGGCACGACAATCCCGCGTCCGCAAACACGTTCATCGACGGCGTGAACGCACTGCAAAAGTGGCGATCGATCACCGTGACCCGCGGCACCGAACGCATCGCCTTAAGCCGCGCTTCATCGTCACAGGAGGCGCCGTGACCGTCCGACCCGCTGTCGTCGACGCGGCGCTGAAGACACGCCTCGCGGAGGTCGAAGGAGTTGTCTTCGACGTTGACGGATGTCTCGTGCTGTCCGACAAGCCAGGCGGCGACGGCGGCCATGCTCTGCCCGGTGCGAGCGAGGCGATCACCTGGTTGCGCGACTCGGGCCGCCGCGTCGTGCTATTCACGAATGCGTCTTCGAAGACGCCGCAATTTCTCGCCGCGGGGTTGACCGCGATCGGTCTCGACGTCGTGCCCGACGACGTGCTGACGCCGTCGGTGGTCGCAGCCGAACTTCTGCGCGCGCGTTATCCGGGCCAACCCGTCATGGCCTTCGGCGGTTCAGGGCTGCTTGACGTGCTGGAAAGCTATGACATCGAGCTGGTGCACCCAACCCTCGGAGGCAGCTCTCAGCAGCCCGCAGCAGTCATCATCGGGTGGGACATTGGCTTCGATCGCGACCGGCTACAGATTGCTGCAGACGCGATCTGGGGTGGCGCCGATTTCTTGGTGACCAGCGACGCACGACGATTCGCGACGCGCACCCGGCCGACAGTCGGCCTCGGTGGCTTCATTGCGAAAGGCCTCGCCTACGTGACCGAACGCGACTACGAAGTCGTGGGAAAGCCTTCTGAGGCTGCGATGAAAGTCGCCTCAACCCGGCTTGGTGTCGCGCCGTCGCGCATGCTCGTCGCCGGCGACGACCTCACCCTCGAGATTCGGATGGGACTTCGGGCCGGCGCACTGTCCGCGCTGGTGACCACGGGCATTCACGGCGTCAACGACGTCGAGCTCGCGCAACCAGTCGACCGACCGGATTTCGTCGTCGACGGATTGTCGGAACTGATCGAGATCTGGCGCGACGCTGACAACGCTTTGCCGGCTCGCGGCTGATGGCCGAACCGGGGAAAGTACTTTGGCGCCCGGGTGATGATGCCAGGCAGACATCGGCACTCGGCAGGTTTCTCGGCGTCGCTGAATCGCTGACAGGCCTGCAATTCGCCGACTACGAAGCCGCCTGGCAATGGTCAGTATCGGACCTCGATACCTTCTGGCAGCTGGTGTGGGACCAAGCCGGGATCATCGCTCACCAACAGCCGACAGCTGTGCTGGGACGACGCGAAATGCCGTTTGCGCAGTGGTTTCCCGGTGCCAGCCTGAACTATGCCGAAAACGCGTTGCTCGATCGCAGCTCCGCGATCCGCGTGAAGGCGAGAAGTCAGACCCGCGCACCGCACGACCTGAGTGGGGCCGAACTGGCCGCGCTCGTGGGCCGCGTGCAACACGGTCTGCGCCTGCTCGGTGTGAGCCGTGGCGACCGCGTCGTCGGTTACTTGCCAAACATCCCCGAGGCGCTCGCGACCTACCTTGCCGTCGCGGGTCTCGGCGCGATCTGGTGCAGTGTGCCGATCGAGATGGGCCCGCGGAGCGTACTCGATCGCGTGGCCCAACTTGAGCCGAAAGTCCTGGTGTGCGTCGACGGATACCGCTGGGGCGAGCGCATCGTCCACCGCCGCGACCAAGCGGCCGAGATCTGCGGCCAGCTGCCCGGCGTCCGCGTTGTCGAAGTTCCCTACCTCGACGCGCATGCCGAACCTCCACCGGGCGCGATCGCGTGGGCTGCCTTCACGGCGACACCGCTGCCTCCGACTTTCGAAGAGCTACCGTTCGACCACCCACTGGTCGTGCTGTTCTCCAGCGGCACCACCGGGTTGCCCAAGGCGATCGTGCATGGCCATGGCGGCCTGCTATTGGAACACGCGAAGGCGCTGTCGCTGCAGATGGACGTCGGGCCGGGCGATGTCGGCTTCTGGTACACGACCACCGGCTGGATGGTCTGGAACATTCTCGTCAGCGGGTTGATCGTCGGCGCGACCATCGTGCTGTTCGACGGCGACCCGGCGTGGCCAGATCTGGGTGCCCAATGGGACGTCGCTGCCGACGCGAAGGCGACCCTTTTCGGTACCAGCGCTGGATATCTCGCCGCATGCGCGCGATCCGACCTGCGGCCAGGCGACAGCTACGACCTCACTGCGTTGCGCGAACTCACCTCTTCTGGCTCACCACTGTCGGCGGCGGCCTCGGAGTGGGTCTACGACGCGGTGAAAAGCGATGTACTCCTAGCGCCGACATCAGGCGGCACCGACGTGTGCAGTGGCTTCGTAGGTGGGAGTTCACTCACGCCGGTGTACGCCGGCGAGATGAGCTGCCGACCACTTGGCGTCGCGACGGAGTCATACGATGAAGCAGGCAGGCCGCTGCGCGGTCGACCGGGCGAACTCGTGGTGACGCTGCCGATGCCGTCGATGCCGGTCGCCTTCTGGAATGACCCCGACGGTTCTCGTTACCGCGCCGCATATTTCGATACCTACGAGGGAATTTGGCGGCACGGCGACTGGATCATCCACACTGAGCGCGATACGTGGGTCATCACCGGTCGCTCCGATGCAACTCTCAACAGAGGTGGGGTGCGGCTAGGCACCGCGGAGTTCTACAGCGTGCTCGACGCGCTTCCTGAAGTAGTTGACAGCGTGGTGATCCATCTCGAAGACGACGCAGGGCACGGATCCCTCATCGCGCTGATCGTGGCCGCAAGCCCTTCCGAGAGGGACGACGACTCGTTGCGGCTGGTGATTGCCGCGGCGATTCGGGGACAGCTCTCACCGCGCCACGTGCCCGACGCCATCGTGTTCGTCAACGCGCTGCCTCGAAACAACAACGGAAAGCGGCTTGAGGTGCCCTTGAAGCGAGCCGCACAGGGCACCCCGATCGACCAAGCGGTCGACCTGTCGGCGCTCGACAACCCAGCAGGATTTCTTGAAGCTGTCGCCGCGATTGCCGAGGCTGTCACGACGTTGGCTTAAGATCGTGGCCTCATGCAGTCACGACAGCTCGTCCTAGCGTCGGCCTCTCCTGCGCGGTTGCGCCTTTTGTGGGACGCCGGATTTGATCCCATCGTGATGGTGAGCGGCGTTGACGAGGACGACGTCGAAAGAACCGATCCGGCGACGCTCGTCGAGACACTTGCCGTGCGCAAAGCCGCCACCGTTGCCAAGCACGTGCCGGCGAGTTCAGTGGTGATCGGTTGCGACTCCATGTTGAGCTTCGACGGCGACATCATGGGCAAGCCGCCAACGCCTGAGGCTGCGCGGCACTATTGGCAGCGCATGCGCGGTCGCGGCGGTGTGCTCGTCACCGGCCATTGCGTCATCGACGTCGGTTCGGGCCGCGAGGCGTCGGGAGTGGCAAGTACGACAGTGCATTTCGGGGCGCCGACAGATGATGAACTCGATGCCTACATCAAGACCGGCGAACCCATGGAGGTTGCCGGTGCGTTCACTCTCGACGGGTTCGCCGGACCTTTCGTCGAAGGGATCGAGGGTGACCACGGCAACGTGATCGGTCTTTCGTTGCCGCTACTCCGTCGACTGCTGGCAGACATCGACATCAGGATCGTGGATCTGTGGCGCTGAAGATCGGGCCGATCGACGTCGACCCGCCGATCGTGCTCGCGCCGATGGCGGGGGTGACCAACGTGCCGTTTCGCCAGCTGTGCCGCGGCTACGGCGCTGCGCTCTATGTCAGCGAGATGGTGTCGGCGCGCGCTGTAATCGAGCACAACCCGAACACCGAGGCGATGGTGCGGTTCGGCGACGACGAGCCGGTGCGCAGCCTGCAGCTCTACGGCGTCGACCCCGACGTGATGTACGCGGCTGTGCGCCACGCTGTTGGTGAGATTGGCGTCGACCACATCGACCTCAACTTCGGCTGCCCGGCGCAGAAGGTCAACCGGGTCGGCGGCGGGGCGGCGCTGCCACTTCGTCGTGTGCTGTTCCGGGCTGTCGTGGACGCGGCAGTGAGAGCTGCGGGCACCGTGCCCGTGACAGTGAAGATGCGAAAGGGCATCGACGACGCGACGCTGACCTACCTCGACGCCGCGCGCGCCGCCGAAGACGTCGGCGTCGCCGCGATCGCCCTGCATGCCAGGACCGCCGAGCAGTTGTACTCGGGCGCGGCCGACTGGTCGGCGATCACCAAGCTGCGTGAAGCGATCACCTCTGTCCCGGTCTTGGGCAACGGTGACATCTGGGCGGCCGACGATGCACTGCGCATGATGGGCGAGACCGGCTGCGCTGGTGTCGTCGTCGGTCGCGGCTGTCTAGGCAAGCCTTGGCTGTTCCGCGAGCTTTCGCAGGTCTTTGCCGGCGAACAGATCGGGCCCGCGCCGGCACTCGGCGAAGTCATCGCGGTCATGCGCCGTCACGTCGAACTTCTCGTGACACATAAGCGGACGCCGCAACTCGGCGTCCGTGCGTTTCGCAAGCACATCGGTTGGTACCTGACCGGATTCCCCGTCGGCGGCTACGTTCGACGAGCATTGATGCACGCCGAGACGGCTGGTGACCTCGATGCGCTATTCGACACCCTCGATCCGGCCATGCTGTTGCCACCCGCCGCACGCAACCTGCCGCGCGGGCATCTGCACGGCCCACGACTTGTGCAACTCCCCGCGAATTGGCGGAGGTTGGCCGATGATCCAGCGCCGCTAGTGGGCGCTGACGAGGCGTACGCCGGCGGCTAGAGCTCTATTGTTGGTAGTGCTCGACCTCGGAGATGGGCCGTGCCTGTGCCTGGTTCGGGTCTTCGCCGAACTCACGCTTGGCCTGGCGCTGGCGGAGTAAGTCCCAGCATTGGTCGAGCTGCTCCTCGAGCTCGCGGCGCCGGGCCTCGGCGTCGTCGCCAGCGCTGCTGAGGTGATGTTCTTCTTCGACCAGCGCGGAGATGCGCGCGAGCAGGTCGTCGTCGGCCATGGCATTACTCCAGGGTGTCGGGGTCTTCAAGACTACGGGCGGCGGTGCAACACCAGCGGATAGACCGCGGTGGCCCCGAGTTCCTCGAGCAGGGAGGCCGCGACCGTCATCGTCCAGCCGGAACTGTAGACATCGTCAACGAGCAGGATCGGACCAACCGGCAGCGAGCCTTCAGGAAGCGCAGCCGCAGGCACCAGACTTGCGGTCACGGCTGCGACGCGCTGCCCCGACGCGACGCCGGAGACCGGGCGAGAGCCATGCCACTCCAATGCGTCGATCACGTTGAGCCGGCCGACCGCTGCAATGTGGTGGGCCAGTGAGCTGATCAGCATCGGATGCGTCCGGGACGGGATCGCAACGACGGCGGTTGGCCGCGCTGGCCACTGCCGCGCCCATCGCGCGAGCAATTCGACGACCCCAATGGCTACATCGTCGGGCAGCTCGCCGTCAGGAGCGCGGTCGTCGGTCAAGGCGACGACGCGGTCGGCCCAACCCGGGTCGTCGGCGAACGCAAGGGCCCGCCCGTCGACGAGCACGTTGCCGATACGGCCCTTTCGAGCCGCACCACGTCGATCAATGGAGCCCGTCGGCCAGAGTTTGCGTGGCTCGATCACCACATCGATGCCGCGGGCAAAGATGCGGGCGGCATCGACATCAGATTCTGAGGGGGAGAACGCTAGGCCCGCAGGCAGCACGCCGGTGCACACCGAGCAGACGCCGCACGGAACGCCGGCGTGCGGGTCGTCGAGCGAGAGCCGCAGAAACGACATGAGGCAGCCGCTCCCGGCTGCATAGCTGCGCATGATGCCTGCCTCGGTTGCGCGCGCGGCGGCCAACGCGGCATATCGCGGCTCGTCGAAGACCCAGGGTTCGCCTGTTGCCTGCCACCCGGCGCCGATGCGCCGCACCGCACCGTCGACAGCGAGGATCTTCAGCAGCGCCTCGAGCCGGCCACGCCGAGAGCCGGTGGCGTCCTCGAGCCTGGGCAACGACAGCGGCTCTGAAGCCCCAGCTAACGCCGACAGCACTGATGCGGCCAATGTCGGATCCGGCGTGGACGCGTCCGCAAAGTAGGCCCACACCCGGTCGTCAGTCTCAGCAGGGAGCAGCACGGCGACGGCTGTGTCGAGCGCGCGGCCGGCACGTCCTACCTGCTGGTAGTAGGCGACCGGCGACGCGGGTGAACCGACGTGCAGGCAGAACGCGAGGTCGGGCTTGTCGTAGCCCATGCCCAGCGCGGAGGTTGAGACGACTGCCTTGATCTCGTTGCGCTGCAGTTGGTCCTCGATGCGTTCGCGTTCGGCTGTCTCGAGCTGGCCCGAGTAGGCCGCAACGGCATGGCCACGCGATGTGAGAAAGTCGGCGAGCCGCACCGTGTCAGCGACGGTGAGCACGTAGACGATGCCGGATCCGTCGAGCCTGGACAGTGCCGCGGCGACCCACGCATACCGCTGCAGCGCCGAGAGCCCGGGGACGACGCCTAGCTGCAACGAAGACCGTGCCAAGGTTCCGCGCAGCACCAGCGGCGCCACCGTGCTTCCCGCCGCGAGCTGGTCGGCGACGTCCCGGGTGACCCGGTCGTTCGCGGTGGCTGTGGTGGCCAGCACCGGCAGGTCGAGGCGGGTACTGGTGAGCAGCCGGGTCAGTCGCTGGTAGTCAGGGCGGAAGTCGAAACCCCAGTCCGAGACGCAATGCGCTTCGTCGATGACCAGCATGCCAAGACGTTCGAGCAAGCTCGGCAATACCGATTCGGCAAAGCGCGCCGACGCTAGGCGCTCAGGGGAGGTCAAAAGCACATCGACCCGGTCGTCAGCCAGCCGCTTCTCGATGGCCGCCCAGTCATCGACATTGGCGGAGTTGAGCGTCACCGCCTGCAGGCCAGCCCGCTGCGCTGCAGTGACCTGATCGCGCATGAGGGCAAGTAACGGGGAGATGACTAGAACCGGGCCCGAGCCGGCGGCGCGCAGCGCGGCGGCGGCGATCCAATAGACCGCCGACTTGCCCCACCCGGTTGCCTGAACACACAGCACCCGGCGGCCCTCGCAGACCAGAGCCTGCGCCGCGGCCAGCTGGTCGGGCCGAAGGACAGCGCTCGGCCCGGCGAGTTCGCCGAGCACCCTAGTGGCCACCGCGAGCAACTCGTCGGGCTCGACCTGAATTTTCGTCACGCCTCGAGCATGACCTAGGCAGCGGACAGGCGTCGGCCGCACTCCACGGCCAGGCGAGGTGAGACCCGACACCCGCGCCAGGCAAATGCCCTTCAGCCCACGCTGGGCGTACCGATACTCCTGTGAGGCTCGCTGACAGGAAAAGGGGTTGTGCGTGGCGTCCCCGGCGGAGGAAACGCCTAGTCGCGGCTGGATTGCGTGGTGGGCCTACCTCACGCTGATCTTCGTCGTATCCGGATCGCTCATCGCCCTGAGCGCGCGCGGCCTGACCCACGACCATCTGACCGGGTCCGCAAGCGCCTTCGTCCTCGTCGCCGCGCTGCTTGTGCTCGGCGAGCTGCGCCCTGTGGTAGCCAGCGGGTCCTACGACCCGGACGGCGTCAGCCTGAGCACGGCGTTCGTGTTCGCCATCTTGCTCATCTGGGGCCCCGCCCCGGCCATCATCTTGCAGTTCGCTGGCATCTCGATGCGCGAAGTGCTGATGCGCAAGTCGTGGTGGCGAGTGATCTTCAATGCAGGGCAATATGCGATCTGCCTCGCGACCGCGTCGTTGGTTCTGGGACTGTTCGGCATATCGCCGTCGCTTGCTGCGCCCCACGAGGTGACGGGCGGAACGCTGGTCGGGCTTGTCGTTGCTGCCGTCGTCTACCACCTGATGAACCTGGTGTTGGTCGGCATCATCATCTCGATTCGCCGCGGCACGACGTTGTGGGCCGAGATCATCGACGAGTTCTGGTACTACACCTCGACGACGATGGCGGTCATCGCGTTGTCGCCGGTGATCGCTGTGGTTGCCGTGCATGCATGGCAGCTGATCCCGCTGCTGATACTGCCGCTGTTCCTCGTCTATAAGACCGCGTCCATCTCACTCGAGCGCGAGCAACAGTCGCTGCACGACGCACTGACCGGTCTGGCCAACCGCAAGTTGCTGATGGCTCGCACGGGTGAGCTTCTGAATGAACTCCAGCTCACTGATGGCCGGGTCGCGTTGGTACTGCTCGACCTTGACAGGTTCAAGGACATCAACGACACGCTCGGGCATCCGGTCGGAGATCGCGTGCTGCAGGTCGTAGCCGCGCGCGTGCAAGACGCGGTCAGACCTGGCGATCTGGTCGCGAGGCTGGGCGGCGACGAGTTCGCGATCCTGCTGCACGACCTGAACGACCAGGCAACGGTTATCGAGGTCGCCGAGCGCATTCGCGCGACGCTGCACGAACCCATCTCTTTCGACGGCACGATGGTCGATCTCGACGCAAGTCTTGGTATCGCACTGTTCCCCGAGCATGGCGACGACTTCGACCAACTACATCGACGTGCTGACGTCGCGATGTACGTGGCGAAATCATCGGGTGGCGGCGTAGCGGTCTACGACGTCGAGAAGGACACCAACTCCCTCGCCAGGTTAGGCCTGCTCGGTGAGCTGCGGCATGCCGTCGAGACCGGGCAGCTCGAGCTCTGTTACCAACCGAAGATTTCGTTGGCGACCGGCGAGGTGCTTGGCGTCGAAGCCCTGGTTCGGTGGCACCACCCGACGCTTGGCCTGGTGATGCCCGACCGGTTCATCCCGTTGGCCGAGCAGTCGGGGCTGATGCCGCGACTCACCGACCTGCTCCTCGACCAGGCGCTCGGCATGCGGGCACAGCTGGACGCCGGCGGGTCGGGGCTCATCATGGCCGTCAACATCAGCGTGCGCGACCTGCTCGACTACGGTTTCGCCGACCGGGTGGCCGCCGCACTGCGCCGCCACCGCGTCGTACCCGAAACCCTCATGCTCGAGATCACCGAGCGCCGGCTGCTCGCTGACTACGACCGGGGTGCAAAGGTTCTGAGCGAACTCGTCGCGACTGGCGTGCACATCAGCCTTGACGACTTCGGCACCGGCTACTCGTCCCTGACCCTGCTGAAGCGGGTGCCCGTCTGCGAGTTGAAGATCGACCAGTCGTTCGTTTCGAGAATTGGCGACTCCGAGGCAGACGCGACCATCGTCGGGTCGATCGTCGAACTCGCTCACGCTCTCAACCTCACCGTGGTCGCCGAGGGTGTGGAGACCACCGATGTGCTCGAGCGTTTGAAGGCCCTCGGCTGCGACGAGGCGCAAGGCTGGTTGGTCGGTCTTCCAATGGACGCCGCGACCGCCAGCGCATGGATTGCCCGCCATCGCCGTGACCGGCAAGGCGTCGGTGTCCCGCTGCGGGCACTCTCCTAAAGGCCTGGCCATTAAGGGCTATCTCCGGGCGGAATATCGGGTCTGACCGCGACAAGGGGCCGGTTCAGGACCGATACTGAGGGTAATGAACAGGACCACGCCGTGATCCGGCGCCCGCTGCCCGGTAGCCCCTTCAACGTGATCACGGTCGCCCGACCGGTCGAGGTGTTCGCGGTCAACGATCGGGTGAGCCACGACAGGTACGGCCTCGGTTGCGTCATCGGTGTCGAACCTGACGTCGCCGTCCTCGTCGACTTCGGTCCGCGACAGGAGCGCCTGGTCGCTCCGTACCCCCGGCTGACCAAGCTGTAGTGCGGACTCTGTTCGCAGGCGGTGTCGTCTTTGACGGCACCGGCGCCCCAGCTTCGCGTGGTGCCGTCGTCATCGACGGCGATCGCATCGTCGGTGTGGGTCAGGGCAACGGCGATGAGATGGACGCCGATGTGCGGGTCGATCTGGCCGGTGCAGCCGTCGTCCCGGGTTTCTTCGATTGCCACACCCACGTCACGGTCTCCGGCTTCGACTACATGTCGTTGCTGCAGCGGCCCTTCTCCTTCCAGTTCTACGAAGCCGTCGAGAATCTGCGACGCACCCTCGAGATCGGCATCACCACCATTCGCGATGCGCACGGTGCCGACCTCGGCGTGCAGCAAGCGGTCGAACGCGGCCTGATTCCTGGTCCGCGCATGCAGATCTCGGTGACCGCCATCAGCCAAACCGGTGGTCACGGCGATGGCTGGATGGCGTCCGGCAACTGCATCGAGCCGATGCCGACCCACCCCGGCCGACCGAGCGGAATCGTTGACGGTCCCGACGAGATGCGGCGCAAGGTTCGCGAACTGATCAGAGCCGGCGCAGACGTCATCAAGGTGTTCACGTCGGGCGGTGTGTTGTCTCCCCGCGATGACCCGCGGCACGCGCATTTTCGTGACGCCGAACTCGCGGTGCTCGTCGAAGAGGCCACCGCAGCCGGCATCTTCGTGATGGCGCACGCGCAAGGCGCCGGCGGCATTAAGAACGCAGTGCGCAATGGAATCCGTTCGATCGAGCATGGCATCTACCTCGACGACGAGGGCATCTCACTGATGCTCGAACACGGCACCTGGCTGGTCCCGACGCTGTCGGCTCCCGCGGCTGTTCTGGATCTGGTCGCCGCCGGTGGACAGGTTCCGGCCGTCGTCATCGAGAAGGCGCATGCGGTGATCGACGTCCATCGTCGCGCGGTGACTCGTGCCATCGAGGCCGGAGTGAAGATCGCGATGGGTACCGACAGCGGCGTCGGGCCGCACGGCCAGAACCTGCGCGAACTCGACCTCATGACCCAGTGCGGAATGTCCCCCGCACAGGCGCTGGTCGCGACCACGTCAGAGGCCGCGCGGCTGCTCGGAGTCGACCACGACCGTGGCACGATCGAACCAGGCAAGCGCGCCGACCTGGTGGTGCTGGGCGGCAGTCTCGATGACATGACGGGCCTGGCTGATCGCGTCTTGCAGGTCTGGAAAGACGGCCAACGGGTCGCCGGCACAGACCGGTAACCTGGATAACTTCCAGCTGCCCAGCGTTTCGACGGAGGCCACCCCCCATGGCGATCGCGACCACGAACCCGGCGACCGGCGAGGTCATCAAGGCGTTCGACCCGATGACGCCCGACGAGATCGAGGTTTGCCTTGAGCGAGCCCATCGTGGCTACGAGGTGCTGCGCCAAACGTCGTTCGCCCAGCGGGCAGCGTGGATGCGGGCCGCCGCCGAGATCCTCGACGCGGAGCTTGACGACGTTGCGCGCACGATGACGCTTGAGATGGGCAAGACCTTCGCGAGCGCGAAGGGCGAGGTCGCGAAATGCGCAAAGGGCTGCCGTTACTACGCCGACCATGCTGAAGAGTTCCTGGCCGACGAGATTGTCGATCCTGCCTCCGTCGGCGCCACAGGAGCGCTCGTGCGCTACCAGCCAATCGGCCCGGTGCTCGCGGTCATGCCGTGGAATTTCCCTTTGTGGCAAGCGATGCGCTTTGCCGCGCCTGCGCTGATGGCAGGCAACGTCGGCCTGCTCAAGCACGCGAGCAACGTGCCGCAATCCGCGCTGTTCATCGAAGATCTCTTCCGGCGTGCCGGGTTTCCCGAGGGCTCGTTCCAGACGTTGCTCATCGGCTCGGCTGAGGTCGAAGGAGTGATTGCCGACCCTCGAGTCAGAGCGGTCACGCTGACCGGTAGCGAAGCTGCCGGCCGCGCGGTCGCGTCGGTTGCTGGCCGTGAGCTGAAGAAGAGCGTGCTTGAGCTCGGTGGCAGCGATGCGTTCGTGGTGATGCCGTCGGCCAACATCGATGAGGCGGCTGCGATCGCCACGACCGCCCGTTGTCAGAACAACGGTCAGTCCTGCATCGCGGCCAAGCGTTTCATCGTGCACACCGACGTCTACGACGCGTTTAGTGCGGCGTTCGTGGCAAAGATGTCGGCGTTGCGGGTGGGCGATCCGATGGTGGCCGGCACCGACATCGGCCCGCTCGCAACTGAGCAGGGCCGGGCCGACATCGAGGAGCAAGTGCGCGATGCGGTGGCCAAGGGCGCCTCGGTGCTGTGCGGCGGTGCGCGCCTCGACCAGCCAGGTTGGTGGTATCAGCCAACCGTGGTCGCTGACCTGTCGCCGGACATGAAGATGTACGCCGAGGAGGTCTTCGGCCCAGTCGCTGGTCTGTACCGGGTGAATTCACGCCAGGAGGCCGTCGAACTCGCCAACAGCACCGAGTTCGGTCTCGGGTCGAATGCCTGGACTAACGACGCGGACGAGCAGGAGTACTTCATCAACGGTCTTGACGCCGGCGCTGTATTCATCAACGGCATGACGACATCATTCGCGGAACTGCCATTCGGTGGTGTCCGCAACTCCGGCTACGGTCGCGAACTGTCGAGCCACGGCATCAAGGAATTCTGCAACGCGAAGACCGTGTGGATCGGCAGCATCGAAGCCGGCGCCAGCTCGGCTACCGCGGGCGACCACAGCGAGTAAGTGGTGCGGCCGTCCGTGCGCGTTAGCTGACGGCCGAGGCTGGCTCGCGCCGTGGCGCGGGCCGCAGCTGCAGATGCCCGAGCAGGTGCTCGGTCGCAGCGGCGATCTCGGCTACCGCTTCGTCGAAAGCTTCCTGGTTGGCTGCCGACGGCTTGCGCATGCCCGCGATCTTTCGCACGTACTGCAGCGCAGCGGCAGTGACGTCTTCCGAGGTCGCCTCGTCGACGTACGGCGGGCGCAGGGTCTTGATGCTCCGGCACATGCCGACCAGCCTACGACGCGATCCGTTCACCGACAGACGACTGCCTACGACGCGACGCTTGCGCCGACCTCCTGCAGGTGACCCATGGCCAGCTGGTAGGAGCGGTACAGCGACGCCTCGGCGTAAGGCAGGCCATGGGCTTCGCAAAAGTCGCGCACGATCGGCACCGCGCGGCGCAAGTTCGGCCGCGGCATCGAGGGGAACAGGTGGTGCTCGATCTGCCAGTTCAGCCCGCCGAGCAACATGCCAACCGGCACGCCGCCGGTGACGTTGCGCGAGGTCAGGACCTGCCTGCGCAGGAAGTCCATCTCCTCGTCCTTCGTCAGCATCTTCATGCCCTTGTGGTTCGGGGCGAATGAGCAGCCCAGATACACGCCGAACAAAGCCTGGTGGACGCCGAAGAAGGCCAGCGCCTGCAGCGGCGACATCGTCAGCAGCAGGAGCGTCATGTACCCGGCGACATGAACAAAAAGCAGGCTCGCTTCGATGCCGCGGTTGCGCGCGCCGGTCTTTGCCACCGCCTGAATACTGGCAATCTTGAGGTTAAGCGCTTCGAGGGTGAGCAGCGGGAAGAAGTAGAACGACTGCCAGCGGGCCGCGAACTGGCCAATCCGACCGCGCTTGAGTGCCTCTTCGCGGCTGAAGGCAAAGGCACCGGTGCCGACGTCAGGATCGAGTTCGGCCTGGTTGGGATTGCGGTGGTGCCGGTTGTGCTTGTCGACCCACCAGTCGTAGCTCAGGCCGATCATCAGGTTGCCGTGCAAGTAGCCAGCCAACTCGTTGGCTTGGCGACTGCGAAACATCTGCCGGTGCCCGGCCTCGTGACCGGTGAAGGCGAGTTGGGTCGACACGATGGCGAAGAAGACGGCAACGAGCAGGACCCACCACGTGTGGTTCGCGAGATACAGCGCGCAACCGGCCGCGGCGACCATCACGATATTGAGCGCGATCCGCAGCCAGTAGTAGAGCTTGCGGCGCTCGAGCAGCCCGGCGTCCTTCACGATCCTCGACAGCATCGCGTACTCGCTGCCTCGCCGGATAGGGACATCAACGGACTGAGCAGTCACGGCGATTCCATTCCAGGCGCGCGCGCCGACGTCATCGCCACGGGGTCCAGATGGCGGGGTGGTGGGTCGAGGAGCCACTGCTCCGCGTTCGAAGTGTCTCACGCCGGGGGGCGCTCTAGTCCAGAGTCAATAGGTACCGGCGTGCCCCGTATAGAATGCTCGCCCGTGGGCAGGAGGCCAGCGTGAGGATCCGAAGCCTGTTCAACCTTCGACGCGACCTCGTCATCGCGATCGCGGTGCCGGTCGCCGGCAAACTGATGTCGGTGGCGGCCCAACAGCTGCGGGAGCGGCGCGGGCCCAATCAGTTCGCTGATCGCCTTGACCAGGGCAGCCAGCTCATCCGCCGGGTCAGTCGGCTGGTCTGAGCGCGCTGAGCGGCCCTGACCGCCGATGTAGTGCCCGTGATAGGGTCCATCCTAGGTTGCAGTTGCAGTACTCCTCGAACGTTCATGACGCCCGCGGATTCTCGCAGCGGGCGTCTTTTGTTTGAGTTGAGTTGGTCGCACCTCGCCTTCGCGCGGGATTGCATCCCGTTTACTCATCCAAACCCGACGTGGCAGCCCGAGCCGCCGACGTGGCGTCTCGTAGCACACCTAACGAGGAGTACCCCAGATGGCGCAAGGCACCGTGAAGTGGTTCAACGCGGAAAAGGGCTTCGGTTTCATCAGTCCTGATGGCGGCGACGCCGA
>DATCFU010000062.1:0-3794 GCA_036509315.1 Acidothermaceae bacterium
GGCGGCCGGCCATCGGGGAAGAAACGGCGGCGATGAGCGGCGTCGAGGAACTGATTCGCGGCTTCATCCGCGACGTTCCCGACTACCCGAGCCCGGGGATCCTGTTCAAGGACATCACGCCGCTGCTGGCGGACGCAGCGGCATTCGCGGCGATCGTCGATGCGTTGGTGGGCCAGCACGCGCCCGGCACCATCGACAAAGTTGCCGGGATCGAAGCGCGCGGGTTCATTCTCGCGGCGCCAGTCGCGTACCACCTCGGCGCCGGCTTCGTTCCCATGCGGAAGAAGGGGAAGCTGCCCTACCAGACGTTCGAGACGAGCTACGCCCTTGAATACGCCACCGCCACCATCGAGGTGCATCGCGACGCGTTCGCGCCAGGGGAGCGGGTGCTGATCGTCGATGACGTGCTCGCAACCGGTGGGACGGCGCTCGCCGCTCTCGACCTGGTAGCACAAGCAGGCGGGACGACGGTTGGGTTGTCCTTTCTGATCGAGCTGAGCGCACTCGCGGGCAGAGCGGCGCTGACCGATCACCGCAACACCACGGGACAGTGGACGCCGACCGACGCGCAGGTCCAGTCGCTGTTCATCGTCTGACGCACACGGTTCAACCCGTTTCGGCCGGTAGACTTGAGGTCTCGCCAAGGCGAAAGGACCACCAGTGCCGAGTAGGGCCGTTCCGGAGCGCGTCGACCGCGCCACGGACGAGCCTGTACCCGAAGGGTCGGTGGGGGTCGCTGAAATCGCCGAAATCGTGGCCGTCAACGACGCAGACGTCGAATCGCCCGAACCCATCGAGATCTCCGAGGTCCCGGAGGCGGCCGACCCATCCGAGACCTCGCTCTCGGGTGGCCGGCGGGTGCGGGCCCGGCTGGCCCGGCTTGCCACCCCCCGCTCGTCAACCACGACCTCACCGGTTCTGGAGCCGTTGATCCGGTCGATCCGGGTAACCCACCCGAAGGCTGACACGCGCGAGATCCAACGTGCCTACGAGATTGCCGAGCACCACCATCGGCTGCAGTTTCGCAAGAGCGGCGACCCATACATCACGCACCCGCTCGCCGTAGCAACCATCCTCGCCGAGCTGGGCATGACACCGCCGACGATCGTTGCGGCGCTGTTGCACGACACCGTCGAAGACACCGAGTACACCCTCGACGCCTTGCGTACTGACTTCGGCGACGAAGTCGCCGCTCTGGTCGATGGCGTCACCAAGCTCGACAAGGTGAAGTATGGCGACGCCGCGACCGCTGAGACCGTGCGCAAGATGGTGGTCGCGATGGCACGCGACCCGCGCGTGCTCGTGCTGAAGCTGGCCGACCGGCTGCACAACATGCGCACATTGCGGTACCTCCCAGTGGAGAAGCAGGAGCAGAAGTCGCGCGAGACGTTGGAGATCTACGCACCTCTCGCGCACCGCCTGGGCATGAACACGCTGAAGTGGGAGCTCGAGGACCTATCGTTCTCGAACCTCTTCCCCAAGCGATATGAAGAAGTCGTTCGGCTCGTCACCGATCGGGCGCCCAGTCGCGACACCTATCTCGCTGGTGTGATCGAGCAGGTCAACACGCAGCTGCGCAACGCGAAAGTGAAGGCGACGGTCACCGGTCGACCGAAGCACTACTACTCGATCTATCAAAAGATGATCGTGCGCGGCCGCGACTTGAACGACATCTACGACCTGCTCGGCGTGCGGGTGCTTGTCGACTCGGTACGCGATTGCTATGCCGCACTCGGCATCGTGCATGCGACCTGGAACCCGGTTCCCGGGCGGTTCAAGGACTTCATAGCGATGCCCAAGTTCAACCTGTACCAGTCGCTGCACACCACCGTGATCGGTCCTGACGGCAAGCCTGTTGAACTGCAGATCCGCACCCAAGCCATGCACCGTCGCGCCGAGTACGGGATCGCTGCGCACTGGAAGTACAAGGAAGATTCCGCGGGCGGTGTCGAGTCGCCGACGACCGGCAACGACATGGCGTGGTTGCGGCAGCTGCTCGACTGGCAGAAGGAAGCTGCCGACCCCGGCGAGTTCCTCGAGTCATTGCGCTTCGACATCCAGGGCGCGGAGGTTTACGTATTCACGCCGAAGGGCGACGTCCTGGCGTTGCCGCAGGGCTCAGGGCCGGTCGACTTTGCCTATGCCGTGCACACAGAGGTCGGCCACCGATGTATCGGCGCTCGAGTGAACGGGCGGCTGGTGCCGCTCGACAGCGTCCTCGACAATGGCGACGCCGTCGAGATTTTCACGTCCAAGGCGCAAAACGCGGGTCCGAGCCGCGACTGGCTCGCCTTCGTGAAGAGTCCGCGGGCGCGCACCAAGATTCGGCAGTGGTTCGCCAAGGAACGCCGCGAAGACGCCATCGAAGACGGCAAGCAGGCGATTGCGCGCGCGATGCGCAAGCAGGGCCTTCCGCTGCAGCGGCTGCTCTCCGACGACGCGTTGGGCAACCTCGCCCACGAGATGCACTACGCCGACGTCTCCGGCCTTTATGCGGGGGTCGGCGAGGGACATGTGACGGCACAGACCGTCGTCCAGCGCCTGCTGCTTGCCCGTGGTGGTGAAGAGGGCGCAGTCGAGGACCTCGCCGAGACCATCAATCCGAATACGACCGGGCCGCGGCGTCCGCTGCGCTCATCGGGCGACCCTGGTGTCGTGGTGCGAGGTGCAACCGACATCTGGGTGAAGCTGGCCCGTTGCTGCACGCCGGTGCCAGGTGACGCCATCAAGGGATTCGTCACGCGCGGCAGCGGAGTATCGGTCCACCGCCTCGACTGCGACAACATGGTGAGCCTGGCCGAGCACGAGCCGGATCGACTCGTCGACGTCGAATGGGCGCCAGGCGCCGCGTCGGTGTTCCTGGTCGTCGTCCAGGTCGAAGCCCTCGACCGCAGCCGGCTACTCGCCGATCTCACTCAGGTGCTGTCGGATCAGCACGTGAACATCCTGGCGGCGTCGGTGACCACCACGCGCGACCGGGTCGCCGTGAACCGGTTCACCTTCGAGATGGGCGACCCCAAGCACCTGGGTCACGTCTTGAAGGCGGTCAAGGCTGTTGACGGGGTCTACGACGCCTACAGGGTGACCAGCGCCGCACGCGCCTGACTGCTCAGGCGCGTGCGGTAATGCGAGCCTCTTAGGACGACGTCGCTGCTGGGCTCGGTGTCACTGACGCCGCCGGGCTGGTGCTCGGCGAGACGCTCGGGCTGGCAGCAGGCGGTGCGCCGCTGCCGGACGCCGATGCGCTCGGGCTCGGCGCGGAGGCTGCGAGCACGTCCACCACGAAGACTAGCTCTTCGTTCGGCTTGATCGCGCCGGAGCCCGCCGTGCCGTAGCCGTCGGCCGGGGTGACGATGATCTCGCGGCGGCCACCGACCTTCATCGGGGCGATTCCGCTGGCGGCGTCGCCACCAATGCCCTTGGAGAAGCCCGGCACCACGCCGTCGAGAGAAAACGTCGCCGGCGAGTCTCGTGACCACGACGAATCGAACTCAGAGCAGTCGACGTAGTTCAGGCCGAGGTAGTTGACGGTCACGCTGTCGTGCGCCCCGACAGTCGCACCGGTGCCAACCACGATGTCCTTGACTTCGGTCTTCGTCGGGACCGGACCCGCGGGCACAGTGACGATCGGTTCGGTCTTCAACGCCGGGTCGACGCCAGCAGGCAGCAGCGGGAAGTTCGCGATGGGCGAGGCCACCACGCTCGGCTTGCTCGTGCAACCGCTTGCCGTCGTGGGGACGGGCGGTATCGGGGAGGACGCCGCTGCGGACGGTGACGCCGACGCCGACGCAGAG
>DATCFU010000063.1:0-25565 GCA_036509315.1 Acidothermaceae bacterium
GGCCGTCCCTACGCGGACATGACCGACCTGGTGCATCGGGTCGGTCTTTCGGCTGCTCAGGTCGAGGCGCTGGCGACGGCCGGAGCCTTCGACTGTTTCGGGATGAGTCGCCGGGTGGCGTTGTGGGCCGCTGGCGCGGCAGCGGAAGGGTCTCCTGATCGCCTTGCCGGCGCGGTGCTCGGAACGCACGCTCCCACTCTCCCCGTGATGAACGACGTCGAGATCACGGTGGCCGACCTGTGGGCGACCGCGATCACGACCGACGGCTATCCGACCCGACACGTGCGCGATCGGCTCGACGAACTCGGCGTTCTCACGGCCAGCGCGCTGCGTACCGCAGAGGCCGGACGCCGTGTCCTGGTCGGGGGAGTCGTGACCCACTGGCAACGGCCGGCCACCGCGGGTGGGACCACCTTTCTCAACCTCGAGGACGAGACCGGCATGGTGAACGTGATTTGTTCGCGCGGCGTCTGGATCCACTACCGGCGGGTGGCCCGCACCGCCGCTGCTCTCTTGGTGCGAGGTCGTCTCGAGCGTGAGCAGGGCGTCGTCAATGTGGTTGCCGAGCGTTTCGAGCGGCTGCCGCTGGCGGTCCGCAGGACGTCACGCGACTTTCGCTGAATGGGCTTGACGAAGCTCGTGGCAGCCGCTTACTGTGGACTTGTTCGAACGTATGTTCGAACAAGTCAGTCGGGCGAGGCGGGAGGGGTCCCGCGAAGCTCGCTGGGGGCGCTGCCATTGCCCGGGCCACGGTCCTCGACCCGCCGTCGGCCCGGGCGCCGGTAGCGCCGACACGAGGAGGGTGACGTCATGGTGACGACGACGTTGCAGAGTAATACGCCGCAGCAGAGTAAGCCGCTGCCCGCCGCGCTGGGCCTGCTCGCCGCTGCCCGCCACGGCCTCGACGAAGCTGCCACCAGCTCGCGACCTGCGCAGCGCTATGCAAGCGCGCATCTCGCTGCGCTTCGCTGTGCGGCTGCGGTGCTTGCCGCACGTGCGCGGCCCGAGATTCCAGGAGTTCGGCGCGTCCGTCGCTCCCGCAACGCCTGGGTCTTGTTGACGCAAGTCGCGCCCGAGCTCGCCGAGTGGGCTGCGTTCTTCGCCGCTGGCGCAACGAAGCGCGCGGCAGCCGAGGCCGGTCTTGACGGGTCGGTGAGCGCCCGCGAGGCGGACGACCTGCTACGCGACAGCGCAACCTTCCTCGCGCTGGCCGAAACTACGATCGGCGTCACGCATCAACCGGCGTTGCCAGTCGAGGCGGCTCGAGCCAGCTAACGGCCCGCGGCCGGTAAGGTGCGCCCCATGGCTGCCGACCGACTGCGTACCCGCGGCTCGGTGCGCACGGCTGTCGTCTGGCGCAGCGTTCGAGCGCTGCTCGTCGATCTCATGGACACAACGGGCCGCGAGCAACTCGACGTCCTCGATGCAGGCGGCGGCACCGGTGGGTTCGCGGTCCCCCTGGCCGAACTGGGCCACCGGGTCACCGTCGTCGATGCCAGCCCCGACTCACTCGCCGCTCTGGTCCGGCGTGCCGCCGATGCGGGCGTGACGGATCGAATCGGCAGCGTCCAAGGTGACGCCGCAAGCTTGCTCGACGTCGTCGTGCCTTCCTCCTTCGACCTTGTCGTCCTGCACAGCGTGCTCGAGGTCGTCGACGATCCGGCCGCGGCGCTCGCCGCCGTTGCCGGGGTCTTGCGGCCGGGCGGCATCGTGAGCGTCGTCGTGGCCAACCGAATAGCGGCAGTGCTCCACCGCGCCGCCGCCGGACGAATCGATGAGGCGCTGCACGCCCTGCGCGACCCGCTCGGGCGGTATTCGGCTACCGACCCCGCACCTCGCCGATTCGCACTCGCCGACCTCGAGGCCCTGCTTGGTACGGCTGGGTTCACAGTAATTGCTACCCACGGCTCGCGGGTCTTCGCCGACCTGGTGCCGGGTGGAGCACTCGACGGTGATCCGGCCGCCGTCGAGGCGTTGATCGCCTTGGAATTCGAGGCCTCCGAGCTGTCGGCCTTCCGCGACATCGCGACGCAACTGCACGTGGTTGGCCGACGTAGCTAACGGTCTCCAGCTACCGGCCGGGCCGCCCGATACTTCAGACTGGGAGGTGCTGCGGGTGCCGGAGTTTGGTGCGGTGCCGGACCTGGGTAATGCCGTGCTACGCCCCAGAACGGACCCGGCTCATGGAGTCTCTTTGTCTTCGCTTGCCCAACCGGCTTTCGCCGCTCACGGCAGGCTCGTATCCTGAAAGCGCGACGACCGGCCCGGTCGTTGCTCGGCTAGCCGGTTCCGCTCGGATCATGTTGCACACTGTTAGGCAGCAGCGGTCGCGTACGAGTCGGATGGCACGGTTGGTCGGGGGCATGGTGGGGATGTCGTTGGGAGGGCAACGTGCCGCTCTCTGAGCACGAGCAGCGAGTGCTCGAGCAGATCGAGCGAGCCCTCTACGCCGACGATCCGAAGTTCGCTGCCACCGTTCGCGGCATCGATCCGCGCACGTTGCACCGCCGCCGTTACCTGCGCGCGACCCTCGGCGCCATCATCGGAGTCGTCTTACTCCCCGTTGGCATCGCGGTGGAGCAACTCGAGTTGAGCGTTGCAGGATTTGTCTTGATGCTGCTGGCCTTCCTGTACGGTGCCTCGACCTGGCGCCAGCGTCGCGACGCGACTGAAGTCTCGGAGCCTGGCGTTGGGCGAGCCACCGATCTGCCGACCGATCGTCGCGGGCGCGGCAAGAAACTCAGCACACCCCCCGCGCCGAAGCGCGGCATCGTCAAGCGCTTCGAAGATCGATGGGACCGTCGTCGCGACGGTCTCGGCGGCGGCGCTCCCGGACAGGACGACGACCGCTAGTCCTGCTGATCGTCGCGCCGTCGGCCAGGAAGTCGCCCGATCACCCAGCGCTGAACGCCAAGTGTGAAGCCACGCCACGAGTCGGACAGCCACGCCGTCACCGACACGGCGATCCGGCTCGACGATGACGGGGCCAACCGCGCGCGCAACCGGCGACCACGTGACACCGAGCCGAACAGGGCCCTGCGGACCGTGCTCTCGTCGGCGCGCGGATCTTGATCGACCCACCGCAACTCGTCTGGGCGCGCTGCATAGCGGGCCAGTTCCTCGGCTCGAGTGAGCCGCGAAAGCGCCTGCTCGGCGGCAGCATCGGTCGCCAGCCTTCGAGTAGCAACCAGGGTGGCCGCGGCTCTTCGCGGCGTATCGGTTTCACCGCGCCAGTCCAACCCGAGGTCGCGCATATCGTCAGCGAGCTCCGCCCATGCAGCGTGCGCGCGGGCAGCCTCCGTGTCGGCCGATGTCCATCGACGCCGTCGGGTGATCCAGCGCGCGCCAGGGGCGATCACGATTGCGAGGACCACGATGAGCAACAGGAGCAGCCAGCCCAGCGGGAGGCGGCTGAATACCGGGATCGAACTCGCGTTCTTGTGGACACCCTTGACCGAGGGCTCGTGGAGTCCAGGGATGTCGAGTGGCGCGCCGGCCACGCCCCCTCCCGGCGATACTGACGCGGCAGCTTGCTGGCCCTGGGTCAGCGGTGCGTAGCCAGGCGTGGTCGTCTGGCCGTCGGACCGCGGGGTCGGTTCGAAGCGCAGCCAACCGGCGTCCGGGAAGTACAACTCGGGCCATGCATGGGCGTCCGCAGTCGTGACGAGGTAGGAGTTTGTCGTACCGACTGGGGAACCGGGCGTGAACCCGACGTCGACCCTGGCGGGTATCCCCTCGACGCGTGCCATCAACGCCATCGTGGCGGCGAACTGCTCGCAGTAGCCGCGGCGATCGTTGAGGAACGTGATGAGCGCGTTCTCGTCGGTGCCAGTCTTGATGGTGATGTCGTAGGTGCCGGCCTGGAACCACGACTGCAAGGCCAGCGCCTTCTGATACGGGGTCACTGCATGTGCAGCCGCGATGATCTGGTCGGCGACCGTACGAACCTGCGAAGGCAAATTCGTCGGTATTTCAAGATCGGCCGCGAGGCTGACGTCGGCGTCGACTGCCGGCAGCGAGTTCAGCATTGCGGCCGTCGGCTGATAGATCGCACTCGTGACGCTGTAGTTCTGATGCGGAGTTGCGGTGTTGACTCCGTAGATCGCAGGGTTCACCGGGTTGTAGCGCCAGTCACCATGCGCCGTCACCGCAGTCACCGTCGAGGGCGTCGGCAAATATGCCTGCCGTAGGCCAGTGATCGCGATGTTCGTCTTGGCGGTCCCCGTGGGGTGCAAGGTAACTCCCACCGGTGGTGGGATGCCCTTGTCAATCCGCGTGTCGTCCGGCGACGTGACAGACGAGACCGACCACACCGTGCCGTCGAAGTTGTCGAGGGTCAGCAGCCGCAAGTAGGTCGGCGTTCCGGTCGTCGTGTAGGTGAACAACGACGTCGGCGTTGGCTCGTTGAGCTCCTGCCGGATGCTGACGATCGGGCTGATGGTGGCTGACCCGCCATTCTTGTCGGCGGAGAAACCGCCGACGCCGTTCGTGTGGTGTGTGCCGAACCAGCCGGAATGCAGCCCAGGGATGATCACCGGCAACACGACCGCGATGCTGATCGCAGCGAAACCAACGCGTCGTCCGACCTGCGTCAACTGACTCGTTGCCGCTTGTCCCCGAACCACCGAACCGCGAATCGCCCGAACCGGTCGTCCCCACCGGCCGACCCGGTCACGACCTTCGGCCAGCAGGAGCGCGAGGTAGCCGGCAGCAGCGAACACGAACGGCCGCCACCCGACGCCGCCGGATAGTGTCGCAGCGGAGACAGTGAATATCGCCAGTAGCGGGAGCCCGGCGACTGCCGGCCGCCGCAGGCCGCTTGCGAGCGTCTCGACGACGACAGCGACAAGCCCAACCCCCGCCGTCGTCAGGAGGCTCAACCCGCGGGTGACGTCGACTGGCGCAGCGAGTTGAACGGTGTCGGTGAAGCCCGACGACATCGTCGTGTGCAGGAGCCGCAACGCAGCTGGGCCCGGGATGAACCCGAGTGGGGCCACCGAATGCGCATAGAGCGCGGTGACCAGGAAGGCCCAGACGGCAATCATGGCGAGCGGAATCACCGCGGTCACCACGCGGATGCGTTGCAAGGCTGCTGATGTCGCGGCGATCGCCACCACCATCAAGACGAGCCGCGGGATCCAGCCCATCGAAGCGAACACCGGCAGCAAGCTGAGCGACCCGAGGATGGTCGCCAACGCAGCGAAAACAGTGACGCGAAGTCGCGGATTCATCGGCTCGCCAAGACCTGTGCGTTAGTCGCAGCACTGCCCCACATGGTGCGCATGTCAGTGCGCGCATTGACGGACACGACGCGCCATCCGGCGCCAGCAAGGAGTGCGCACGACTGCGCGTGGTCGCGCTGGCGTACGGTCGGCTGGCCCGGCACAGGCGCCTGCGCCCAGCTTGTTGTGTCGAGCATGATCGCGACGCACGCTGACGCGTGATGCCTGAATCGGGTCAGTGCGTCAAGGTCGGCATCGGTCAGACTGCCAAGTGCTGCGATCACCAATCCACCGCCGCCACCGCGTCGAATGCCGGCGAGGCCAGCGGTCAGCGAATGCGCGCCCGACATCGAGACCAGCGCGAGGGTGTCAAGGAGAACGGCCTCGAATGGCGTGCCGGCCATCGCGTCTGCCGAATAGCCCGAGACCTCACTGCCGGACTCGGTGGTGAACCGAAGTCCGAAGCCATCACGAGCCAGATGCGAGCCGATGGACGCGATCGCGCTCACTGCCCATTCGAAGGACGAGCCAGGACCTTCACCACGATGCGCCATCACGCGGCTGTCGAGCAGCAGTACGCCTCGGTTCTGCCACGGCTGTTCTTCTCGACGCACCATGAGTTCGCCGTATCGGGCGGTCGATCGCCAATGGACTCGGCGCAAGTCGTCGCCGTGGCGGTACTCGCGAGTGGTGACGTCGTCCTCGCCCATCGTCGAGATTGAACGTGCCCTGCTGTCGCCTCCGCCTGCCCAGTCGCCGCCCAGTCGGATCGCCGGCAGCGGCACGACGGTCGGCGTCACGACCAGGGCATCGGTCGTCGTGAACGATCGGGTCAACTCGACGAGTCCGAAGAGATCGGCGAATCGCAGCGAGAGCGGGCCAACCACGAAGCGACCGCGCACATCACTGCGCACCGGGTAAGAAACCTCGCGCACACCTAGAGATTCGATCCTGTTCACCACAAAGCGAGGACGACCGCCGAGGCTGTAAGGCAACCGATCCTCAAGCAGCAAGATGCCAGTTGCCACTCGGGACAGGTTCTCGACGCGCAAGACAACCTGGGCTGTCTCGCCTACGGGCACGCGTTGGGGCTCGATGCGTCGGACGCATGACAGTCGGTAGCGCGTGCGCGCGACAACAATCGCAGTCGCGATCGGTAACGCACACAAGAAGATGCCGACGCGCAACAAGTCCATCTCGCGAAGGACAAGGCCGCACAGGCACGCAGCAATACCGGCCGCGAGGAAACTCCTGCCACGGGTGGTGAGTCCGGAAAGCGCCGCCCGCATTAGTGCGGTGTTGCTCGGGAACGCTGGGCGGACGACGGCACTGCGACTCTTGCCACGATGTCGGACAAGATGTCGGCCGCCGTACGGCGCGAGATCTGCGCTTCGGCGGTGATGAGCAGCCGGTGCGTCAATACAGGCTGCGTGAGCATGCGGACATCGTCAGGCAACACGTAGTCGCGGTCGTCGAGTGCGGCCGCGGCGCGTGCCGCCCTCAGTAGCTGCAGTGTCGCTCGTGGCGACGCACCGAGTCGCAGCTCGAGCGACGCACGTGTGGCAGCAACGAGGTCGACGGTGTAGCGGCGAACGTCGGGCGCGACGTAGACGGTGCGAATGAGCTCGATCGCATTCGCGACTTCGACGGCGTCGGCGACGGGGCGCAGGTCGTCGAGCGGGTCGTGACTGCCGTGCGAATCGAGCATCTCCAGTTCGGCAGTAGCGGATGGGTAGCCCATCGACAGGCGCGCGGTGAATCGGTCGCGCTGCGCCTCGGGCAGCGGGTAGGTGCCCTCCATCTCGATCGGGTTCTGGGTGGCCACCACCATGAACGGTGCCGCGAGTCGGTAGGTCGTTCCGTCGACGGTCGCCTGCCGTTCTTCCATGCTCTCCAGGAGCGCCGACTGCGTCTTTGGCGAGGCCCGGTTGATCTCGTCGCCCACGACGATGTTGGCGAACACCGGGCCAGGCTTGAACTCGAATTCGCGAGTGTCCTGGCTGAAGACCGACACACCCGTGATGTCGCTGGGGAGCAGGTCGGGGGTGAACTGAATTCGCTTGACCGAACAGTCGATGGCCTTGGCCAACGCCTTGGCCAGCATCGTCTTGCCGACGCCAGGCACGTCCTCGATGAGGAGATGACCTTCGGCGAACAGCACGGTGACGGCGAGCTGCACGACGTCCGGCTTGCCTTCGATCACCTGCTCGACGGCAGCGCAGATACGCCGACCGGTTTCTGCGACCTCTTTGAGGTCGCCCCCCTCTGTCCCCGGGAACGCTGCCACCCGTCCTCCTTGCTCGTGTGTCTGGCCTTCGCGGTCTGACGAGTCTCTCAGGCTGACGAGTCTCTCAGGTCAAGAGCGTGCAAACGAGTGATCCCCGTACACGAACGCGTGAGACCGCACATCGGTTCGCCTCGCTGCCTCCCGTGATTGCGCTGCTAGGGGAGTGATCGACACCGATCAATCGCTCCAGGGTGCTTGAAAGTGGGGGAGTGTGGAGTATGGTGGCGCGAAATGGAGAGCAAGGGTATGGGTCGGCGGGCGACCAGCGTGGGGCGAGCGGAGGTGGCGGGTGTTTCTCGGAACCCACGCCCCTCGACTCGATGAGAAAGGCCGGCTCTTCCTGCCGGCGAAGTTTCGCGACGAGCTCGGGGCCGGTCTCGTGATCACCAAGGGCCAGGAGCGCTGCCTCTACGTGTTTCCGGCCGCGGAATTCGGCCGGCTCACCGAGGCGCTTCGGACCTCACCCGTGACACACAAAGGGGTGCGCGACTACTCGCGGGTCTTCTTTGCGAGCGCATCCGACGACATCCCCGACAAGCAAGGCCGCATCACGATCCCGCCTGCGCTGCGCGAATACGCAGGCCTCAGCCGTGAGTGCGCGGTCATCGGCGCAAACACCAGGGTCGAGATCTGGGACGCCGCGGCCTGGGAGACCTACCTCGCTGCCCAGGAGCCGGCCTTCTCCGAACTTGGCGAGGAGGTGCTGCCCGGAGTCCTTTGACCAAACCCCTCACACCATGCGCCCCGCGCTGCGAGGCCTCCGGCCGCTCGCTCTCCTGGCACACCTTCCCCGGCGCCAGGCGAACGGGAACCTCCGGTGAGCGGCTGGGAACCCCGACGCACGAGGCGCTCCATTTCGCACCACCACCCCGCACCTCCGAACGACACCCCCGAACGACACCCCCGAACGCCCCGAAGCGCCAGCAGTCACATCGAAGGGTCGAGAGCAGCCACATGGACGACGTCACGAGGTACCGGCACGTGCCGGTTCTTCTTGGTCGGGTCCTCGAGCTACTCGCGCCGGCGTTGACCGCACCGGGTGCGGTAGTGGTCGACGCGACGCTCGGCATGGGCGGTCACGCGGAAGCACTCCTGATCGCGCATCCGCAGGCCCGCTTGATCGGCATCGACCGCGACACCGACGCGCTCGCCCTCGCGAGCGCGCGGCTCGCCCCCTTCGAAACACGGATCACGCTCGTGCATGCGGTCTACGACCAACTCCCGGTCGTGCTCGCCGAGCTCGGGCTGTCAGCGGTCGACGGGATCCTTTTCGATCTTGGAGTGTCATCACTTCAGCTCGACGAGACCGAGCGCGGGTTCTCCTACGCACATGACGCGCCGCTCGATATGCGTATGGACCGCACCATTGGCCAGACCGCCGCCGACGTAGTCAATACCTACTCGGCCGCCGAGCTCACCCATGTACTGCGCGTGTACGGCGAGGAGCGCTTCGCGTCGCGTATTGCCAACGCAATCGTCCAGGAGCGCACTCGCCAACCGCTCGTGTCGGCGTCGCTCTTGGCGGAGTTGGTACGTGCCTCGATTCCCGCCGCGACCCGGCGTACTGGGGGGCACCCGGCCAAGCGCACGTTCCAGGCCTTGCGCATCGAAGTCAACGCCGAGCTTGCCGCTCTCGAGCGGGCAGTTCCCGCCGCTGTCGCCGCCGTCCGAGTCGGCGGGCGGGTCGTGGTGCTGTCGTACCAGTCGCTCGAAGACCGGCTGGTGAAGCGGGTATTCGCCGCTGGCGCCGCCAGCACCTCGCCGTCCGAACTGCCTGTCGAGCTGCCCGACCACGCGCCGATGCTGCGGCTCCTCACCCGCGGAGCCGATCAGGCGAGCCCCGCCGAAGTCGCGGCCAACCCACGCGCCGCATCGGTTCGGCTGCGCGCGATCGAGCGCATCAGGCAGGCCGCGTGAGCGCGCTGCCCTTCGTCGAAGCGACGGCGCCCGATGAAGCCATCGACGGCGTTCTCATCGCGCCCGCGACAACCATGCCTGTCAGTACCTTGCCGGAGAGTGCGCCTGTCAGCCGGCCAGCGGCGCTTCGAGTCGTTCGGCCGCGAAATGCCCGGCCGCGTGCCCCCTTCGTACTGCTGGTCTCGGCGCTGCTCGCGGCAGGCCTCGTCGGGGTACTGATGATCAACACGAAGCTTGCGCAGGGCTCATTCACGGTCGACCAGCTCCAGCGCCAGCAGTCGACCAACGCCGATCAGGTGCAGGCGCTCAGTCAATCCGTTGCCGACCAGGGCGCCCCACAGGCATTGGCAGCACGGGCGGTCGCACTCGGCATGGTCGCGGCGCCGAATCCGGTCTTCAAGCGGACGTCGGACGGCGCGGTGCTAGGCGCGGCGACGAAGGCTTTGCGCCCGCCACCGCCACCTGCTCCCAAACCGTCCCCAACGCCGCAGGCATCAGCCTCCGTCAGCGCGAGCCCGTCGGTGTCGCCGTCGCCGTCGCCGTCTGGCTCGCCGAACGCGTCAACATCGCCGAAGGCATCGACGTCACCGGACGCATCGCCATCGGCGAAGGCAAGTCCTTCGGCATCAGGCAAGCCGAGCACGAGTCCTAGTGCGAAGCCGAGCACGAGTCCGACTGCCAAGGCGACGACGAAGTCCTCTCCAACTCCCGGACCAACCGCGAAGCCGACGACGAAGGCGACGCCGTGAACCGGATCGGACCTCCCGGTAGTACGCACCACCGCCCAGGCGCGCCCCGAGCTACGGCGTCGCGCGGCGCTACACCACGCGCAGCAGCCCCCCGCGGCACTGCGCCGCGGCCCGCCACCCGCCCGCTCCCCGGGGGGTTGCGCAGCGAGCGCTCGCCGGGCGAGGTCCGGCAACTGCGGCAGGCTGCCCGATCCGCGCAGACCGGGCAGCCACGGCAGCGGCCGCGCGGACCTCGGCAGCCCGCAGGCCCACGTCCGCCCACGCGTCGTCCACCACGACCGCCCCGCCGCACTATTGGCCGGCTCGGCTTCCCGGCTCGTCGATTGCACGGCGGGCTGCTGGTGATCGGGTTCGTCATGATCGTGTTTGTCGGTCGCCTTTTACAACTGCAGGGCGTCGACTCCACTGTGTATGCCGCAGATGCGAATGCGCAGTACTTGCACAAGGTGACACTGCCGGCGCAACGCGGCTCGATTGTGGATCGCAACGGCGCGACGCTCGCCGACACGGTGAGCGCGAGCGACATCATCGGTGACCCGCTGATTGCCACCAACTCGACGACCACGAGTCCGTGGGCTATGGCGGGGACACTCTCGCCGATTCTTGGGGTCAATCGCTTCACGTTGGTGAGCGACCTCACCGGCAAGAGCCAGTTCGTCTACCTGGCCCATGCCGTCACACCGCAAGTTGCTAAGCAGGTGCTCGCGCTCAACCTGCCCGGTGTGACGACGGAGAACACGAACAAGCGGGTGTACCCGGCCGGCAACGTCGCGGCCAACGTCGTCGGTTTCGTCGGTTCAGACGGCAAGGGACTTGGCGGCCTCGAGTACCAGTACCAGAACCTGTTGGCTGGCAAGGCGGGGCAACTCAGCGTGCAGGTTGGTCACGACGGTCAGGTCATACCGGACGGCGTCAGTGGCGGGCAGCCCGCTGTACCCGGTCAAGGTATCGAGCTCACGATTGACCGCGACATCCAGTGGAAAGCACAACAGGCGATTGCCGCGCAGGTGAAGGCAACGGGTGCGGACGGCGGGACCGTGATCGTCATGCAACCGCGCACTGGGCAGATTCTCGCGATGGCGACGACGCCGACTTTTGACCCGGCCGACCCCGGCGCCGCGCCCGCGGAAGACCGTGGAAACTCAGCTCTGTCTGATGTTTTCGAGCCGGGTAGCACGAACAAGATCATCACGATGTCGGCCGCGATTGACTCCGGCGTCCTCACGCCGATGTCGCCGATCGATGTCCCACCGACCCTTGTCCGCGCGGGCAAGGTCTTCCATGACGCGGAAGCGCACGGGCTTCTGCACTTGACGCTAGCTGGTGTTCTTGCAGAGTCGAGCAACATCGGCACGATCCTCACGTCGGAGAAAGTCGGCGTCGACCGGCTGTATGCGTACCTGCAGGCATTCGGACTTGGCCAGCCCTCAGGTCTCAACTTTCCCGGCGAGAGCCCAGGCATCCTGGACCCGTTGCGCAATTGGTCCCCGACTCAGCAGTACACCGTTCCGTTCGGTCAAGGGCTCGCGGTAAATGCGCTGCAGGTCGCCACCGTTTACTCGACGGTTGCGAACGGCGGCGTGCGCGTCGAGCCCAGCCTCGTGAAGGGATTCTTGCAGCCTGACGGCTCGGTCAAGCCGGCGAACCCACCGACGCAGACTCGAGTCGTGAGCCAATCGACGGCGACGCAGGTCGAGAGCATGCTGGAGGCTGTTACCACTGACCAGGGCACCGCACCGGAGGCTCGGATCCCGGGCTACCGGGTCGCAGGAAAGACTGGAACCGCGCAGCGAGTCGACCCTACCTGTGGGTGCTACCGCGGCTACACGGCGTCCTTCGTTGGGTTCGCCCCGGCCGACAACCCGCAGCTCGTTGTCCTTGTGGTGCTCGACAATCCCGTCAAGGGCTACTACGGGGGGGCCGTCGCGGCGCCGGTCTTCAAGGACGTCATGTCGTTCGCGCTCGAGTCGGAGAAGATTCCGCCGACGGGGACCACTCCGCCGGTCGTCAAGCTCACTTTTCCCTGACGGGTAGGGTGGAGCGCCGTGCCCGGCCAAGAGCAGCGTTCAGCCTCTTTCCGTCCGGTGGCGACGCCGGCGCGGCGGCTGGTCCACCTCGCTGATCGGCTTGGCGTCGTCCTGGTGGCAGGGGTAGGCCCTAGTGATGCAGCGGTCACCGGGGTCACCTACGACTCGGCCGCTGTGATGCCAGGCGACCTGTACGCGGCGCTGCCTGGCACTCACACGCACGGCGCGCGATTTGCCGATCGGGCCGTCGCGGCAGGGGCGGTCGGTGTCCTCACTGATGAAGCTGGGCAGTCGATCGTCGATGCCGCCGGCCGCCTCGGCGCACCCCTCCTGGTGGTTGGCGATCCGCGCGCCGACCTCGGCGGCGTCGCGTCATGGATTTACGGCGAGCCGTCGAAGCAGCTGCGGGTGCTCGGTGTGACTGGCACGAACGGCAAGACGACGACGTCGTACCTGCTCGATGCTGGACTGCGTGCGGCAGGAGAAAAGACCGGCTTGGTCGGGACCATCGAGACCAGGATCGGCGAATGGGTTGTCCCTAGCGCGCGCACGACGCCGGAAGCCCCGGACCTGCAGGCACTGCTGGCGGTGATGGTCGAACGCGGCGTCGGGTCAGTCTCGATGGAGGTCTCCAGTCACGCGCTTGCGTTGCACCGGGTCGATGGCACGGCGTTCGAGGTGGTCGCCTTCAGCAACCTGTCTCAGGATCATCTGGATTTCCACGCGGACCTCGACGACTACTTCAACGCGAAGGCGCGATTGTTCACGCCGCAGTTCGCGAGGGTGGGCGTGGTCAACGTCGACGACGCGCACGGACGCCGATTGCTTGGCATCGCGCAGATTCCGCTGACCACGGTGTCGGCAACGACTCGCGACGCCACGTGGTGGCTGAGCGACCTGTCACACAATGCGGGCAACGGCACGGAGTTCGTCGTACATGGTCCCGACGTCGTCGTGCCGGTCTCGATCCGCTTGCCTGGGTCGTTCAACATCGCCAACGCGTTGCTCGCATTTGTCACGCTCGTCATCGGCGGTATCGATCCGCAAGCGGCCGCTCGCGGCATCGCCGGTGTGGCGGTTGTGCCGGGCCGGATGGAAGCCATCTCGGTATCGCAGCCGTTCACGGCGCTCGTCGACTACGCACATACCCCCGACGCGGTCGAGACGCTTTTGACCACGCTGCGCCCCACGACCACCGGCCGACTCATCGTCGTCCTTGGTTGCGGTGGTGACCGCGATCGGGCGAAACGGCCACTAATGGGTGCGGCCGCCGCGCGCCTCGCCGACGTCGCGGTGTTAACCAGCGACAATCCGCGCAGCGAAGACCCGTACACGATCCTTGCCGCCATGCTCGACGGTGCAATGGGAGTCGCTGCGGAGCAGCGCGGCGAGGTCATCGTCGAACTCGACAGGAAGACGGCGATTCAGGTCGCTGTCAGTCAGGCTCGGGCCGGTGACGTCGTTGTCGTCGCCGGTAAGGGTCATGAACAAGGGCAGGAGGTCGGCGGCGTGGTGTACCCGTTCGACGACCGCATCGTCTTGCGTGCTGAACTCGCTGGGTTGACCAACGGCGCCGGCGCTTCATGATGACGCTGACAGTTAGTGAGATCGCTCAACTGAGTCACGGCGTGGTGTCGGACCTTGCTGATCCGGCCGCGCCTGTTATCGGCCCGGTGGTCGTTGACTCGCGCCGCGTGAGTCCCGGGTGTCTTTTTGTTGCCGTCTCGGGAGCCCGCGTCGATGGGCACGACTTCGTTGCGCAGGCAGTCGCCGACGGCGCTCCGGTCGTTCTGGCGAGCCGGACGGTCGCGGTGCCCGCGGTTGTCGTCGGCGACACCGTACGCGCTCTTGGTGACCTTGCGCGCGGCTACCTGCACCGGCTGGCAAGCCCTGTGGTTGTCGGAATCACCGGGTCGAGCGGCAAGACGAGCACGAAGGACATCGTCGGACAACTCCTGACGAAACTCGGGCCAACGATCGCGCCCGAAGGCTCGTTTAACACCGAGGTCGGGCTGCCGCTCACCGTGTTGCGGGCCGACGCGGATACCAGGTACTTGGTCCTCGAATACAGCGCACGCGGACTCGATCACATTGCTTACCTCTGCGGGATCGCAAGGCCACAGATCGGCGTTGTGCTCAACGTCGGCGTCGCGCACCTTGGCGAGTTCGGCAGTCGAGCCGCGGTAGCGCAGGCCAAAGGCGAGCTCGTCGAGGCGCTTCCGGACGACGGTCTCGCGGTGCTCAACGCTGATGACGATGCCGTGGTCGCGATGGCGGCCCGGACCCCCGCGCGCGTCGTGACATTCGGGCTCGGTACGGACGCGGATCTTCGCGCGGTTGACGTGGTGCTCGATGAGTTGGCGCGCCCTTCCTTCCGCATGGTTACTGCTCGTGGCGAAGTCGAGGTGTCGCTGTCGTTGCATGGTGCGCACCACGTCTCGAACGCACTAGCCGCAGCTGCCGTTGCGCTTGAGCTTGGCCTCGACCTCGAAGCAGTCGCTGCCGGCTTGGCCGGCATCGACGCAGTCAGCCGGTGGCGCATGCAGGTGTCGGAGCGCGCCGACGGGGTCATCGTTATCAACGATGCGTACAACGCAAATCCTGAATCGATGAAGGCGGCGCTAGCGGCGCTCGCCGCAATGGGCTCGGGCGGACATGGCGCAGGGCCGGCACGTCGCATGAACGCTGTCCTCGGCCTAATGGCCGAACTCGGTTCAACCGCAGCGACAGCGCATCGTGACATCGGTGCTGCGGCGGCACTGATCGGCGTCCATCAACTTGTCGTTGTCGGTGCAGCGGCACGGGGCATTGCCGAGGGTGCGATCGAGGCTGGGCTCGAGGCTTCGCGGGTAACGGTGGTCGACGGGTTTGCCGACGCGGTATCCCATCTCGAAAAGGACCTTGGTCCGGGCGACGTCGTGCTGGTGAAGGCATCACGCTCCGCCGACTTGCAGCGCGTTGCGCAGGCCTTGCTCGCTGAGCCGGGTAGCGAAGCGGGAGCTGGCACGTGAAGGGGATCCTCGCCGCGGGCACGATCTCGCTGATCGTGTCGCTGTTCGGTACGCCGTTCGCGATCAGGTTCTTGCGCCAACGCGGTTATGGGCAGTTGATCCGCGATGACGGACCAACAACGCATCACACCAAGCGCGGTACACCGACGATGGGTGGCACCGTCATCCTGATCGCCGCGATTCTCGGCTACTCGGGTGGCAACATGCTGAGTGCTAGTGGTCCGACTGCGTCGGGCTTGCTGGTGCTCGGACTCGCGACCGGGCTTGGTCTGGTGGGATTCCTAGACGACTTCATCAAGGTTCGAATGCAGCGCAACCTCGGGCTTCGGGCACGTACGAAGCTGCTCGGGCAGACACTCGTGGCGATCGTCTTCGGTGTTCTCGTGCTGCAATTCCCCGACAGCACGGGTATTCATCCTGCGTCGACCCACATCTCGTTTGTCCGCGACACGACAGTGGCGCTCGGCGCCGTCGGGTTTGTCGTCTGGGCACTCGTGATGGTCTCGTCGACATCGAACGGTGTGAATCTCACCGATGGCCTCGACGGCCTCGCCACCGGAGCGTCGACGATGATCTTTGCTGCCTTCGTAATCATGACGTTCTGGCAAGGCCGCAACGACTGCATCAGCAAAGCCTCGGTGGGCTGCTACCCAGTGCGTGACCCGTTCGATCTCGCGATTCTGGCGGCCGGCTTCGCGGGTGCATGCGCAGGCTTTCTGTGGTGGAACGCTGCGCCTGCGCGCATCTTCATGGGCGACACGGGGTCACTGGCCCTCGGTGGCGCGCTGGCCGGCATGGCCATCATGACTCACACCGAGTTGCTGCTTGCCGTACTCGGAGGACTCTTCGTCGTCATCACGATGTCGAGCCTCATTCAGATCGGTTATTTCAAGCTGACGCATCGCCGCGTGTTCAAGATGGCACCGCTGCAGCACCATTTCGAACTCAAGGGTTGGGCCGAGGTGACCATCGTCATCCGGTTCTGGATCATCGCGGGCCTCGCCGTTGCCTTGGGCCTTGGCATCTTCTACGCCGAGTGGATCACATGGCAGTCGTGATTCCGGCATGGTTGCCTGCGGCCGCCCATGATGCGCCTTGGCACGAGTTGACGGTCTGCGTGGCTGGCGTCGGAATATCCGGTGTTGCGTGTTCGCGGGTACTGCGCGCACTTGGTGCTGACGTGATAGCGGTCGACGCCGGTGTCAGCGAGAGGGAACAGCGAGCCGCAGCTGATCTGAGAACGCAAGGTGTCGAGGTCCGGCTCGGTGACGGGGACACGTTGCCCACCGAAGCTCAACTCGTCGTGACGTCTCCCGGCTGGCGTCGGGAGTCGCCGTTATTCTTAGCGGCTGCCGCGTCGGGTGTCCCGGTGTGGGGTGAGCCCGAGCTGGCTTGGCGGTTACGCGAACCCGGTGCACCCGCGTGGCTGGTCGTCACCGGCACCGATGGAAAGACAACGGCCACCTTGATGCTCGCGTCGATACTGCGGGCGGCCGGACACCGCACGGCAACCGCCGGCAATATCGGCACTGCACTTGTCGAGGTCGTCAATGGCCCCTACGACGCGTTGGCTGTCGAACTCGGCAGCTTTCAGTTGCATTGGTCACGGTCGGTTACCCCTGTCGCCGCCGCGGTTCTCAACGTCGCACCCGACCACCTCGATTGGTGGGGGGACTCCTTCGATGACTACGTAGCTGCCAAGGGCCTCGCGTTTGCGCACGAGGAGACCTGTGCCGTCGGCAACGCAGACGATGCGGTTAGTACGCGCTTGCTTGCTCGCGCCCCAGGGCGCCGAGTTGCCTTCACGTTGAACAGTCCACGCCCGCACCAACTCGGGATGGTGGAAGACCTTCTTGTCGACCGGGCCTTCGTTGATGATGCCGACAACGAGGCGGTTGAGGTTGCCACACTGGCTGACGTCATCGTTCCGGGCCTACACAACGTTGCCAATGCGCTTGCCGCCGCAGCACTCGCCCGGGCTTATGGCGTCGCGCCGGATGCCGTCGCTGCGGGACTGAGGGCATTTACCCCCGCACCACATCGGATTGCCGAAGTTGCAGTGATCGACGGGGTTCGCTTCATCGATGACTCGAAAGCCACTAGCCCGCATGCGGCAGCGGCATCGCTGACGTCCTTTGAGTCCGTCGTGTGGATCGCGGGCGGACTCGGCAAGGGCATCGCATTCGATGAAGTGGTTCGAATGGCCGCGCCGCGCCTGCGGGCCGTCGTGCTCATGGGTGCGTGCAGAGCGGAAATCTCCGATGCACTCGCGCGACACGCACCAGATGTCCGCGTGGTCGAGGTCCCTACGCCCGAGACTAACCAGGTGGAAGTCGTCATGGATCACGTGGTCGCACAGGCACTGGAATTGGCGACCGCCGGCGACACTGTGTTGCTCGCACCGGCCGCCGCGTCGATGGACATGTTCCGCGACTATGGCCATCGGGGCGACGTCTTCGCAGCTGCGGTGCGCAGGCTCCAGGAGCGCGCGCGATGACCACGACCACGAGGCCGCCGAACACCACGACGCCAGCCACGCCGGCACCGAACACGCAGACACCGACCACGGGTGCGGAGGGCACAGTCACTGCGCTGTGGTCGAAGATCGAGAACCCGCCGGTGCTCTGGCGGCCCCTGGCGTCGTACTACTTGCTGCTGGCAAGCACCGCACTGCTTGTCGGATTCGGCGTCGTCATGGTGTGGTCGTCGTCCTACGTCGAATCCGACCAGGTGTCATTCGCCGTGGTCGACAAACAACTGCTGTGGTTGTCGATTGGCATCCCATTGCTGCTCGTAGCGAGCCGGCTACCGTTGAAGGTGTTCCGGTTCCTTGCCTATCCCGCGTTGTTCGCGTCGTGCGGATTGTTGGTCGCCGTCCTGATCCCGGGCCTCGGGGTCTCGGCAAACGGCGCGACGCGGTGGGTCGCCTTCGGTGGTCCGTTCACGATTCAGCCGTCTGAGTTCGCCAAGCTGGGCTTGGTGTTGTGGGGCGCGGACTTACTCGCGCGCAAACACAAACTGGGCACGCTCGACAGTTACCGGCGGATCCTGGTGCCACTCCTGCCGGTCACGCTCTTGGTGCTCGTGTTGATTGAGAAGGAGCACGACCTCGGCACGATGCTCGTCGTGCTCACCATCGTGTTGTCGCTGCTGTGGGTCGTCGGCGCGCCACTGCGACTGTTCGCGGTCACCATGCTCGCTGTCGTGGGCGGCGTCAGCTACCTCGCGATCAGCGAGCCCTATCGACTGCAGCGGCTCTTGAGCTTCAGCCACCCGTTCAAGGACTGCCTCAACACCGGGTGGCAGTCGTGCCAGGGCATCTACGGCCTCGGTGCCGGGGGCTGGTGGGGCGTCGGTCTAGGCAGCAGCCGTCAAAAGTGGGGCTATCTGCCGGAGGCGCACACCGACTTCATATTCGCCATCATCGGTGAAGAGTTGGGGCTAGTCGGTACAATCGCAGTCCTGATTTTGTTTGCAGTGCTGGCTTATTCGGGCATCCGGGTCGCGCAACGGAGCCGAGACATGTTCTCCCGATTGGCGGCGTCGGCGATCGTCGCGTGGCTGCTCGTTCAAGCTCTCGTCAACGTCGGCGCAGTAATCGGCTTGCTGCCGATCACGGGCATCCCGTTACCACTGATATCGGCCGGCGGCTCGTCGCTGATACCAACGATGTTCGCGTTGGGCATGTTGATGTCGCTCGCGCGGCGAGAGCCGAGCGCTGCGGCTGCGATCGCCGCGCGAGGTCCCAACGTGTTTCGCCGAGGCCTGCACAAGACCGCAGTTGTATTGCATCTGTCGCGTGGCGGTCGGTGACCTCGGGTGCACGTGGTGCTCGCCGGCGGGGGTACCGCCGGCCATGTCGAGCCCGCCCTTGCCGTCGCCGATGCGTTGCGACGTCGCGACCCCGAGGTCGGTATCACCATGCTCGGCACCGCCCGCGGACTCGAGACCCGGTTGGTACCGGCACGCGGCTATGACCTTGCACTCATACCGCCGGTGCCGTTGCCGCGGTCGCTCACGCCGTCCTTCCTGACAGTCCCGACCCGCATGCGCACAGCCGTGCGTGAAGCCACCGCCATTTTCGACAACGTCGGCGCCGACGTTGTTGTCGGCTTCGGTGGGTACGTCGCGTTGCCGGCCTATCTTGCCGCCAGGGGCGCAAAGTTGCCGTTCGTGGTGCATGAGGCCAACGCGAAGCCTGGCCTGGCCAACCGATGGGGTGCACGCTTCACGCCCTACGTCGCGGCGAGCACACCTGACCCGAAGCTGCCCCACGCGCGGGTGATCGGCGTCCCGCTCCGACGAGCGATCAGCACACTCGACCGCGCCGAACTTCGCGGCCGCGCGCGCGCCGAGCTCGGCCTGCTTGACGGCGCTCCGACCTTGCTGGTTTCAGGGGGATCGCAAGGAGCGCGCTCGCTGAATCGCGCCGTCGTTGGTGCAGTGGCAGACTTGCTGGCCGCCGGTATCCAGGTGCTGCACATCGCGGGTCCGACTCAGCTCGGTGACGTTGATGCCGCGAAACCTGAGCCGATTGCCGGCGAGCCGCCCTACGTGCTGGTGGCCTACGTCGACCACATGGAGCTGGCGTACGCTGCCGCCGACCTCATGCTGTGCCGTGCCGGTGCCATGACGTGCGCCGAGCTCACCGCGGTCGGCCTGCCCGGGATCTATGTGCCGCTGCCTCATGGCAACGGCGAGCAGCGCTTCAACGCCCAGCCCATCGTCGACTCGGGCGGCGGACTTTTAGTCTCGGACGCCGAACTACGCCCGGCCTGGATCCGTGACCAGCTCATCCCGTTGCTGACGAACCCGCGCAGGCTCCGGACCATGTCGGTGCGAGCCGCCGATTTGGGCCGTCGCGATGCGGACGAGAAAATGGTCGACATGATCGTCGAAGCGTCGGGCAGCCGTGCGCAGCGAGCGGGGCGGCCGCGCGGCGGGCGCGGGAAATGAACGCGACTTCAGGGTCGCAGGCACTTGGTGAGCTCGGTGTCGTGCATTTCATCGGCATCGGTGGCGGCGGTATGTCTGGCATCGCCCGCATCATGCTCACCCGCGGCGCAACAGTGACCGGCAGTGATGCCAAGGAGGGTCGGGTGCTCGCGGCGCTGCGAGTGCTCGGCGCCAAGGTGTTCGTTGGCCACGATGCGGCAAACCTCGGCGCTGCCGATACCGTCGTGGTGTCGACGGCGATCCAGGAATCCAATCCCGAACTCATCGAAGCGCGCACCCGGGGCTTGCGGATACTGCCGCGTGCGGCCGCGCTGGCCTCGGTGATGGCCGGTCGCCGCGGAATCGCAGTCGCCGGTACGCATGGGAAGACCACAACGACCTCGATGCTTGCGCGTGCACTGCAGCACTGTGGCGAGGATCCGTCATTCGCCATCGGTGCCGATCTCAACGAGCCGGGCTCCAACGCGCATGACGGCGTTGGTGGACTGTTTGTTGCTGAGGCGGACGAGAGCGACGAGAGCTTCCTCTTGCTGTCACCGTTCGCCGCGATCGTGACCAACATCGAGGCGGACCACCTCAATCACTACGCCGGCATTGCCGAGATTCATCAGGCGTTCGAGCGCTTCGCCCAACGGCTGGCACCAGACGGTTTCTTGGCGTTATGTGCTGACGACCCTGGCGCGATGCAACTCGCGTGTTTTGCACGACGGGTTGGGATCGACGTCCGGACCTATGGCGAATCTGCCGATGCCGATGTGCGAATCGCCAAGCTTCAGTTGGCGGGTACCGGTTCGTCTTTCCAAATCGTCGCAGGCGGACGTCGATTGGGTGAGGTCGTTTTGCGAGTGCCGGGTCGGCACAACGCACTCAACGCGGCTGCGGCGACGACGGTTGGCCTGGGTCTGGATCTCCCGTTCGCCGAGTTCGCCGCAGGCCTCACCGTATTCACCGGTGCGCGGCGCCGGTTCGAGCCCAAAGGCGTTGTTAACGGAGTGCGCGTCTACGACGACTACGCACATCACCCGACCGAGATCGCGGCGATCCTGCTGGCAGCGCGCGAGGTCGTTGGCAACGGGCGACTGGTCGTTGCGTTCCAAGCGCATCACTACTACCGCACGGCGGATTTCTGCGCCGAGTTCGGCCAAGCTCTCGGGTTAGCCGACGACGTTGTGGTGATGGAGGTTTACGCACCCGGCGAGACGATGTTGCCCGGCGGCACTGGAACCGCACTCGCGGCCGCCGTGACATTGCCACCTGATCACGTCGTCTTTGAGCCGTCGTGGTCTGCCGTGCCGGCGCAACTCGCCGAACGTGCGCGACCGGGCGATCTGGTCTTGACGATGGGCGCGGGGGGAGATGTCGCGATGCTCGGGCCTGAAGTGCTCGAGGCGTTGCGACAACGCGCGCAGACGCCAAGTGCGTTGACCTGATTGCGACACGCCGTCACCCGCGTTGACCCTTTGGCGTTCGGGGCTCTAATCTTCGTGACGTTCTCAGGTTGACATAACTATAACGGTCTACTTGAGGATGAGGGTCGCGGCTCCGGTCTGCGATCGCGCCGTCGGTGGTGGCTTCCCCGGATCACCGCTTGCGCAGTTTGTGCCTCACGAACCGGATTAGCTGTCTCGTGTGACTGCACGTCTCGCGCGACTGACGATTGACCGACGAGGGAAGGCAAGGCGAAAGTCCGTGGCAGCACCGCAGAACTACCTCGCGGTCATCAAGGTCGTTGGGATCGGCGGCGGGGGCGTCAACGCCGTCAACCGGATGATCGAAGTCGGTCTTAAGGGTGTCGAGTTCATCGCCATCAATACCGACGCGCAGGCACTACTGAT
Organism: Acidothermaceae bacterium; assembly: GCA_036509315.1. Lineage (GTDB taxonomy): Bacteria > Actinomycetota > Actinomycetes > Acidothermales > Acidothermaceae > PALSA-607. The sequence goes on from DATCFU010000063.1 coordinate 22,005, forward strand.
GAGCGACGCCGATGTGAAGCTCGACATCGGTCGCGAGCTCACCCGCGGTTTGGGTGCGGGTGCTGATCCTGAGGTCGGCCGGCAGGCCGCCGAGGACCACACCGAGGAAATCGAAGAGGTGCTCAAGGGCGCCGACATGGTGTTCGTGACTGCTGGTGAAGGCGGCGGTACGGGGACCGGTGGCGCACCTGTGGTGGCCCGGCTGTCGCGTGCACTCGGCGCACTCACGATTGGTGTCGTCACGCGCCCCTTCGGATTCGAGGGCCGTCGTCGCGGCGAGCAAGCCGACGTCGGCATTGAAGAACTTCGTGACGAGGTCGACACCCTCATCGTCATTCCCAACGATCGATTGCTGTCGATCAGCGACCGCAAGATCAGCGTGCTCGACGCGTTCAAGTCGGCCGACCAGGTGCTGCTGCAGGGCGTCTCCGGTATTACCGACCTGATCACCACTCCGGGCCTGATCAACCTCGACTTCGCGGATGTGAAATCGGTGATGTCCGGCGCGGGCTCGGCGTTGATGGGCATCGGCTCAGCCCGCGGCGAAGACCGCGCGGTGGCAGCCGCGGAGATGGCGATCTCGAGCCCGTTGCTCGAAGCATCGATCGAGGGAGCGCACGGCGTGTTATTGTCCGTCGCTGGCGGCTCCGACCTGGGTCTATTCGAGATCAACGAGGCTGCTCAACTTGTCGCCGAGGCCGCCCACCCCGATGCCAACATCATCTTCGGCGCAGTCATTGACGATGCACTGGGCGACGAGGTTCGCGTTACGGTCATCGCTGCCGGATTCGACGGTGGTTCGCCGCGACCGGCTCGCCAACCGACCCGTCGGATAGTCGAGACACCACGTCCAACAGATGCGATCGACGACGCGATCAACGTCACGACCGCCCCGCCCAGTCTTACCCGCACGGAGGCCGCCCGGGTCGAGCCGCGCGAACCTGAGCGGGTGTCCTTGCCCGAGGCTGGCGAGGTGCCGCGCCGCGATCCCGCGCCACGTCGCACAATCGTGTTCGAGGACGAGGTCGAAGAAGAACTCGACGTCCCCGACTTCTTGAAGTAGGTGCTCTGGCTCGGGAGCCTCGGTGGTGACGTGCGCTTTGCCTTCACCAGTCGGCTAGACGGGTTTAGTGCCGCGCCGTATGACAGCCTCAACCTGAGCTTTAGCGTTGGGGATGACGCCGCCGTCGTTCGACGCAACAGAGGCGACGTTCTCGAGCGGCTTGGTGTCCCGCATGCGACCTGGCTGCAGGCGCAGCACGGGGCCCTGGTTCACGTCGTCGAGGGTGCGTCGGAACACGAGTCCGGCTACGAAGCCGACGGCCTGGTGACGGCCGCGACCGACGTCGCCCTCGGCGCGTTATCGGCCGACTGCGCACTCGTCGTGCTCTCGGACCCATCCGCCGGTCTGGTGGGCAGCCTGCACTGCGGGCGACCCGGCCTGCTGGCCGGTGCGGTCGACGCCATAGTCAGCGCGTTGCGGGAGAACGGCGCCCGGCAGCTCGTCGCCGCGGTCGGCCCCACCGTGTGTGGCAGCTGTTATGAGGTGCCCGCCGACATGGCGGCGGCGGTGCTGGCGGTTGTCCCCGCCGCGTTCGCGCGGGCTCGAAGCGGCGGTCCGGCACTCGATGTGCGTGCAGGCGTCATCGACCAGTTGCAGCGCGCCGGGGTGCGCGTCGTGCGATTCGTCGGCGGATGTACGCGCGAGGATCCGACCACGTTCTCCTACCGCCGTGACAAAGTCACTGGTCGGATGGGTGCCCTGATCTGGCGATCGGCGTGACTTCGACGAACGGCGTGACTCCGACGACCAGCGGGCGCGATGCGAGGCGCCGCGAGCTCGCAACGAATCTTCAGCACCTTCGACAACGCATCGCGGCCGCGTGCGCCGCTGCTGGCCGCCCCGTCGATGACGTTGCAGTCATCGCGATCACGAAGACATTCCCGGCGTCCGATGTTGTGCTGCTTGCCGAGCTTGGCGTGACAGATGTGGGGGAGAACCGCGATCAGGAAGCCGCTCCCAAGGTTGCAGAGGTGGCGGCTGTGCATGAGCGTTCAAGCGTTCTGCGGTGGCATTTCGTGGGAGCGTTGCAGACAAACAAGTGCGCCTCAGTCGTCCGGTACGCCAGCCTTATCCATTCAGTCGACCGGTTGCGCGTCGTTGACGCGCTTGCCCACGCCGCGCAACAAACAGCCGTCAGTTGTCTTGTCCAGGTAGACCTCGGCGAGACGAGCAGCCCTGGTCGGGCTGGCGCGCGACCCGAGGAGGTCGGTGTTATCGCCGACGCTGTCGCCGCCGAGTCACGGCTCGAACTCGCGGGGGTGATGGCCGTAGCGCCACTGGGGGCAGACCCAGAAGCGGCGTTTCGAAAGCTCGCCGAAATCGCCGACGCGGTCCGTCAGCGCCACCCGTTGGCGCGGGTAATCTCGGCGGGGATGAGCGGTGACCTCGAGCAGGCCGTCGCGAACGGCGCAACTCATCTGCGTGTCGGCTCGGCGTTGCTGGGCGCTCGGCGGCATCCTGTCCGGTAGGGTCCGGACGAAACCGACGTCTGAGGGGACCAGAGGGAGACACGGATGGCCGTCATGCGCAAGGCGATGGTCTACCTCGGCCTCGTCGAGGACGACGCCGAGAACTACGACGAATACGACGAATACGAAGCTCCAGCGCCGGTCCCGGCGGGTCGGCGTGCCGGCCTGCAGGTCGACCGCGCGCCAGCTGCCGAGATCGAGTACGGACGCCGCGGGGCGGCGCCCGACCTGCGTGACCGTGCTCCTGCATACGCCGGGGTCCGGTCCGGCGGGGGAGCCGCCGCGATGGCGGTTGCTCCGATGGGCTGGGCCGACGCGGCCGCGGGGCCTATCCGTGTAACGACATTGCACCCGCGGACGTATAACGAGGCACGCGCGATTGGCGAGCATTTTCGCGAAGGCACGCCGGTGATCATGAATCTCACCGAGATGGATGACGCCGACGCGAAGAGGCTTGTCGACTTCGCGGCTGGGCTGATCTTTGGTCTGCGTGGCAGTATCGAACGTGTGACCGCGAAGGTCTTTTTGTTGTCGCCGCAGGATGTTGAGGTGACGGCGGAGGACAAGCAGCGGATCGCCGAAGGCGGATTCTTCAATCAAAGCTAGGCGGCCGGCACGACGTGGGCACTGTGTGGCGGGTCCTGGCCGACGTTATTGTCGCGTTTATTGTGGTCATGTTCGTCCGGCTCGTTTTCGACTACGTACAGCTTTTCGCACGAGAATGGCGTCCGCGTGGTGCGGTCCTCATCGCACTGGAGACGTGTTATTCGCTTACCGATCCACCACTGAAATTTGTGCACCGCTTACTCCCCCCACTGCGGGTCGGCGCATTCAGTGCAGACTGGACTGTGGCCTGGATCGCCGTCATCGGCACCGCCTACATTCTGCTATCAGTAGTGGGTTCCCTATAGTTTGTCCGGCGCGTACCCAACGATTCCCCGAGGTGACCCGATGCCGCTGACCGCTGAGGACGTGAAGAACAAGCAGTTCACGCCTACCCGCTTCAAGGGCGGCTACGACGAGAAGGAA
>DATCFU010000064.1:0-15049 GCA_036509315.1 Acidothermaceae bacterium
GACCGCTAGCCCGAGTAACTAGGAGACCCGGATATGAGCGAGTCCTCATCCGCGCTGGCCGGGTCGGCACAGCGCAACCAGCGCCTCGCGCTGGTCGCGGTGGTCGGCGTGGCTGTCCTCGGCGTGATCGCCTACCTCCTGCTGTTCTCGGGCGGATCCAAGTCGTCGAACACCGGCGCGGTGCCGTCGCACCCCCATACTGCTGTTTCGTCGGCCAGCCCGACCCCCGTCCAGGCGGTTCCGGCTGCTTACACCGCAGCGGTGGGACGCAACCCGTTCCAGCCCGCGCTGGTGCCCCCGACCCCGCCGGCGAGCCCAACTGCCAAGGCATCGACTAAGGCGAGTGTCGCCCCGCCTCCGTCATCGACGCCGTCCCCGCTCATCGTCATTCCGACGTTGACGCTGGCACCGACGCCGACCGTCACCGTCACGGCCAACCCGTCGCCGACCGTGACTGTCACGGCAACTCCGACGCCGACATCGCTGCCGACCGCGGGCAACGCGATCACGCTCACGCTCGTCAGGGCGGACGCGACAAACACGATCGACGTCACCGTGACCAACGGCGCGACGACGACTCCGTACAACGGCATCACGCCAGGTCAGATCTTCGGGACGTACTTCAAGCTGGTCTCGATCCTGGCCGACACGTCGGGCGCCACGCCGGTCTACGGTGCGGACTTCGAGTACGGCGACCAGTTCCTCCAGCTCGCGAAGGGCCAGTCAGCACAGCTCGGCTAGCCTGTACCTCAAGCCGCGTACCACATCAAGCCACATCGACCCCGTCCAGATCGACCGGACGGGGTCGATGCAATTCCGCGCCCAGTTCCTCGTCGGCGCACGCACACGTGTGTTCATGGGAGACTCAGTGCATGCTGCGGTGGCTGACCGCCGGCGAGTCGCATGGTCCCGCACTCGTCGCGATTCTCGAGGGGCTCCCCGCTGGCGTTCACACCTCGACGCACGAGGTAGCTGACGCGCTTGCCCGCCGCCGGGCCGGTTACGGCCGAGGCGCACGAATGACCTTTGAACGCGACGAGATCGACTTCCTCGGCGGTATCAGGCACGGCGTCTCGATGGGCGGCCCCATCGCGATCCGGGTCGGCAACAGCGAATGGCCGAAGTGGGAGAAGGTGATGAGCCCCGATCCCGTCGACGAAGACGAGTTGGCTGACCTCGCTCGCAATGCCCCGCTGACGCGTCCCCGCCCAGGTCACGCGGATCTGGTCGGGATGCAGAAATACGCGCTCGATGACGTCCGGCCGATCCTCGAAAGGGCAAGTGCCCGCGAAACCGCAGCCCGGGTCGCAGTCGGCGATATCGCCGCCAGCTTCTTGCGACAGGCGCTGGACGTCGAGGTGTTGAGCCACGTTGTCTCCATCGGGCAGGTGAGCGCTCCGCCCGGACTCGTCCCCGCCGCGGGTAACCGCGACCGCATCGACGAAGACCCGGTGCGCTGCTTCGATCCGGCGACCAGCACTGCGATGGTCGCCGAGATCGACATCGCCCGCTCGGAGGGCGACACACTGGGTGGTGTGGTTGAGGTCGTTGCTTACGGGCTGCCCCCAGGCCTTGGCAGCCACGTCCACTGGGACCGTCGGCTAGATTCGCGGCTGGCTGGCGCATTGATGGGTATCCAGGCCATCAAGGGCGTCGAGGTCGGCGACGGGTTCGAGTCCGCGCGCCGACGCGGATCAGCCGCCCACGATGAAATCGAGAACGGTCCGGACGGAGTGCGTCGGCGGACGAATCGCGCAGGCGGCACCGAAGGCGGGATGTCGACGGGTGAGGTGTTGCGGGTGCGCGCGGCAATGAAGCCCATCTCGACCGTGCCGCGAGCCTTGGACACGATTGACGTCGCTACCGGCGAAGCGGCGAAGGCGATTAATCAGCGCAGCGACGTGTGTGCGGTCCCTGCTGCTGGCGTCGTTGCCGAGGCGATGGTGGCGCTGGTGCTCGCCGATTGCGTGCTGGAGAAGTTCGGTGGTGACTCGCTGCGTGAGGTCCGCCGCAATGTGCGCGGTTATCTCGACACCCTGGTCGTGCACTGACTGATGGCGCCTCTCGTTGTCCTCGTGGGTCCGCCCGGAGCAGGCAAGAGCACGGTTGGTCGACTGCTCGCGAGCCGGTTCGGTACGACATTTCGCGACACTGATCTCGACGTCGAGAAGGTCGCGGGTTTGAAGGTTGCGGACATCTTCTTCGAACACGGCGAAGAGCATTTCCGGAAGCTTGAAAGCGTCGCTGTCGAGCACGCCTTGGCGGAACACAATGGCGTGCTCGTTCTCGGTGGTGGTGCGATCCTCGACGCGCACACTCGCGAACTTCTTCACGAGCACCGGGTTGTTTACATCGACGTCGACCTTGCCGACGCGACGAAGAGAGTGGGCTTCAACCGCGACCGGCCGTTACTACTAGGCAATCCACGAGCCCAGCTCCACGCACTGATGGAAGCCAGGCGACCGCTGTACGAGGAGGTCGCGACTGCGACCGTGGCCAGCACCGGCAAAGCCGCAACCGCGGTCACCGCAGAAATTGCGCAGCTCATCCGATGACCGATCGCCTCATCGTTGCCGGCGACAACCCGTATGAGGTTGTGGTGGGCGCTGGCGCGCTTTCGGAATTTGCCGCGCTGGTGCCGACTGACGTGCGACAGGTCGCGGTCGTCCATCAAGCGGCGGTCGCGCACGTCGTTGACGAGGTCGAGGCGGCGTTGTCTGGACGCATCGACATGCTGCGGATCGAAGTCCCCGATGGAGAAGGTGCGAAGACGGCGAACGTCGTCATTGCGGCCTGGGATTCCCTTGCCGCACGGGGATTCACTCGCAGCGATCTGGTCGTCGGTGTAGGTGGGGGAGCGGTGACCGACGTTGCCGGATTCATTGCGGCAACTTGGCTTCGTGGTGTGCGCGTAATCCAAGTACCGACCACGCTGCTCGCGATGGTCGACGCCGCAGTTGGCGGCAAGACAGGTATCAACGTGCCCGCTGGCAAGAATCTCGTCGGTTCGTTCCATCCGCCGGCCGCCGTTGTCTGCGACCTGTCGCTGCTCGCGTCACTGCCCCGGTCCGACTACGTAGCTGGGCTTGCCGAAGTGGTCAAAGTCGGCTTCATCGCCGATCCGATGATCCTCGACCTGATCGAGTCCGATCCCGTCGGCGCCACAACGCCTGCCGGGCCACATACGGCTGCCCTCGTCGTCCGGGCTATTGCAGTGAAGGCTGCAGTCGTCAGTGCCGACTTGCATGAGATGGCCGCCGTGGGTCCTGGTGGTATTGGGCGCGAGATTCTCAATTACGGTCATACGCTCGCGCACGCGATCGAGAAGCGTGAGAACTTCGGGTGGCGCCACGGCGACGCGGTTTCTGTGGGCCTCGTCTACGCGGCAGCGTTAAGCAGTCAGGCCGGCATTCTCGACCCTGAATGCGCGCTGCGGCATCGAACGGTGCTCGAATCGCTCGGCTTGCCGACCTCGTATGCCACTGATGCGTGGTCACAGCTGCGGGCAGCGATGAGTGTGGATAAGAAGACGCGCGGCGGCACATTGCGTTTTGTCGTGCTCGAGGGCCTTGGGCGCGCGAGAATCCTTTCCGATCCTGCTCCCGAACTGCTTGAGGCCGCCTACCTGGAGGTAGCGCAACCCCCACACTGAGTTAGGAGCGGCTGTGACCCAGAACCGCAAGGTGCTGGTCCTAAACGGACCCAACCTGTCGCGCCTTGGCACTCGCGAGCCCGAAATCTACGGGTCCTTCACCTACGCCGACTTGGTCTCGGCCTGCTCGCAGGCGGGTCAGGACCTCGGCCTCGACGTCGAGGTACGGCAGACCGACGACGAGGCGACGCTCATCAGCTGGTTGCACGAGGCGGCCGATGCCAAGGTCGCCGTCGTCTTGAATCCGGCCGCGTTCACGCACTACTCCTACGCCTTGCGTGATGCGATCGCGATGCGAACCGCGCCGCTCATTGAGGTGCACATCACCAACCCGGCGGCTCGCGAGGAGTTCCGGCACACCTCGGTGGTGGCCGCCGTGGCGACCGGAACGATCGCTGGCTTCGGGCTGGATTCCTATCGTCTGGCCCTGCAGGCCGTTGTCGGGCTCGGGTAGTTCTCAGGATCTGGTAGTTCTCAGGCTCGGGTACTTCTCAGGTTTCGCCCTGGCCGCGCCGAATATTCGGTGGGGCGTTCGATCGGCGCTCTCGCCTGCCCTCGGGGGAACGCATGGACGTCGACGTCTACACCGCCGAACTCGTACCTCAGCTGATGCCAAGTGTTTGCGTCAAGACCGGCCGCCCTGCCGTCGCAACCCAGAAACTCAAAGTCCAGCACGTACCGCGCTGGGCGTACTTCCTGCTACCACTTGTGTTACTTGGCGTGGGGATCTTGCTCTACGTGATCATTGCCTCGGCGGTCGCGACTACGTTCACGATCGTCTTCCCGGTCTCCGCGCAGGTCGTGGCAGATCGGCGGCGTCGGATTCGGCTCGCCTGGGGATTCGGGGCCGTCGGGACCATCGTGTTGTGCGCGCTCGGCATCAAGACGGGCCAACCGCTGTGCTGGTTCCTCGCGGCGCTGAGTCTGTGCGTCGGGTTGTACTTCGCTCAGAGCACGCGCAGCTGGATGCGCGGCAAGCTGAGCGCCGACGGTCGCGTGACCCTGCGCAACCCCTCACCAGTATGGGTGGCGCAGCAGTACGCCCTCGTGCAGGCTCATCGGGCCGCCGTCTACCAAGCAGCCGCCTACCACCAGGCCGCCCAGCAGCAGTATGCCGCCCAGCAATACGCCGCCCAGCAGTACGGCGTGCAGCCGCAGTACGGCGTACAGCCGCAGTACCCCGGTCAGCAGGACATTTTGGCCGCCTCACCGAGGCCGCAGTAGACTGGCCACAGGCTGATCCGTGCTGGTCGGCTTTTGCGGCGCGCGTTCTTAAACCATGGCGGCCTGCGCCCTGCGACGACAACGATCAACAAGGAGCCCGCGTCCGTGGCGACCACGAACGACCTCAAGAACGGCATGACGCTCTCGCTCGACAACCAGCTGTGGAATGTCGTCGAGTTCCAGCATGTCAAGCCCGGCAAGGGGCCGGCCTTCGTCCGAACCAAGCTCAAGCACGTCCTGACGGGCAAGGTTGTCGACAAGACGTTCAATGCAGGGCTGAAGATCGACGTGGCCACGGTCGACAAGCGCACGATGCAGTACCTCTACAAAGAGGGCACTGACTTCATCTTCATGGACAACGACACCTACGACCAGCATCACGTGCCTGCCGAGACGGTCGGTGACGCCGCAAACTTCATGCTCGAAAACACCGAAGCCACTATCGCGTTGCACGACGGCATTGCGTTGTACGTCGAGTTGCCGGCGTCGGCTGAACTGTTGATCTCCTACACCGAGCCGGGCATGCAGGGCGATCGATCGACCGGGGGCACGAAGCCTGCAACCCTCGAGACCGGTGCCCAGATCCAGGTGCCGCTGTTCATCACCACCGGCGAGAAGGTCAAGGTCGACACCCGCACGGGCGACTACCTCGGCCGGATCAACAGCTGACGAGCGTTCGAACGCTGCTCATGCGACAAGACAATCATTCAGGCGGACGCCGATGAGCGCGCGTACGAAGGCACGCAAACGTGCGCTCGACGTGCTGTTCGAATGCGACCTGCGCAGCTCCGATGCGCTCGAGACGTTGGCCCGACACATCTCGACGGCCACTCCACCGGTGCCGGGGTACACCGTCACCTTGGTCGAAGGCGTGGTCGCCCACGGCGCCCGCATCGATGAGCTGATCGAGACCTACGCGGTCGGCTGGACCCTTGACCGGATGCCGGTTGTCGACCGCAATCTGTTGCGGATCGGTGCGTTCGAACTGCTGTGGGCCGACGAGGTTCCTGACGGTGTCGTGTTGAGCGAGGCTGTCAACTTGGCGCGCGACCTGTCGACCGACGACTCACCGACGTTCGTGAACGGCGTACTCGCGAAGCTGCTAGACGAGAAGCCCGCTCTGACGGTCTGACCCGTAGATTCAGCTGCGAACGCTGACGCCAGGTAGGTCGCCGTACGCCTTGCTATCAGCCGAAACGACGATCCGATCGGTGGCGATCGCCGTTGCGGCGATGATCAGATCATGTGCGCCGCGCGGCCGACCTGCGCGCCGGACATGTGCCAGCAAGTCGGCATGGGCGCGAGCGACGGACAAGTCGTAGGCCTCGATGGGGATGGTGTCGAGGACACTGCGGACAAACGCGGTCCGTTTGTCGCGGTGAGCAGCGTCGGCGAGGTTGACCCCCGTAAGGAGCTCCGCTGCACTGATGGCGGCGATGGCCACGTCGTCGTCATCATCGATGACCCCGTTCAAGTGCTTGCCGGCGCGTTCGGTGGCGATCAAGACTTCGCTGTCCAGGATCAGTCTTGCCACGAGCGCTCCTGCGTGCGCAATGACGCCTTGATTGCCGCCAGCTCGCTCTGCCATTGCGGATCGGCGGGGTAGTGGCGAAGCAGCGCCTTCACCGCGGCGCCTGACGTTCCACGTGCGGGCTCGATGCGGGCGATTGTTCGGCCGCCGCGGGTGACCAGGAACGTCTCGCCGTCCCGCTCGACCGCCGTGAGCAGGGCGGAGAACCCGCGCGCGGCGTCAGTGGCGGTGACCTCTCTCATGTCCTCAGATTATCTGATTTCTACTGGTCAGGCGACGGCAAACCGCTCCGGATCGGAAGCTAGTCTGAACGTTGTGGATCCCATAGACGAGTTGCGTGCGGAACTCTCGCACGCGCAACTCATCACTGAGGGCGACGCCGTTGAGGCGTATCGCCGCGACGAAGCAAGGCTGGTCGAACCTGGGCGCCCGCTGGGCGTCGTGCTGGCTCGTGACGTGACCGATGTGCAGGCAACGATGCGCTGGGCGAACACGCACGTCGTCCCGGTTGTGGCTAGGGGAGCGGGCACCGGGCTGTCCGGTGGCGCGACCGCGATCGAGGGTTGCATCGTGCTCTCACTGGCGAAGATGAATCGCATCGTCGAGGTCAACGCGGGTGACCAGCTCGCCGTCATCGAGCCCGGCGTCCTCAACGTCGAACTGCAAACCGCTGCGGCCGAGTATGGCTTGATGTTCGCTCCCGATCCGGCCAGCTTTGAAATCTCGACGATCGGCGGCAACGTCGCGACGAACGCGGGCGGTCTGCGCTGCGTCAAGTACGGCGTCACGCGCGACTCGGTGCTCGGCCTGGAGGTTGTGCTCGCCGACGGGCGGGTCATGAAGACCGGTCGGCGCACGGTCAAGGGTGTTGCCGGATACGACCTCACCGCGCTGTTCGTCGGGTCGGAGGGCACGCTCGGCATCGTGACCCAGGCCACCGTGAAGCTGCGACCGCGGCCCACCACCGACCCGGTGACGGTCGTCGGCGTGTTCGCGACCCTCGCCTCCGCAGGTGAAGCGGTCGATGACGTGATGGCCGCCGGGCTGCAGCCGAGCCTTCTCGAACTGATGGACAACGCGACGATCCGGGCCGTCGACGATTGGAAGCACGTCGGTCTCGACCGGACGGCGGCCGCAATGCTGATTGCGCAGGTCGACGTCGAACACCCGCGCGAGCCAGCGCTCGCTATCGAGAAGGCATTCGCGGCGGCTGGGGCTACCTATACCGCGGTGTCGACCGATGCGACTGAAGCGGCCGAGCTGCTCGGCGTCCGGCGAATGACGCACTGGGCGATTGAACGGCTCGGGATGATTCTCACCGAGGATGTCGGCGTGCCGCGTTCGAAGCTGGCGCAGATGCTCGCGCGTATCGAAGAGATCGGGTCGCAATTCGACGTCGTCATCGCCACCGTCGGGCACGCCGGCGACGGCAACTTGCATCCGAGTCTCGTCGTCGACTCCGATCGCGCGATGCCGGCCGCCGAGGCGATCTACACAGCTGCGCTTGAACTCGGCGGCACGATTACGGGTGAGCACGGCATCGGGGTCTTGAAGCGCGACTGGTTGCCCGCCGAGATCGGCGAGGTCGGCATGGACGTGCAGCGCGCAGTGAAGGCGACCTTCGATCCGCTCGGCATTCTTAACCCCGGCAAGGCCATCTAGCTAACGGGCCAAGCCATCCAGCCGATTACAGCGTGTCGATGGCCCGGCGTGCTTCGGCGTTTAGGACGCCCCACGAGATCAACTCTTCGGTCAGCAGACTGGGTGACTCGTCGTAAATGACCGCGAGCGAGCGCAGATCGTCTTGGCGAATCGAGAGCACCCGCCCGTTGTAGTCACCGCGCTGGCTCTGGATTGTCGCTGCGTAGCGTGCCAGCGGACGGGCTTTCTCAGGCGGGACGTCGGCCAGCTGCTCGAGGTCGATCACAAGGCGCGGCGGCGGCTCACTCGCGCCGCTTGGGGCGGCGTCGGGCAGCAACTCCCCGACCGGGACGCCGTAGAACTCGGCGAGTTCTGCGAGCCGCTGGACGGTCACGGCGCGATCGCCACGCTCGTAGGAGCCAACAACGACCGCCTTCCAGCGGCCCCGCGACTTCTCCTCGACGCCGTGCAAGGACAGCCCCTGCTGGGTGCGGATGGCGCGCAGTCGGGCGCCAAGTGCCTTCGCATAGTCGTTCAAGGTGACCTCACCGGTAGCGCGAACCAGAGTTCGTTCACTTGATTGTTTAGGTGTGTCGAGCCCGGACCAAGCTCACGCCTGGTCACTCCCGGGCGCCGGTTTCACCAGTGGCTACCTCGGGGGATGCCCCTGAATGGGGACATAGTGACCCAGAATTCCCGAAGTCAACGCCGCGCTCGTTACGCACTGTGACGGTAGGCCTATCGTCACTCTGCGTCAAGTGCGTCTGCTAGGTTGGCGCTGCTTAAGATCTGCTCGACATCCTTTAAGGCCCGTCCGGTGAGGCGGGGAAGGAGGTCCCGGCGATGACGGCTGCCCATCCGCACCAGCGCCAGAACGACCAGCACGACGAGTTGCGCCGGGGCGATCAGCCCGACCAGCAAGTACCGTCCGCGATGCCTCGCGAGGTGCTCGAAGCACCCGACATGAGCCGCGCGCTGATCCGCATTGCACACGAAATCCTCGAACGCACCCGTGGTGGCGCCGACGTCCTGCTGCTGGGGATTCCGACCCGCGGCGTGGGACTCGCGCACCGGCTGGCGGAGCGGATGAGCACCGTTGAGAACCGGGCGGTCCCGGTCGGCTCACTCGATATCACCATGTACCGCGATGACCTGCGGATGCGGCCGCCTCGGCCGCTCGCGCGCACCGAGGTGCCGGGCGACGGTGTCGACGGGATGCTCGTCGTGCTCGTCGATGACGTCTTGTTCTCGGGCCGCACCGTGCGAGCAGCGCTCGACGCGCTAGGCGAGCTCGGCCGACCGAGGGCGGTGCAACTCGCGGTGCTCATCGATCGGGGTCATCGAGAGTTGCCGATCAAGGCTGACTACGTCGGCAAGAACCTGCCGACGTCGGTGCGAGAGCAGGTGACGGTACTGATCGAAGAGCTCGACGGGCGGGACGCCGTGTTGGTAGGCCCAGCCTCCTCTTTGGGATCAGCCCCGGTTTCAAGCTCTGCTTCTGTTTCAGGGCAGGGCGGTGGTGCTCGATGACTCGGCACTTACTTTCTGCCGCCGATCTGAGTCGCGACGATGCGCTGCTGATTCTCGACACAGCGACCGAACTCGCTCGGCTCTCGGACCGGCCGATCAAGAAGTTGCCCACCCTTCGCGGTCGCACAGTCGTCAACCTCTTCTTCGAGGATTCCACTCGCACCCGCAGCTCGTTCGAAGCTGCCGCGAAGCGGCTGTCCGCCGACGTGATCAACTTTTCGGCGAAGGGTTCAAGCGTTTCGAAGGGCGAGAGCCTCAAGGACACCGCGCTTACCCTCGAGGCGATGGGTGCCGACGGTGTCGTGATACGGCACGAAGCGAGCGGTGCTCCGCACCGACTGGCTGGTTGGATCAAGGGCAGCGTCGTCAATGCCGGCGACGGCACCCACGAGCATCCGACACAAGCCCTTCTTGATGCGTTCACGATGCGTCGCCACCTCGGCAATCTCGAAGGGCGCCGGGTCGCGATTGTTGGCGATGTCCTGCACAGCAGGGTGGCTCGCTCGAACGTCTTGCTGCTCCATACGCTCCGTGCCGACGTCACGGTCGTCGCACCGCCGACCCTGTTTCCGGTGGGCATTGATGGTTGGTCGTGCTCGTACTCCTACGACCTCGACGCGGTGCTGCCCAAGACCGACGTCGTCATGATGCTGCGCGTACAACGCGAACGGATGAACGCGTCGTATTTTCCGAATGCGCGCGAGTACAGCCGCCGCTACGGTCTCGACGCCGCGCGCATGGCGGTACTGCCCGACCACGCGATCGTCATGCACCCCGGCCCGATGAACCGCGGCATGGAGATTGCGGCGGAGGTCGCCGACTCCGATCGCTCGGTCATCGTCGAGCAGGTCACGAACGGCGTGAGCGTGCGGATGGCGGTTCTGTACCTCTTGCTCGGCGGCAGCGAATCCGCGATCGGCCTGGAACCGCTCGCGACTGAACTGACGGAGATGCAAGGAGGTGGCGAGTGAGTAGCTGGCTGCTCAAGGGTGCCCGGCTGCCTGAACGCGCCGAGCCGGTCGATGTGCTGCTCGACGACGGGCTGGTCGCCGCAATCGACTCGGGGCTGTCGCATCGCGGCGCAACCGTGCTCGAGGCTGATGGGCTGATGACGCTACCGGGCCTTGTCGATCTCCACACACACCTTCGAGAGCCCGGTCGCGAGGACGCCGAAACAGTCGAGACCGGGACGCTGGCCGCGGCGCTCGGGGGTTACACCGCGGTTCACGCCATGGCCAACACCGACCCGGTGGCCGACTCCGCGGGTGTCGTCGAACAGGTGTGGCTGGCCGGCCGCGACGCCGGCCACTGTGACGTGCATCCGGTGGGCGCGGTCAGCGTCGGCCTGCGCGGTGAGCAACTAGCAGAGCTTGGCGCCATGGCCGATTCACACGCGAGGGTGCGGGTGTTCTCCGACGACGGCAAGTGCGTCTCCGACGCGCTGCTCATGCGCCGCGCGCTCGAGTACGTCAAGGCGTTCGACGGGGTGATTGCGCAGCATGCGCAAGAGCCCCGGCTGACTGAAGATGCCCAGATGAACGAGAGCGAGCTGTCAGGAGTGCTCGGCCTTCGGGGATGGCCCGCGGTTGCCGAAGAGGCGATCATCGCGCGCGACATCTTGCTGACCGAGCATGTGGGTTCGCGGTTACATATCTGCCACATTTCGACAGCCGGATCCGTCGAACTCGTGCGCTGGGCAAAGGCGCGCGGTGTCAACGTCACCGCCGAGGTGACGCCGCATCATCTGCTGCTCACCGACGAACTTGCGGCGACGTATGACCCGCTGTACAAGGTCAATCCGCCGCTGCGCAGCCGTGAAGATGTCGACGCCGTCCGGCAGGGACTAGCCGACGGCACGATCGATGCGGTCGCGACCGACCATGCACCGCACGCGCTCGAAGACAAGGAAACCGAATGGCAGGCCGCGGCGCCGGGCATGCTCGGGCTTGAAACGGCACTGTCGGTGGTGGCACTGGCGATGGTCGAAACCGGGCTGCTCGACTGGGCCGGAGTCTGCGACCGGATGTCGACCCGACCTGCCCGCATTGGCCGGCTGACCGGCCAGGGACAGTCGATCGCCGTTGGCGCCCCCGCGAACGTCGTCTTGATCGACCCGGCCGCGCGGCGCCTTGTCGATCCGCGGACGCTCGCGTCGAAGTCCCGCAATACCCCCTACGCCGGTCGGGAGCTGCCTGTACGCGTCGTCCACACCTTCCTGCGCGCAACTCCCACCGTTCTTGACGGGAAGCCCGCATGACGACGCCAGCACCACGCCGTCCTGCCGTCCTTGTTCTTGAAGACGGCCGCGCCTTTCACGGCGACTCTTACGGCGCAGACGGTGAGACGTTCGGCGAAGCCGTGTTCGCGACCGGTATGACGGGTTACCAGGAGACGCTGACCGATCCGAGTTATCACAAGCAGGTCGTGGTGATGACTGCGCCGCACATCGGCAACACCGGAGTCAACGACGAAGACGGCGAGTCGTCGCGCATCTGGGTCAGCGGCTATGTGGTCCGCGATCCAGCCCGAGTGCCGTCGAACTGGCGGTCGCGCCGCACCCTCGATGACGAGCTGAGCGCGCAAGGGGTTGTCGGCATCAGCGGCATCGACACGCGTGCACTCACACGCCACTTGCGCGAGCGGGGGGCTATGCGGGTCGGCATCTCGTCTACCGCTCGCAATGCCGAGTCGCTGCGTGATCGCGTGCGCGCGACCGACCGGATGGAAGGCGCTGACTTGGCGGGCCAGGTATCGACGCCAGACCCATACGTGGTGCCGGCGATCGGCGAGCGGCGCTTTACCGTGGCGGCTCTGGACCTCGGGATCAAGGCGATGACGCCGCACCGCATGGCGCAACGCGGCATGGAGGTGCACGTCCTGCCTGCCGCCTCGAGCATCGACGACGTCATGGCAATCAATCCCGATGGGGTCTTCTTCTCCAACGGCCCAGGCGATCCTGCCGCATCCGTTGGTCCCGTGCAGTTGATCGCGGAGGTTCTTGCTCGCCGGCTGCCGTTCTTCGGTATCTGCTTCGGAAATCAACTGCTCGGGCGCGCGCTCGGGTTCGGCACCTACAAGCTGGGTTACGGCCATCGGGGCATCAACCTGCCAGTCATCGACCGCGCCACCGGCAAGGTCGAAGTGACAGCGCACAACCACGGCTTCGCGGTCGACGCGCCGCTGTCCGGTGAGACGGTGACGCCGTTCGGCCGTGCGCGCGTGAGCCACCTGTGTCTAAACGACGAGGTGGTCGAAGGGTTGGAATGCCTTGATACGCCGGCCTTTTCGGTGCAGTACCACCCTGAGGCGGCCGCGGGTCCGCACGACGCCGCGTATCTGTTTGATCGATTCGGTGCGCTGATGAGCGCGGGTCGCTGATGCCGAAACGCGAAGACCTGAAGTCAGTTCTGGTGATCGGCTCCGGGCCGATCGTGATCGGCCAGGCCTGCGAGTTCGACTACTCCGGCACTCAGGCGTGCCGGGTGCTGCGCGCCGAAGGCCTGCGCGTCTCCCTGGTCAACTCCAATCCGGCCACCATCATGACCGACCCCGAATTCGCCGACGCGACGTATGTCGAACCGATCACCCCCGAGTTCGTCGAGATGATCATCGCCAAGGAACGGCCCGATGCGTTGCTCGCGACGCTCGGCGGCCAGACGGCGTTGAACACCGCAGTCGCCCTGCACGAGGCTGGCGTGCTGGAGAAATACAACGTCGAGCTCATCGGCGCGAAGATCGAGGCGATTCAGGCGGGGGAGAACCGGCAGCGGTTCAAGGAGATTGTCGCGTCCGTCGGTGCGGAGTCGGCCCGCTCGGTGATCTGCCACAGCGTTGCCGACTGTCTCGACGCGATCGACGAGCTTCGCTACCCGGTCGTCGTCCGGCCTTCGTTCACGATGGGTGGCGCCGGGTCGGGTATCGCGTACGACGAGAGCGACCTACGGCGGATTGCCGGCTCCGGTCTACAGGCGAGCCCGACCACCGAGATCTTGCTCGAGGAGTCGATCCTCGGCTGGAAAGAGTACGAGCTCGAATTGATGCGCGACCGCAACGACAACGTGGTCGTCGTGTGCTCGATCGAGAATGTTGACCCGATGGGTGTGCACACCGGCGACTCGATCACGGTTGCGCCTGCGTTGACCTTGACCGATCGCGAATACCAGCACTTGCGCGATATCGCTATCGCGGTACTGCGCGCAGTCGGCGTCGACACCGGCGGCTGCAATATCCAGTTCGCGGTGCAGCCTGAGACGGGTCGGGTGATCGTCGTCGAGATGAACCCGCGGGTGTCCAGGTCGTCGGCGTTGGCGAGCAAGGCGACCGGGTTCCCGATCGCGAAGATCGCCGCAAAGCTGGCCCTCGGCTACACCCTCGACGAAATCCCCAACGACATCACGAGAAAGACGCCGGCCAGCTTCGAACCGAGCATCGACTACGTCGTCGTGAAGGTGCCGCGGTTCGCCTTCGAGAAGTTCCCGGGCGCCGACGACACGTTGACAACCACTATGAAGAGCGTCGGCGAAGCTATGTCGATCGGCCGCAACTTCACTGAAGCTCTCCAGAAGGCGCTGCGGTCGCTCGAACAGACCGGTTCGTCATTTCGCTGGGACGGCCCGATCGGCGATCGCGACGAACTAATCGAGCAGGCCCGGCGTCCGACCGACGGCCGGATCGTAACGGTGCAGCAGGCGATCCGGGCAGGCGCATCGGTTGACGAGCTGCACGAGGCAACGGGCATCGACCGGTGGTTCCTCGATCAAATCCTGTTGCTCGACGAGGTCGCGCAAGCCGTCGCGCGAGCAGAGTCACTCGAGCTTCCGACACTTCAGCTCGCCAAACGCCACGGCTTCTCCGACGCGCAGATCGCTCGCATCAGAGGGCTCTCCGAGGCCACCGTTCGTGGTATCCGCCATGACCTCAACTTGCGACCCGTCTACAAAACCGTCGACACCTGCGCCGCCGAATTCGCCGCCAGTACGCCGTACCACTACTCGAGCTACGACGACGAGACCGAGGTCGTGCCACGCACTAAGCCCGCGGTTCTGATCCTCGGATCGGGGCCGAACCGCATCGGCCAAGGTGTCGAATTTGATTACTCGTGCGTGCACGCGAGCTTCGCCTTGCGCGCGGCCGGGTTTGAGACCGTGATGATCAACTGCAACCCCGAGACGGTCTCGACCGACTACGACACCAGCGACCGTCTCTACTTCGAACCGCTGACTCTTGAGGACGTGCTCGAGGTCGTCCACGCCGAATCGCAGGCCGGTCCCATAGTCGGCGTCATCGTTCAGCTCGGCGGCCAGACGCCACTGCGACTTGCCCAGGCCCTCAAGGACGCCGGGGTGCCGATCGTCGGCACGAGTCCTGAGGCGATCCACCTCGCCGAGGATCGTGGTGCGTTCGGTCAAGTGCTGGCGCGGGCCAACCTGCCGGCCCCTCGCCACGGCACGGCAACGTCGTTCGACGAGGCG
>DATCFU010000065.1:0-5479 GCA_036509315.1 Acidothermaceae bacterium
ATCGAGCGCGGCCTGTCTGCCGGCTGCCTGATCCGTCGCCCCCGTCCGGGCGCGGTCGCCCGGCTGCCCTAGTCGCACCTGGCTCGACTGCGCTTGCCAATTCGAAGGACCTTCGCGCATGTCGGCACCGACCACCTCCCCGGGGTCACCCCCAGCGGACGCCAGCCAACCCGGCGCCCCGCGGGTTAAGACCGCGCACGCAGACAAGGGCAAGTCGCGCGGGCAGGGGCAGTGGGCGCTTGGCATGCGCGAGCCGCTCAACCCCAACGAGCGGATGAAGAAGGACGACAATGCGCTGAACGTACAGCGCCGCATCCTCGACATCTACTCCAAAGCCGGCTTCGACTCCATCGATGGCTCCGATCTGCGCGGCCGGATGCGCTGGATGGGCCTCTATACCCAGCGGCGCCCGGGCATCAGCGGCGGGAAGACCGGGCTGCTCGAGCCCGAGGAGCTCGACGACCGCTACTTCATGATGCGGATCCGGATTCCGGGCGGGCAGCTCAGCGTCGAACAGTTGCGCGCGATCGGACACATCGCTACTACCTACGGCCGCGACCTCGCCGACGTCACCGACCGGCAGAACGTCCAGCTGCACTGGATCCGCATCGAAGACGTCCCCGCGATCTGGGATGAGCTCGAAGCGGTTGGTCTGCGCACGCTCGAAGCCTGTGGCGACTCGCCTCGCAACGTTCTCGGTTGCCCGGTGGCCGGCGTCGATGCAGGCGAGATTGCCGACCCGACACCGCATATCCGCGAGATCGATGCGCTCTACGTCGGCGACCCCTCGTTCTCGAACCTGCCCCGCAAGTTCAAGACCTCGATCACCGGCTGCGGTCCGCTGTGCACGATTCACGAGATCAACGACGTCGCTTTCGTCGGCGTCATCGGTCCAGACGGCACTCCCGGCTTTGACCTGTGGGTCGGCGGCGGGTTGTCGACGAACCCGATGATGGCACAGCGACTCGGGGTATTTGTCAGACCCGATCAAGTGCGCGAGGCGTGGGTCGGCGTCATCAGCATCTTCCGCGACTACGGCTACCGGCGCCTGCGCACCCGTGCCCGGTTGAAGTTTCTCGTCGCCGACTGGGGCGCGCCGAAGTTCCGCGAGGTGCTTGAGAAGGAGTATCTCGGCTACGCGCTGCCCGACGGACCGCCACCTATCGAGCCGGTCGACGGAAGGCGCGATCACGTTGGCGTGCACCCACAGAAGGACGGCAAGTTCTACGTCGGCTTCGCGCCGCGAGTCGGCCGACTCAGCGGCACCAAGCTGAACCAGATCGCCGACATTGCCCAGGCTCACGGGAGCGGCCGTGTTCATGCAACCGTCGAGCAGAAGATGATCGTGCTCGACGTGCCTGCAGATCAGGTCGACTCGTTGACCGCGGATCTCGAAGCACTCGACCTGCAGGTGAATCCGAGCACCTTCCGGCGCCAGACTATGGCGTGCACGGGGATCGAGTTCTGCAAGCTCGCGATCGTCGAGACGAAGAACCGCGCGATGACGCTGATCGACGAGCTCGAACGGCGGCTGCCGGGATTCGACAGCCCGATGACGATCAACGTGAACGGCTGCCCGAACTCGTGCGCGCGATTCCAGGTCGCCGACATCGGCCTCAAGGGATCGCTCGTCACCAACGCCGCGGGCGAGCAAGTCGGCGGCTACCAAGTGCACCTAGGCGGCAGCCTCGGCGTCGATGCCAACTTCGGCCGCAAGCTGCGCGGGCTCAAAGTCACCGAGGACGAGCTCGAGGACTACGTCGAGCGCCTCGCGAACCGCTATCTGGAACAGCGCAGCGACGGCGAGCGCTTCACGCAATGGGTGCACCGCGCCGACGAAGCGGACCTGCAATGACCGACGACGCCTCGAAGCTCGGCACCGCGACATCTAGTGCCGGTGATTCGGATGTCGGTGCGGGCGAGCGAGCGACGCCGTTCTACTGCCCGTACTGCGGCGACGAAGACCTTCGCCCGCACGGTGACAAGGGCGGCGCATGGAATTGCCGTGGTTGTGCCCGGGTGTTCACGTTGAAGTTCGTCGGGCTGGAGGTGCGATGAGCCGGACGGCGGCAAGCGTGCCGGTTGCGCAGCTCGAACGCCTCGCCGAGCTTGAACGCCTTGCGACGGACGCCGCGCGCGACCTTGACGACGCGTCAGCGAACGAGATCCTGCAATGGGCCGCGCAGACATTCGGCGACCGGTTCTGTGTGCTCTCGTCGATGGGTGACGCCGTCGTCGCGTCCCTGGCCGCGAAAGCGAAGCCGGGCATCGACGTCGTATTTCTCGACACGGGGTATCACTTCGCGGAGACCATCGGCATGCGCGACGCGGTGGCGGCTGTTTACGACGTCAACGTGGTGTCGGCGCTGCCGCTGCTGACTGTCGCAGAACAAGACGAGGCGCACGGTAAGGATCTGTTTGCCCGCGATCCCGATGCCTGCTGCGCGATGCGCAAGGTCGCTCCGATGGAAGCAGCCCTTGTCAACTACGACTCGTGGGCTACCGGTGTCCGGCGCGACGAGTCATCAACGCGCGCCACGACACCCGTCGTGCAATGGGATGCGCGACGCCGCATGGTCAAGGTGAACCCGATCGCGCGCTGGAGCCGCGACGACGTCGACACCTACATCGCAGACAACCACATTCTGGTGAGCCCGCTCATCGACGACGGCTACCTCTCGATCGGCTGCTGGCCCTGCACCAGCAAGGTCGAACCGGGTGCCGATCCGCGGTCGGGGCGCTGGGTCGGGCACGCGAAGACCGAGTGCGGGATAAACACATGAGCGCGGGCACATGAGTAGCAACACCGGCCCGAACGTCGATGTGCTGGCCACGTCGCCCACTGACCGTCGCGTCGGCGCAACTGTGTGGCTGACCGGGTTGCCGAGCGCCGGGAAGACGACGATCGCCCGTGCTCTTGGTGATCGGCTGACCGCTGAGGGGCACTGGGTCGAGGTGCTCGACGGCGACGACCTGCGCACGCACTTGACCGGCGATCTCGGCTTTAGCCGCGAGGATCGAGACACCAACGTGCGCCGCGTAGGGTTCTTGGCTCGGCTGCTGGCCCGCAATGGCGTCACCGTTTTGGTCGGGGTTATCGCTCCGTACGCGAGCACGCGGGCGCAACTCCGCGCCGATCACGAGGCCGACCGCGTGGCCTTCGTCGAGGTGCATGTTGCGACGCCGCTCGCAGTCTGCGAAGACCGCGACGTCAAGGGCCTCTATGCCAAGCAGCGATCCGGTGAGCTCACCGGTTTGACTGGCGTCGACGCCCCTTATGAGATTCCGCAAGAGCCCGACCTGCGACTCGATACCTCTGGCCTGACGATCGAGCAGGCTGCCGCTCAGGTGCACGCAGTGTTGGTTGCGCGGGGGGTCGCATGACCGCCGTCGACGGCACGGCAATTGACGGCTCCGTCTTCAAGCCGCAGCCAACCGCCGAGACCAACGGTGTGCTGCGGTTGCCGCACCTCGACGTGCTCGAGTCCGAGGGCATTCACATCATCCGCGAGGTCGCTGCCGAGTTCGAGCGGCCCGTGCTGCTGTTCTCCGGCGGCAAGGATTCCGTCGTCATGCTGCACCTGGCGCGCAAGGCATTTTGGCCCGCGCCGGTGCCGTTCCCGCTGATGCACGTCGACACCGGCCACAACTTCCCCGAGGTTATGACCTACCGCGACGAGATCGTCGAAAAGTACGGGCTGCGGCTACTCGTCATGAGGGTGCAGGACTACATCGACGACGGTCGCTTGCGCGAGCGCTCCGACGGCACCCGCAATCCGTTGCAGACCGTGCCGTTGCTCGACGGCATCGTCAACAACCGGTTCGACGCAGTGTTCGGCGGCGGTCGCCGTGACGAGGAGAAGTCGCGCGCGAAGGAGCGCATCTTCAGCCTGCGCGACGAGTTCGGTCAGTGGGATCCGCGCCGCCAACGGCCCGAACTGTGGAACCTGTACAACGGTCGCCACAAGCCGGGCGAGCACGTGCGCGTCTTTCCCCTGTCGAACTGGACAGAGCTTGACGTCTGGCAGTACGTCGAGCAGGAGTCGATCGAGCTGCCGGCGATCTATCTCGCTCACCAGCGAGAGGTGTTCCGACGCGCGGGCATGTGGCTGACTGCTGGGGAGTGGGGCGGCCCGAAAGCCGGCGAGCCAACCGAGACGAAGACAGTGCGCTACCGCACCATCGGCGACATGAGTTGCACCGGCGCCGTCGAGTCTGATGCGCGCGACGTCGCCCAGGTCATCAACGAGATCGCGGTCGCGACGATCACCGAGCGTGGCGCCACCCGCGCCGACGACAAGGCATCGGAGGCGGCGATGGAGGATCGCAAGCGGGAAGGTTACTTCTAGGAAATGTCCGTCATAGACAATGCCGCCATGCTCGCCGCGACCGCGATCCCCGTCGTCCCTGCACTTGACCCGGACGTCGAGATGTTGCGCTTCGCGACGGCCGGTTCGGTCGACGACGGTAAGTCGACCCTCGTCGGTCGGTTGCTGCATGACTCGAAGTCCGTGCTCACCGACACGCTCGAAGCCGTCGAGCGGGCGAGTCGCGATCGCGGCAACGACGGCGTCGAACTCGCACTGCTGACCGACGGGCTGCGCGCCGAGCGCGAGCAGGGCATCACCATCGATGTGGCGTACCGCTACTTCACGACGTCGAAGCGCAAGTTCGTGCTGGCAGACACCCCAGGGCATGTGCAGTACACCCGCAATATGGTGACCGGCGCATCGACAGCCGAACTCGTCGTCATCTTGATCGATGCGCGCAAGGGCATTGTCGAACAGACGCGGCGACACTTGGCAGTGGCCGCACTGCTCGACGTCCGGCACCTTGTTCTTGCAGTGAACAAGATGGATCTCGTCGACTTCGACGAAGCCACTTTCGTTGCTATTGCTGATGAATTCGCGGCAGCCGCTAAAGCGTTCGGGGTTCGCGACCACGTGGTGATCCCCGTCTCCGCGCACCTGGGTGACAACGTCGTCGAGCGTTCGACCTCGATCCCGTGGTACACCGGCCCGACCTTGCTCGAGCATCTCGAGACGGTGCCCGTTGGCTTCGACGCATGGATCCAGCCGGCCCGGTTGCCGATTCAGTACGTCATTCGCTCGACGGACTACCGCGGATATGCCGGACAACTCGCGTCAGGCGTCATCGAGATCGAAGACGTCGTCGTCATCATGCCGTCGGGGATGCGCACGACCATCGTGGGGATCGACACGTTCGACGGCGAAGTCGCGCTGGCGCATGCGCCGCAGTCGGTCGTCGTGCGGCTGGCCGACGACATCGACGTCGGGCGGGGCGACCTCATCGTGCATCCCCGCCAGGAACCGCGCGTCGTCCGCGAGTTCGACGCGACGATCTGCCAGCTGTCGGATCGCCGGCTCAACGCCGGCGATCGGGTGCTGATCAAGCACACGACGAAGGTCGTGAAAGCGGTTGTGGCAAGCGTGAACCACCGGCTCGACGTCGTCACACT
>DATCFU010000066.1:0-2778 GCA_036509315.1 Acidothermaceae bacterium
CAGGTAGTCGAAGCCCAAGTCCTCGACCGCTTTCCCAATCCGCCGAACAGCGACGGGGTCGCCGCGGAGCTCTGTCTGGGGATACACAATTCCGATCTGCATGGCGATTAGCCTGCCACGCCTCAGGCCCGCACGCGTCGCCGGTATTTGCGTGAGACCGAGCGCGGGTCCGGGATAAGTTCTAGACGTGCACTTCGTGCAAAGCAGCTCCGCAGACGGCTCGCCGCCAACACCCGAGCAGCTGCATGCCCTGCACCGACGGATGGGGCCGCCGGACAACGAGTTGCCAGGAGCGATTGCCTTTCATACCGTGATCGGTCGAACCGACGAGCTTGCGATCGCCCTAGTGAGCGCCGACGCCTACACCAACGGGCTTTCGATCTCGATCGCTGTGCGTCTTCGCCACAACGACGCCGCCGACGGGTTGGCCGACATGCTTCATGGTCACCACCGTCGCGGGGCGAGCGGTGACCAACTCCTGGTAGGCGTCTCCTATCCCGACGGGCGGACGGCGACCAACGTGTCAGCCCCATTCTTCCCCGACCTGCTGCGTGAATTGGCACAGCCAGAGCAACTGATCCTCGTGGAAAGGGGTGGAGGCGGCGGCGGCCGGGAGTTTGGCATGGGCTTTTGGATCACTCCGTTGCCACCGCCCGGTGACCTCACGATTGTGGTCGCATGGCCGAGCCAAGGTATTGCTGAAACCCACACGTCAATCCCAGCGGACCTCATCGCCGCCGGTCTCGCGCGGTCGGTCGAACTGTGGCCGTGGGAACCTCCAAGTCATCGGGACGAACCGGCGGCACGCGAACTGCCTGAACTGCCTGAAGGCGGATGGTTCGCCGAGCACACGCCCGACGCTACGGACGTAGCCGAACCGGACGTGTGACTCTCGCAGAGTGGACATGCATGCGGGCCAGTTGACCGTGACGGTCGAGACCGTGCGCGAGTTGGTGGATGAACAGTTTCCGGAGTGGCGAGCGCTGCCGATTCAAGCTCTCGCTTCGCAGGGCACCGTGAACGCCATCTTTCGGATTGGCGATCGCTTAGTCGCTCGGTTCCCGCTTCAAGGGTCGGACGCCGAGACTGTGCTGCGTTCGTTGGACTCCGAGTCGTCGGCCGCTGCGGAACTGGTGGGGCGCACGCGGTTCGCAACACCCGAGCCCGTTGGGATCGGTGTTCCGGGGGCGGGATACCCGCTGCCGTGGGCTGTCCAGACTTGGCTGCCTGGCATCGTCGCAACGGACGACGACCCAGGCGACTCGGTGGCGTTCGCGCACGACCTGGCCGAGTTTGTACAGGACGTGCGCGCAATCGATACTCATGGCAGGACGTTTCGCGGAACCGGTCGCGGCGGCGACCTGCAATCGCACGATGCGTGGGTGGAAACGTGCTTTCGCGAGAGCGAGCAAATCCTCGATGTCGCACGACTTCGCCGCATCTGGGAAGGACTACGAGAGTTGCCGCGTGAGAGCACCGATGTGATGACACACGGCGACCTGATCCCCGGAAATCTACTTGTGTCCGACGGGCGTCTAGCCGGGGTCCTGGATGTCGGTAGCTTGGGACCGGCCGACCCAGCTCTGGACCTCGTCTGCGCGTGGCACGTGCTCGAGGCTGGCCCGCGCCAAGTTTTTCGTGTTGCTCTCGGGTGCGATGTCCTCGAGTGGGAGCGCGGTAAGGCCTGGGCGTTCGAGCAATCCATCGGTGCAGTTTGGTACTACATCGAGAGCAATCAAGCCATGAATCGAATGGGTGCGCGATCACTGGATCGCATCATGATGGACATGCCCTCAGTGTGAGATTGCCGCCGACCGCTGGCCGCGGACTCCATGCGACTGCACGATTCGCCGGGGTGCAGACCCTCGACTGCACGGTTGCCGAACGCCGTTTGACAACGACGGTCGCGATGCGAGGCACGACGGACTCGGCTTCTCGAGCGAGTGTTCGTCGCCGGTCGCGAGCAAGGGCACGGCGCCTTAATGCGCAGACAGCGTCGACGCCTGCGTCGATGCCAGTCATCATCCCGTTTGCAGGCGGTGTGGCCCGCAGTGACGTCGTCAGGTGTCCGTGGCCATGACACCCTCCATGTCGACTGAGACGAATGCCCCAATGCCCCACAACCACCTCGAGTTCAGAACGTAATCCAATAACGGCCACGGCCAACCTGGTAGCTCACCGCTACCGACTGAGGATTGCGTGGCGCAGATCCTCGCGGGCCGTACAAACAGCTCGGGCCGCCCATTAGCGGGCGACCCGAGCGAACGATGCTTACTTCAGCTGCAGCCGCTGGTGCTTCCGCAGCCTTCGCAGACGTAGCAGCTACCGGCCGGACGCATCTTCGTGCCGCAGCTCATGCACAGCGGCGCATCGGCTGCTGTGCCCAGTTGCCGCTCAAGCAATTCGGTCGATGAGTGCACCTCGTCGTCCAGCGGCTTGGCACTTGCAGCATCCGGCGCCTCAGGCAGCGCCGGCTTCACGATGGGCGCCGACTGTGAGATCGAGTCGACGTACTCCAAGTCGTCGTCGATGACCGGTGCGCTGGTGTCGTCGCCGTACTTCGACGCGACGGTCTGCGCCCGCTCGTCCGCGGTGAAGATGCCTAGCTCGGCCCGGTTGTCGAACGGCAGGTAATCAAGGGCGAGCCTGCGGAAGATGTAGTCCATGATCGACTGCGCCATCCGCACATCGGGGTCGTCGGTCAAGCCGGCTGGGTCGAAGCGCATGTTGACGAACTTCGACACGAACGCCTCGAGCGGCACGCCGTACTGCAGCGCG
>DATCFU010000067.1:0-7537 GCA_036509315.1 Acidothermaceae bacterium
GTGAGAAACTCGCATCTACGAGATGCCCTTCGTGAGCCACGGAACGGGACCTTAGACAAGCCCAATTCTGTTGCCACGCAAGGGCATTCTCGTGTTCCGACCCGCCCAGACCAACAAGATCATCGGTGGATCAGGGCTAAGGGAACTGCGACCGGCACGGCGCCGACCGACCGTCGCAGCGCGCGGTGGGTGAGGCTGGCGGCGCTTTGCCGTCCGGAACGTCGCTAGTCCGAGCCGCGAGGGCGCCGCAAGGTTCAGTCACCTGGGTCACGCGGCAGCGTCGTCTCGTTAAGCACCTGCGTCCAGTTGAAACTGGCGACCATTTGCTCGAGACCTTCGGCGTTGCCCGCGGTGCTCACCTCGAGGATGTGCAGCCGGTTTGGCTGCACGTAGCGGCCCTGCTCGTCGGTGTGACGCTTGGCGCGAAGGTCCAAGAATCGGGCGGCGACCGCGAGCGGGGCGTCGTCACCCCGCCGGGCCCAGACCTACATTGCGGCCGCTTCGGCTAACACCTCAATGAACCCGGAACTGTCCAAGAAAGTTGACGCGCAACACATGCTTGCGAACAGGGGCGCCCAGACGCCAAGTGGGACTGAAACGTCGGCATGATCGACGCTGTCCATCCAGGGTGAGTTCCCGTCGACCCGTCGTCGGTCAGATTCGTCGGTGATCGCCGATCGGGGCGCACCGAAGGAATGAACCGAGGTGGCGCGTTCAGCGGTTTGTTCCGGCGGTCGCTTACGGATTCATAGGTATGTCCAATCCTGGTCGGATCGGTGGCCGAGGGGACGCGGGTGGCACCGGACGCGCGCACGCCATTTTCTGGCCCTCACACCGGCGGTCTTGGCTGCGCCGGTGACGACGGGATGGCAGGACGTAGTCGCGCTCAATGGCTTGAGCAGGGAGCCGCTCGTCGTTCGCGCGGGACCTCACGCGTCCGCCAGGGGCGAGCAGGTCCGGGGAGACGCGACCACTACCCGCGTAACGCGGCGAACGCCCTTGGTCCGACCACAACCCCCTTCAAGACGGGAACCGGTCGAGCGGGTCCTTAGCGGGGCCGTACGGCCGGTAAAGTGGGCCCGCTGCGGACCACAGCGGTCAAGATCAAAAACGGATGTGCGCAGGTCAATGCCTGTTTTCACGCTCAATCGGGAACGTGTCCCGCTAACCTTCCAAGCTGGATATGCCGGTTCGATCCCGGTCGCCCGCTCCACCGAGAAACCCCTTACACAGCAAGGGTTTTCGCGCGCTCGCGGCCGTCCGTTCGTCGTCGAGCGTGCATCACGGGGTCCTAACGGCGACGTAGATACCACACCGCCAGGGCAGCACCAGCCCGGCAATCTGGCGCGACATCGCGGCCGGGTGCAACCCGTGCCGGTGCGCTCAGATCCGCCGGACCGTACGACGTACGACGACGCCAACCCGCCCGTGACATCGCTGACAGTCCCATGGCGAGCACTATGTCATGCCAGATGAAGCCGATCGGAGCATGCTCGGCTTCGCCTCGGGTGGCTCTGTGACCCTCGGCCGTGTTCGGTCAGGGCTGCCGCGCTGCCGCGCGCGATCACCTCGACGCGTCGACCCGATTTGTTTCGGAGTCACTGCGCGTCCGCGTTTCTCCGTGGGTTAACCGGGTATTGGTGGCGAAGACAGCCCGAAGAAGTCTGATTTCGGCGTCTACGTTTTCGAAACCCATGAGGTGGAGGACACCGTGAATGAGGCAGACAAAGATCGCGCGGAAGCCGCGAAGTTGCCGGCAGGTGACATTGTCGCGATCTTGTACACCCAACACGCGGCCGTCCGCGACGTGATGGATACCGTCGAATCGACTTCGGGCAGCGAACGCAAACGTGCGTTCGAAGAGCTCGCCACGATGCTGAAGGCTCATGAAACAGCGGAAGAGTCAGTCGTTCGACCCGTCACGCAGCAGACCGCTGGCGCCGAAGTAGCGACGGCCCGCAACGCGGAGGAAGACGAGGCGAACCAGGTCCTCGCCACCCTTAAGACTCTCGAGGTCGACAGCGCCGACTTCGACGCGAAGTTCGCTGACTTCAAAACGGCCGTATCCGACCACGCCGAAGCCGAGGAACACGACGAGTTCCCGTCGATCCTTACCGGCCGCACCGTGGACGAACGTCACGAACTCGGTCTGAAATTTCTGGCCGCGTTCGAGGCGTCGGGCGGCACGATCTAGAAGACTCGCTGACCTTCATCGGCGCCGCTAGACGGCGGCGCCGATCAAGGCTGGTCCTGGGCTGCGCGTGTGCAGCAACGGCGCGCGGCAGCCGGGGTCGCCGCGCCCGGAGACCCGAAGCGAATCACGCGACCCGATGTCGGCCGGGAGCTTCCGACCACTACCGAACAGCAACCCGACCCGCGGTCGGTTTGATTGCGCGCCGTCGATGTATGAAACAGCAAGCACCATCAAATGGAAAGGCTCGGTAGGTCATGCCCAGTGTGACGAAGTCAATCGACGTGTCGGTGCCCGTGAGCACCGCCTACAACCAGTGGACCCAGTTCGAGTCGTTCCCGCGTTTCATGGGCGGGGTTGAGTCGATCACCCAAACCGACAACACCCACGCCCATTGGGTCACCAAAATCGGGGGCGTCAGCCGCGAGTTCGACACCGAAATCACCGAACAGCATCCCGATGAGCGCATCGCATGGAAGAGCAGCGACGGCACCACCCACGCCGGTGTGGGCACCTTTCACCGCCTCGGAGAAAGAGAAACGAAAGTCACCGTGCAGCTGGACTGGATGGATGAGGGGATCATCGAGAAAGCCGGTGCTCTGGTGGGTGTCGACGATCATCAGGTCAAAGCCGACATGGCGAATTTCAAGACGTACATCGAAGAACACGGCCATCCGGACGGCGCGTGGCGCGGCGACGTCAACAACCGCAGGACCTGAACCGTGCCCGAGCCAGACCACACGGAGTACGACTTCGCATTTGACGCCGCCTATCGGTTCCCGGCCAGATTGTTTGGCATCTCCCCCGCCAGCGCGCATCTGACGGTGAGCGCGGGGAAACTACACGCACAGTTTGGACCCTGGCATATTCACACCCCACTCACGAATATTGTCTCCGTGCAGGCGACCGGACCGTACCGATTCCTCCGCACCGCAGGACCGGCCAGGCTGTCGCTGTCCGACCGCGGCCTCACCTTCGCCACGAACTCACGCCAAGGCGTCCAGATCAGCTTCCGGGACCCAATCCCAGGCATCGAACCGACCGGCAGGCTGCGCCACCCCAACCTCACAGTCACCGTCACCGACTGCGCGCGGCTCGCGGCCACCCTCACCCAGCACCTGCACCACGAGACCCCCGACCCGACCTTGAGGACTGTCCGATAACTGTGTAACTGGCCGTGTCCGTTAGCTGTTGCTGCTGGATCGCGTCATTCGCGGGTGATGAGCGAGTTGCCCGAGCCTGAACGGATGATCGCAAGATCGAAACGGTCATGCGCGATCACACGGCTACCAGGGATCGGCGCTGCACACCTTCGACCGTTACTGCACACCTTCGACCTGACCGCCCGCCTCACGAAGTCGTAACTCGGCGCGGCTGCGGTCGCGGCGGCGTTTCCGGCCCGGGGCCGCCGGGTATCTTCGAAGAGATCGCAGCGGCAAGAGGAACTATGGTCGCCTATTGCGACGACCTCACCTGGTCGGCCAAAGGATGCCCTACCCGTCATCGCAACTGTGACTCCCAGTTCGCCGATCCCTCACCCGCGAAGAGTCGCTTCTAGGAAATGGCACGCGTCCGAGAGTTAGATTTGCCGCGCGAAGGCGACGATGTTCGACAGGTAGTGGCCTGACGCACGATCGAAGCCGCCGCCACAGGTGATCAGGCGTAGTTGTGGGTCTGCGGTGTTGCCGTAAACGGTCGTCGTCGGGAATTTGTCTTTCGGGTATTCACGGACGGCGTACACAGCGAACGTGACGGCTTTGCCATCCGAGCGTTCGATGCGAATCGTGTCACCGACCTTCGCCGCACCTAGTTTGAAGAACACGCCGGGCCCGTTGGCCGCCGAGTCGACATGACCAAGCAGGATCGCCGGGCCGATCTGTCCGGGCGTCGGGCCGAGTGAGTAGAAGCCGACGTGGGTCACGTCGGTGGGGACGGCAATAGTTCCATCAGCATTGAGGCCCAATGGCACGAAGGTCGCGTTCACGCCGAGGCTCGGGATCGTGATCCGTGTTGGGACGGACGCCGACAGGCCCGCGGGCGTCGAAGCCGACGGTGACAGTGGCGCAACAGACGCGGGTGCTTGCGTATCGAGAAGCGTTGGCGCGGGCTCAGTCGACACCGGCGCTTGGGCGGTCACCGTTGAAGGCTGGGGCGCATGATGCTGGTTCGCAAGAGCGATCGCGACGAAGACCGCTCCAGTCACGCCAACCGCGGCGCAGGCCACCAGGATTCGGATCCGATGGCCCACGCCGCGGCCGATGTTCTTCAACACTTGCGGAATGTCAGCTCTCGTCCGTCCGGCGACGAGCAGCGATCACGCCGACGCCGGCGAGCAGCACGAGCCCCCCACCGACGGCAAGCAGTTCAGTGTTCTGCAGACCCGACGTGGAACCGCCACCGGTCGCCGCGCCACCGGCTGGGGTGACAGTCATCTGCGCCGCGACAAGCACGCCACACAATGCAGGCGAGGTCGCCGCGAGCGGAAGGCTCGGAACGAGCTCGCTCGACTCGCCTTGGGCCTGTGCGCTCAACGTGGCCGGGTCGAGACCGTGCACAACGACGACAGCTTTGCCGGCGCGCACGTTGGCGGCGCTGTCGGCACTGAGGGTGATGGTCCGGCTGTAGTCGAAGCTACCACCGGACGGCGCGACCTTGAGGTCTGTCGCAGCGGCCGGGCTGGTGTCGCCACTGGTCGACAAGGTGGTACCGATGGGACCGTACGCGGGCTGACCCTCGGTGGTGCTGACGACGCCGTCACCGCTCGTGTCCGCTGCCGCCGTCGGGCATTGGCCTTGACCGTTGATGTGGATGTGCTGCACGTGCGGGTACGGCGCGCCGCTGAACGTCGCGGCCAAGCCGCTGAAGTGCTCCGTGATGGTGGCGACGTCGCCGTTGAGCATCAGTGACACGGTGCCGGAGCCCGTGGCGTGGTTCAGTGGCGCCAGCGTCGCCGTGTATGTCGTTGGACTTGCTGCACTCGCCGATGAAAGCGGCGCTACCGCGAACGCAAGCGCTGCGATCGGCAGCGCGGCGAATAGAGTCCCTGTCTTCACTAGCAATCCTTCCGTAAGGACTCGGGAAAGCGCCCGAGTTGTACTAGACATTCGCGGCGCGAACGGTCAGCGGATTCGCAGCGGGAAATAAATCAACGCAAAGTGCTCTCGTTAGTCCCCGTTCCAGCACGCGAGTACGTCGGTCGCGACCGTGTACGCAAGATCGGGCGGAGTCGGATGTGGCGAATCCGCGGCAGCCGACATCGCGGATGCATCGACCTGCAGTGTCATGTTGTCCTTGAGGAAAATTACAGCGCCGTTCGGTGCTTCGTACGCCGGCAGGCCTAGACCGGTGAGTCCGCTTAGCGGGTGCGCCGCACCGACCGCCAAGCGGGCTGTGTCGAAGTACTGGCGGGCAGCAGCCGTGTCCGATGACTGCTTGACCGACAACACCAGCGCGCCCGCACTCGAATAGTAAGTGCAGGTGTAGACAGCGTCGATCCACGACGTTGTCGACGGCGGCGGGGCGGCCAGACCAAGAAGTTGCGCGACGTTCTTCTGGGTCTCCGGCGCGCACACCATGCGCGCGGACGCGGACGGTGCTCCCGGCGTGTTAACAGCGGACGCCGACGGTGCGGGCGACTGCGACATATCTGCCATCGATGTCCCCGGTGCCATGTACATGCCTGCCATCGGGTTCGTCTTGCTCGACACTCCCGCGGCGCACGCGGTGACGAGGACCGGTACGGCGACCAGCATCAGCAACGCCGGCTTCAGTACGGGACGCCGCGGGGGA
This sequence comes from Acidothermaceae bacterium, assembly GCA_036509315.1. GTDB lineage: Bacteria > Actinomycetota > Actinomycetes > Acidothermales > Acidothermaceae > PALSA-607. Next base: position 5,981 of record DATCFU010000067.1, read on the forward strand.
CGCTGCGAGGTTAGGCCGACTCGACGTGCGCGCGCGGCAACAATGGCCAGCGCCAAAACGACGGTTTCCGCGACAACGCAAACCATCCCCAAAACGTTCTCGCTCGTCAGTGCCCAATCTTCCTTGTACCCCCCCGGAAGACCGATAGTCCTGCTCGCAACGAAACCCGCGAGCTCAAGAGCGCTCGTAGCGCCGATGAGCGCCCACCCGAACCGACGACGGCGCGAACCCAAAAGCACGATCGCCCCAGCCGTGAATGCAGCATTCCCAACGATGAACAGCGCGCCGATGTAAGGCATCTCACGCAGGTGCATCGGAGTCAAGAATGCGTGAATACCCACATTCAACTCCGCAGCCAGGATCGCCGTCCAGCGCACGACTTCAGCCGGACGCACTGGTTTCAAGCGCACGACGACGACCTCCAGGGGCTGGACTCCCAAGCGGAGTACTCACTGGTTCGCACCCGAGCGCCAATCGGTTCGTGACGGGGGAATCCCGCATTTGAAACTGTTCCTCGGTGCAGCGCTCAACCGGCTCGTTGGCACGATCGGGGCATCGTCGTTTTGAGCACGTCGCCGCCGTGCAGCGACTGTTTTCCAGGTGTTCTACAACCGCCGCAGGCTGAACTCCACCCTCGGCTACCGCACCCCGACCGAAGCACTCAACGACTACAACACAGCAGCAACGGCCGCATGAGCAACAACCGAGGGACCTACGTGCAGCGCGAGGTCTTGTCGTTGGCATATTTCGGCGGTACAGCCAATCTTGATCTCCCGGCTGACTGGTATTCCGCTTGGCACCGTGAAAACACGGACGCTGGCAGCGCTGCGCCAACTACGCACGAGCCTTGACCAGCTCGCGATCGCTGACGAAGACGAAGGGGTGGGCGCTGGCTCGTTGGTTGCCGCTGCATCCTGAACACGGGGCCGCCTCTGCCGACCGGTTCGCCGGCAATCAGGCCGTGTGATTGGCGGTTAGCGCGTGCTCAGAACGGCTGCCCACCCATTCATTTATCGGCGTCCCGGACGGGTGCGAGGAGTAGCCTGTGCTCGATGATTTCGATTGCGACTTCGCTTGTGGTGAGGCTGTAGGCGAAGGCGTGGGCGCGGATGCGCACTAGTGCCTCGGCGGGCCCGACTTGTAGTTGCCGCATCACCATGCCGGCGGCCTGGTAGACCGCCGCTCGCGTTAGCGACGGGAGCGCCGACCACGGTTCCCCCCGCTGGGTTTCCGCCGCCCAGTCGACGATCCCGCCCAGTAAGTCGCTCAGCGGTGACGCTGCGATCTCGGCGGCCAACGTCGCTGCGGCGAAGTCGTCCTGCGACAACGTTCGCGGGTTGAAGCTGAGAAGCTCCAGGGCCCCGATCTGGGACTGTGAGAACACAACAGGCAGTGCAAATACCGCACGCACTCCGCCGGCCAGTGCCGCAGTGGCGTACGCCGACCAGTGCCGCTTCCCTTCCTCGGCTAGGTCCTCGACAAGGACTGGCCGCCCCAACGCGACGGCATCCAGACATGGTGTCCCGTGCCAGAACCCGTCGCGACGGCGCCCCGGCC
>DATCFU010000068.1:0-3150 GCA_036509315.1 Acidothermaceae bacterium
CTCTTGACGATCAGGAGGAGTCGCGGCCGTCCCGATGAAAATGGTGCGCCCACCTACCGTGACAGAGGCCCCGCAACACCCCTAAGGTGACGACAAGATCGTCCGTTTCGGGCTGTTGTGAGCTTGAGGCCTGACATGTCAAGGGGAGGCCGAATGCGCTCACCGAGACGGTGGGCGTGCTGGCAACTCCCCCGCGCGGCCCGCGTACTCGTGCTCACCGTGCCAGTCCTCCATGCGGCGATCGTCGTCCTCGGGGTGGCGGCGGTCCACTTCTCGGCGCGAGACGTCGTAACCGCCTCGATCTTTGCCGCGGCGTCGGTGATCAGCGTCGAGGTTTCGATGCGGCTGGCGTGGCCACGTACCCGCGGTGACCTGATCAGCAGCGACGGCCTGGCGGTGTGGATCCTGCCGGTCGCGTTGCTGCTACCGCCCGTCTACGTCGCGCTGATGGTGGTCATACCGCGGCTCTACGTGCAGATCCGGGTGTGGCGCGCCCAGACCATGAAGTTCGTATATAGCACCGCAACCCTAGGGCTGGCCTACGCCGCCGGCGCCGAGGTTCACCGGCTCGTCCTCGGCACGGCGCCGATCACGTGGAAGGCGGGGCAGCTGCTGGGCGGCACCCGACCGGTGCTTGCGGTGCTCGCCGCGATCGCGGTGTGGTGGGTTGCCCACAACCTGCTCGTCTTCGCCGTCGTCGCGCTGACCGCCGGCCGCGCCCCGGTGATCGCGTTTCTTCGCAACCGGGAAACCCACGTCGTGGATGCGGTCGCGATCTGCATCGGAACCGCGACCGCGGTGCTGTGGATCGTGCACCCCGCCGCCGCCGCGCTGCTCGCCCCGGCGGTGCTGCTGATGCAACATCAGCTCTACAGCGGGCTGCGGCAAGCGGTGCGCCGTGACCTGCTCACCAACGTGTCCAACCCGCAGTTCTGGCGCGAAGCAGCCCGCCGCGAAGTCGACCGCGCCTGGGCCAGCGGCACCAACCTTGCGGTGCTGGTCATCGACCTCGACCACTTCAAAGCCATCAACGACCGTCACGGTCACCTCGCCGGCGATGACGTGCTCGCGGCCACCGCCCGCGCGATCGCCGCAGCGCTTCGACCCAGCGACCTCATCGGGCGCCTGGGTGGGGAAGAGTTCGGCGCCGTCTTGTCCGGACTGGACCTGCCCGACGCCCAACGCGCCGCCGAACGAGTCCGCGCCCACGCCGCCGCCACCCGTGTCCGATCAGACCGAGGCGACTGGATCACCGTCACCGCCTCCATCGGCATCGCCGAACTGCCCACCAACGGCAACGACCTCACCGAACTCCTCGACGCAGCCGACACCGCCATGTACGCGGCGAAAACCGCCGGACGCGACACCATCCACACCGCCGAACCCCAACACCAGCCAACCCTGGGTCCCGCATACGAGCAGCATCAACTCCTGCGACCAGACCATCGGCACAATGCGACCGAAGAGGGGGCACCGTTCGCGAGCCACGACCCCGGCCGCCCGTAGCGCAACTCCATCGCGCGGTTCATACGTGCGCGAAACTTGGCCTACCGATCTGCGTCGTCACCGATATGCAGTGCCGACTTCACCCGTTCGAGACCTTCGGACAGCACAGCCTCCGCCGAGTCACGAAGTGGACCCGCAGCCGCGGGCCCCTCCTTGAGTAGACCTTTGGCGGTGTTGATCACGAGTTCTCTGGTGAGGTGTGCCGGCAGCGGCGGGATGTTCTTGGTGGTGTACGCGTCGATGAGCGTGACACCGGGGTTGGCAAAGGCGGTGTCCCATGCGGACTCCACCTCGTCGTCAGACTTCACCTGGACGCCAACAAAGCCCAGCAGTTCAGCCCACCCGGCGTAGTCGACTGACTGGATGTCTTGCGATGTCGGCCAGACAGGGTTGCCGTCTTCGGTACGCATCTCCCACGACACCTGGTTGAGGTCGTCGTTATGCAGCACCAGAACAATGAACTGCTGATTGCTCCATTGCGACATGTATTTCTTCACGGTGATGAGTTCGTTCATGCCCAGCATCTGGAAGGCGCCGTCGCCGATCGTGCAGATCACCGGGCGATCCGGATAGGCGAACTTCGCCGCCACCGCGTACGGCATCGCCGCGAGCATGGTCGCCAGCCGACCGGAAAGGTCGCCCATCATGCCGCGCCGAAGTCGGATGTGATGTCCGTACCAGTCCGCCGTCGTGCCGGCATCAGCAGTCACGATCGCGTTCGGAGGCAGCCGCTTGTTCAGCTCGTGAAACACGCGCCGAGGGTTCACCCCATCCGGGTACTTCAACATTGCCTGCGCTTCTATCTCTTGATCCCACTCACGCATGCCCTCTGTAACGGTGTTCTGCCAGCCGAGATCGGTCTTGGCCTGCAGGTGCGGGATCAGAGCGGTCAGGGTCGCTTTGACGTCACCCCAAAGGTTCACCTCGGTGGGATACCGAAGGCCCATCTGCTCGGGCTTGAGGTCAACTTGGATCGCTCTCGCCTGGCCGGTCGCGGGGAGGAACTGCCCGTAGGGGTAGTTGGTGCCAAGCAAGACGAGCGTGTCGCAGCCGGCCATCTGATCCGCGCTCGGCCGTGAGCCCAGCAGTCCCAGTTGCTGTGAGTGGAAAGCGACGTCCGAGGGAACGACTTGCTTTCCGCGCAGCGCCGTGATGATGCCGGCACCGGACAGACGCGCCGCTTCGAGCACCTCGTCGGTCGCGCCATTCGCACCGTGCCCGACAAGGAAGGTGACCTTCGAACCAGCGTTGATGATCTCGGCCGCCTTGACGATCTCGTTCTCGGGCGGCGTTATAGCAATCGACGGCGCGACCGCGCTGGAGCGCGAGACCCACGTCATGACTCCAGGTTCTTCCATCTCCATTGCCTGGACATCGTGCGGAATGATGATGACCGTTGGCGCAAGCCGAACGCGTGCGGTGCGAAACGCAGTGTCAACGACCGCTTGCGCCTGCTGCGGCGACACGATGGTCTGCACGTATGCGGCGACGTCGGCGAAGGTTCGCTCGAGGTTGCTCTCCTGCTGATTGAAGGTCCCGAGCGCGTTCAAGCCCTGCTGGCCGACGATCGCCACCACGGGTTGGTTGTCCATGTTGGCGTCATATAGGCCATTGATCAGATGGAACGCACCGGGGCTCGATGTC
>DATCFU010000069.1:0-9834 GCA_036509315.1 Acidothermaceae bacterium
GGCCGGGGGTAGCGATCGAGATCCTCGCCGGCCGCGAACTGCAGCGGGTTGACGAAGATGCTGACCACGGTCTGGTCGGCGATCTCGCGAGCCCGCCGTATCAGCGAGCGATGTCCTTCGTGCAATGCCCCCAGCGTCGGCACGAGAGCAACCGTCGGGCCCAACGTCGCGCGCGCGGCAGCAAGCTCCGCGCGAGTGCGGGCGACGGCGGTCACGAACTCGACCTTCGAGACAGGACGCCGAGGAGTGCTGCCGCATCGTCGGCCGGCAACAGACCGGCGGCAAGAGCGCGGTCGGCGGTCAGTCTCGCCATCGCGATGTAGGCAGCGGCGGTTTCCGGGCTGACCCGCATGAGCGCATCGACATGCGCGGCGACGGTACCCGCGTCGCCCCGAACGACCGGCCCGGTCAGGCCGGCGTCACCGTGGCGCAACGCGTTGTCGAGTGCCGCGGACAGTAGCGGCCCGAGGAGTCGCTGCGGGTTCTCCACGCCGGCCACGCGAAGGAGGTCCATGGATGAGGCGACCAGCGTCACGAGATGGTTCGCGCCCTGCGCCAGCGCCGCGTGGTACAGCACTCGATCGGCCTCGTCGATCCAGACCGGCTCACCACCCATCTCGAGCACGAGGGCTTCGGCGACAGGTCGAAGAACGGGCACCGATGTCACGCCGAAGCACACGCCAGTGAGTCGATAGAGATCGATGCTGGTGCCGGCGAATGTCATGACTGGATGCAACGCGAGGGGCAACGCGCCGATCGCGGTCGCCGGCGACAACACGTCGATGCCGTAGCGACCAGATGTGTGCATCACAAACTGCCCGGCATGCAACGCGTCTGCATTGACCAGGCCTTCGACGAGCCCCGGCAGCGCGTCGTCAGGCACCGCGAGCAGCAGCAGATCGACGTCCGGCCCGATCTCGTCGGGAGTACGGATGGGGACGTCGGGCAACAGCGCCGAGGCACGACGGCGAGACGCTGATGACACCGCTGACACGGCGACAACCCGGTGGCCCGCTCTGGCGAGTGCAGCACCGAGCACCGCGCCGACACGGCCGGCAGAGATGACACCGACCGCCAACCGGCCAGGCCTGGCGTGCGGGGCGAACTGATTCACAATCGGTAGTTCCAGTCCTCGCGCGGGTACCGGACGATGCCGAGCCTACCGGGTCGTCGCGGGACCCGAATTCGTTGTCATCCAGCGATCAGGCAGCCGCATCGCGCGGCCGCGTTCGGCCCGCACCACTTCGGCATCGACGATGCGGCGACCCTCGCCGAGGTCTCGATGCCGAAGCACCACCTCGACTGGCCCTTTCGTCGAATCGACGTGCACTGTGGCCAGTCGGAGCGCGCGTTGCCACGGCCCGACCGACAAACGTACGCTTTGGATCTTCTCGTGCCGCATGACCGCGTGCGCCTTGGTCAGCAACCCACTCCGCACGCTGACGATCGCCTCGTCGGCGCCAGCGCGGTAGGTCCACCAGAGCAACGGCGACCGCCACTTCGCCCGCCCCGGAACGCGTGTCATAGGTACCGTGTCGATATCGACACCGGGCAACGCGCGACCAACGACCAGTAGCGCCTGTTCGCGCGAACCCACTGGCAGCAAGACTGAATTGTGTTGGCGGCCGTCCTCGGCCCGATGCCCTGCGTAGCCCGCAATGTTGGCGTCGACCCGCACCCAACCAAACACTCGCCACAGCAACGGTTGCACGATGCGAACGGCCTGCACCCGGCCCGGCGGGACCGTCTGCGCTCGGGTCTCGAAAAGTCCGTGGCGTAGGCGCAGACCGTCAGGTGAGTCGGCAACAGTGAATCCGAAATGCTGTTGGATCGTCTGCCACACCGCACTAAAAACACTGATGACGCCGGCTAGCGCGCCGGTAAACACGCCAGGGTGCCCAGATGCGATCGCTCCGGCAAGGAACGCGGCAACCCAGATGAAGCCGATCAACGCCGGCGTCGACAGTAACGCGCTACCGACGATCGCGCCGCCGGAGCAATGCACCAGCGGTCGCTGCGGCGCTTCGGGGGTGCGATGGTCGAGCCCAGCAGCCATCGCGAGCAACGCCGCACGCAACGCCTGCGCCTCTTCGAGCCGCAAGTAACCAAGCCGCACTCGACCTTCGGCGCCGCCCGCCATGTCGAGCTTCAGCTCTGCAAGGCCGAGCGCGCGCGCAAGCAACGGCTGCACGATGTCGATCGCCTGCAACCTGTCGATGCGCACCTGACGCGAGCGTCGGAACAGCACGCCGGAATCGATGTGTACCTCGCCACCGTCGATGGCGAACCTGGTGAAGGCCCACGACAGCGCGCTGGCGGCCAACCCGACGATCAGGACGCCGACCACGATCACCGGCAGCCACCAGCCGGCGTGCCGAACCTTTTCGAGGTTGTAGGTCCCGAGCGCGGCCAACGACACAAGCACCCGCGCCGCTCGGACTATCGGCGTCAGAGGATGCAGGCGACCACCGCGACGGCGCCATGCCTGATCCCCAGACCGCCATGCCTGATCCCCAGACAGAGTCTCGTCTTCCGGCGCGGTCACAATCCGGCCGACTGCGATTCGCCGAGCGCGGCCAGCCGGTCGCGGAGCCTGTTCGCCTCAGCCGCTGTTAGCCCGTGGATTCGGGCGTCGGTGCCGGCCGACGCAGTGTGCAGGCGCAGCGTGGAGATGCCGAACTTGCGTTCGATCGGACCCGCCGTGACATCGACCAGTTGCATACGGCCATACGGGACGACGACGAGCCGGCGCCACATCACGCCGTGCGTCACAAGCAGGTCAGCACCACGTTCGGCGTATCCCCACGAGTCGTAGTTGCGACCGACGACCACGAAGGCAGCAGCGCAGATCGCGAGCACCACGACGACCGCCGCAACAGCAGCGAACACCGAGCCCGCAATCACCGACACGACGGCGACCACGATGGCGACCACGACACCCAACGCGATAAGTAGCGCGCGGCGCATGGTGCGCAGCCGGACAGAGACTCGCACCCAGGTTTCCACAGGTGAGGAGAATGCTTCCTGCATGGCGTTCACAGTAGCGCCGCATGCGGCGGGCTAGCGGCCACGATCATCGGGATCCCGTGGTACGCGGCAGCTGTATTCAAGGAAAAGCGCGGCACCAACCAACGCAAGGGAGGCGACGACGCTCAGCCCACTCGCTCGGCTGTCGTCGTTGACTCGCGGGCTGCCGAGCTTGCTCAGGGTGTAGACCAGAAAGCCGCCGTACAGGCCCGCGATGATCGCGGCGGCATGACTGCTGGCCTTCGCAAGCACCGCGAGCTTGGCAACGAACAGCGGCTCGAGCGGGCGATTGCCAGGATTGCGCAATCGCGACCGCACGGAGAACCCGTACATCATCTCGAAACCGGCGAGAAGGACGAGCGAAATAGGCCCGACAATCGGCAACGCTGGCAGGGAGCTGTAGTACGCACGTACGACGAGCCAGCTGACGAGGCCCACTGCAACCGCGAGCGCGGCAAGTATCGACGAGCGAGTAGGCGTCACGTCACGGCACCCGGTGTCAAAAGCGTTGGCGTATCGAGTCGCCGAAGGCCCTCAGCGCCGAGCACGGTGGCAAGGTCGGCCAGTGTCCCGCGGCCAACGATCGCGCCATCCGGTTCGATCTCCAGCCATGGCAACACGACGAAGGCGCGCTCGTGCGCTCGCGGGTGAGGCAGTGTCAGGTCTGGATCGTCGCTTCGCACATCGCCATACGCCAGCACATCGACGTCCAGCGTTCGAGGGCCCCAATGCTCGAGGCGCACCCGACCGGCAGCAGCCTCCAGAGATTGCGCAACGGTGAGCAAGCCTGTTGCCGACAGCGTGGTGTCGACCAGCACGACCGCGTTGTAGAAGTCGGGTTGCGGAGGCCCGCCCACTGGAGCCGTCTCATAGATTGCCGACACGACAACGACTTGGGTCTGTGCAGCAAGCCCGTCAAGCGCAGTCTGTAGCGTTGCGCCCCGATCCCCAAGGTTCGCGCCTAACGCAAGCACCGCTTTCATGCACTACCCCGGGTCCGCACGATAGTGACGACCACGTCATCGAACGTCAGGGGAATCGGCGCCGCGGGCTTGTGCACGCTGACCTCTACTGACGTCACGCGCAGATCCGACAGACAGGCCGTGGCTATCCGTTGCGCCAATGTCTCGAGCAGATTAACCGGCTCGCCCGACACGATGGCGGCGATAGTGAGTGCAAGCGTGCCATAGTCGGTGGTCTGCGCGAGGTCGTCAGACTGCGCGGCGGCCGCGGTATCGACGTCAAGTGTGACATCGACAATGAAGTCCTGGCCCTCTGCGCGTTCGGACTCGAACACGCCGTGGTGTCCGCGGACCAGCAGGCCTCGCAGCTCGATGCGATCACCCACCGCACGCTGTTCTCTCACGCGGTGCTCCATCGCGCAGCGACGCGAACCGCATCGACGTCCGCGACGACGTCGTGCACCCGCACTGCCCACGCGCCCGCAACTGCGGCCAACGCGGTCACGGCTGAGCTGGCATGGTCACGATCAATGGGCGCACGGGGCACGCCACCAACCGCAAGCAGCCGGCCGAGAAATGCCTTGCGCGACGCTCCGATCAGGACGGGTCGGTCGAGTTCCAGCAGGGCATCGAGGTGGCGCAACAATGCCCAGTTGTCATCGCCATCAGGACTCTTTGCGAAGCCAAGGCCAGGGTCGAGGACGATCTGCTCAACACTGACGCCAGCGTCGACGATCGCTGCGACGCGGCCGCTGAGTTCACGCCGAACGTCGACGACGACGTCGTCATACGTGGCGCGCTTCTGCATGTCGGTACTGTGGCCTCGCCAATGCATGACGACAAACGGCAACCCGGACGCCGCGATGAACGGCACCATCGCCGGGTCGGCGAGCCCGCCGCTGACGTCGTTGACCAGAACCGCGCCAACGTCAACTGCCTGTCGCGCGACATCAGCGTGCATCGTGTCGACACTCACCACTGCCCCAGACGTCGCGAGCTTTCCGATCACGGGTAGTACCCGACGCAACTCTTCCTGCACATCGACCCGGACCGCACCAGGTCGGGTGGATTCGCCGCCGACGTCGATGATGTCGGCACCGGCCGCCATCAGTTCGAGCCCGTGCTCGATCGCAGCGTCGGCATCAAACCATTGGCCGCCGTCCGAAAACGAGTCGGGCGTGACGTTTACGACGCCCATGACCCGGCAGCGGCCCAATTCGGGAAAGCCCACCAACCGGCTCACGCTGCAGGGCCAAGCCGCATGAGCTTGCGCAGCTGGCGAATGCGTGGGTGCGGCCACACGATGAACGCCTCCGCTTCGAGTGCAGCGATGGCGATACGAGGCAGGTCACTGGCGCCGGGGAAGACGATGTAGCGCGGCAGCCACTCCGGCTGGAACTTCGCGTTGAAGCGGTACAACGATTCGATCTGGAACCAGCGCGACGCGAACACGAGAATTCCGCGCCACGCTCTGATGACGGGCCCGGCACCGAGCCGGCCGCCGCGCTCGAGGGCCGACCGAAACACCGCGAAGTTCAGTGACATCCGGGTCACACCGAGGCGAGGGCAAGCTCGTAGAGCCGCGGTGATCAGGTACTCGTTCAAACCCGGATCCGCAGCTCGGTCGCGGCGCATCAGATCGAGTGAGAGACCGTCAGAGCCCCACGGTACGAAGTACAGAAATGCGCGCAGCATGCCGTCTTTCATCGCCGCGACCGCAACACAATCGCCATCGGCGGGATCACCGAGGCGACCAAGGGCCATCGAGTAACCGCGTTCTGTCTCCGCGCCACGCCACGACTCGGCCTGCCGCCCGAACATCGTCGACATCTCCGGCGTCAGATCTCGCACCCGGTAGATCTCAGCGGTGTAGCCCGCACGCTCGACGCGATTCACCATCTGTCGCACGTTGCGCATCGTGCGACCGTCGAGACTGAACTCGCCCACCTCGACGATGGCCTCGTCGCCGAACTCCAGCGCCGACATCTGCGTCTCGCGGGTCCAGACGTCACCACCGAGCTCGCTGCAGGCGAGGACGGCGGGCACCCATGCGTGGCGTTCGGCCTCGATCATGAATTCTTTGATCGCCCCAGGCCACGCCTCGGGATCACCTAGGGGATCACCTGTTGCGAGCATCACGCCCGACAGCACCCGGTAGGCGATGCACGACTTCCTGGTCGCCGACCAGATGACGCTCTTGTCGCGGCGCAGTGCAAAGTAGCCGAGGGAGTCGAGTTCACCGTTCTTGGTCAGCAGGTCGCGCATCTGTGCTTCGTCGTCAACGCCGAGGCTCGCCCGTGGCTCGGCTGGCCGGAACAACAGATAGGCAGTAGTCAATGCGGTGAACGCGCCCATCGTGCCAAGGGTCAGAGTGATCAAGTCGGCCGATCTTTCGCCGCGAAAGTGGATTGGCCCTGAGACCCCGACCAATCCGTACAGCACGTGTTGCGCGACCGTGAGGAAGCCGACTGTTCCGATCACCTCATTCGGCCGCACCTCGATCAACAAGGCCCCAAGCGCGAAACTGCCGGCAGTGAGGCCGAGGAATGCCCACAACGCCAACCAGCGGGTACGCGGATCTCCGACGGCGAAGAATTCTCTGCGGTATAAGACCAGCGCGATCACCAGCGTCGCGTCGAGCGGCAGCCAGCCTACGGTCTCCCGCCAGGTGGTCGCTCCGTGCAAGAGGTGCAACGTCGCGGTGACGAGGAGGATTGCCACGACGGCACGCCACGCTCGGCGTTTGCGTCGGCGAAGCGCGTGCGAGAGCAAAATCAGCAATGCGCCAGCGACCACCAGCGTCGCGCCGAGAGCGCCATGGACGACGGCCGGGTCGACCTTGCCCGGCAGCACGTGATTGATGACCTCGACTCGCTCCCACAAGTGCGGCCGGATCACCATCGCGATGTCGCGCACGCCGAGCAGGAATGTCAAAACACCTGCGACCAACGGGACCCAACGTCGGTGCGCCCGGCGCTCGCCCGCCACCGGGTGAGCCGGCCGCCACGAGGGCGTGGCCGTTCTCTCGGCGGTCTTCACACGCACGGGGGTCGGCTCTCCAGTCACAACTCAAGAGTAGGCGCGGTGGGCTTTAGTACGGGAATCAGCGGCCGGCAATAAGCCGCAGCGCCTCGGCCCTCGTCCGGTCCGATTCCCGAAATGCCCCGCGCACAGCCGAGGTGACGGTCCGGGCACCGGGCTTGCGAACTCCTCGCATCGACATGCACAGATGTTCGCATTCGACCACGACGATGACCCCTCGCGGATCGAGGATCTCCTGCATCGCATCGGCAATCTGGGATGTCAACCGCTCTTGTACCTGGGGGCGCTTTGCAAACAGGTCTACTACCCGGGCGATTTTTGACAGCCCGGTGATCTCGCCTTTGACATTCGGGATGTAGCCGACGTGGGCGACCCCGTGGAACGGAACGAGATGGTGTTCGCAGGTGCTGTAAACCTCGATGTCCTTCACGATGATCATCTCGTCGTGGTCGGCATCGAACACCGTCGTCAGCACGTCTGAAGCGCGCTGCGCCAACCCGGCGAATTGCTCCGCCATGGCTCGGGCCACCCGCGCCGGGGTCTGCACCAACCCGTCGCGCGTTGGATCCTCACCGATGGCGACCAGGATCTCGCGAACAGCCGCCTCGATCCTCGGCAAATCGATCGCCGGGGCGACCACCGCGCCGTCGTGCTGGTCAGTCACCCCGGTTAGACCGTCGACGGTGGGCCGTCAAAAGCGGAACTGTCGATCACCGGGTCAGAGTCGGAATGGATCGCAGTGCCCGAGCCGCCGTTCGAAGTAACCCCGTTGCCGTGCCCTGCGTCGGCGCCTCCGGAAGCAAGGACGGCCACTTCGCGCGGCGTCATGACCGGCGCCTTGTCCGATGGCTGGCGCTTGCCGTAGCCGGTGTAGGAGCCGCGGTGCGGGCGCTTCTGGACGCGAGCGAAGATCCGTAGCACCTCGTCCTTTTGCAGCGTCTCCTTCTCCATCAACTCGAGCACCAAGTCGTCGAGCACGTCGCGGTACTCGACGAGGATTTCCCAGGCCTCGTCGTGCGAGCTCTCGATGAGCCGGCGCACCTCGTCGTCGATCGTGGAGGCGATCTCCTCGGAGTAGTCGCGCTGATGTCCCATGTCACGACCGAGGAAGACCTCTCCGTTCTCCTGACCGAACTTGCGGGCGCCGAGCTTCTCGCTCATGCCGTACTGGGTAATCATGTTTCGGGCGATCGACGTCGCCTTCTCGATGTCGTTCGCGGCGCCGGTGGTCGGCTCATGAAAGACCAGTTCTTCCGCGGTACGGCCGCCGAGCAACATCGCGAGCTGGTCCATCATCTCCGCGCGGGTGACCAGGAACTTGTCTTCGGTCGGCAGCGAGAGCGTGTACCCGAGCGCGCGACCACGAGGCAGGATCGTCACCTTGTGCACCGGGTCGGCGTTCGGCAACGCGTGACCGACCAGAGCGTGGCCGCCCTCGTGGTAGGCGATGATCTTCTTTTCCTTCTCGCCCATGATGCGGCTCTTGCGTTCGGGGCCGGCCATGACTCGGTCGATGGCCTCTTCGAGGGTGAGCATGTCGATCTGCTTGCGGTCGTGCCGGGCGGTGAGCAGCGCTGCCTCGTTGATGACGTTCGCGAGGTCGGCGCCGGTGAATCCTGGCGTGCGGCGCGCGATGACATCGAGGTCAACGTCGCCCTCGAACGGCTTGCCCTTGGCGTGCACCCGCAGGATGCCCTTGCGGCCTTCCATGTCGGGGCGGTCGACGACGATTTGCCGGTCGAAGCGGCCCGGACGTAGCAACGCCGGGTCGAGAATGTCGGGACGGTTGGTGGCGGCGATCAAAATCACGCCACCCTTGACGTCGAAGCCGTCCATCTCGACCAAGAGCTGGTTCAGTGTCTGCTCGCGCTCATCGTGGCCACCGCCCAGGCCTGCGCCGCGGTGCCGACCAACCGCGTCGATCTCGTCGATAAAGATGATCGCCGGAGCGTTCTCCTTGGCCTGGGTGAACAGATCGCGCACTCGCGAGGCACCGACTCCAACGAACATCTCGACGAAGTCGGAACCAGAAATCGAATAGAACGGGACGCCGGCCTCGCCGGCCACGGCCCGCGCGAGCAACGTCTTGCCGGTGCCGGGGGGGCCGTAGAGCAGGACGCCCTTGGGAATCTTCGCGCCGATCGCCTGGAACTTGGCCGGATTCTCCAGGAACTCCTTGATCTCGACCAACTCTTCGATGGCCTCATCAGCGCCTGCGACGTCAGCAAAGGTGGTCTTCGGGGTGTCCTTGCTGATGAGCTTCGCCTTGGACTTGCCGAAGTTCATGACCCGCGAGCCGCCACCCTGCATCTGGGTGAGCATGAAGATCATCAGGCCGACGAGCAGCAGGATCGGCAACGCATTCAGCAGGATCTCGAGCAGCAGGCTCGTGTGGCTGACCTTCACCGTGTAGAGCTTTGTGGGGTCTAGCTTCTTTTGGGCGGCAACGGCGTCGAGTTGGTTCTCCAGCTGGAGTTCCTGATTGGGCGCGATCGACGCCTGGATCTTCGTGGTCGGGTTCTTGCCGGCGGTAGGCGTGTTCAGCGTGAGTTGGACGGTCTGTTCCTTGTCGTGGAACACCGCCTGGGAAACGTTGCCAGACGCGATGTTGGCCACGACCTGCGACGTCGAGGCCGACCTGTAGGAGCTGCCGCTGCTCCAGAGTCCGTTCAGCAGGACGAGGAACACGACAATAAGAAGGACCCAGAACAACGGGCCACGGGCATACCGTTTCACGTTCATGGATGCGGAGCGAAAGCTCCGTCCCTCCTACCGAATCGACGCGCTACCGACATCTCGTACC
>DATCFU010000070.1:0-8658 GCA_036509315.1 Acidothermaceae bacterium
TGGGGGCAACCTCTCTAACTTAGCCGAGGGCACTGGTGGTGTCAAACCACGCAACGCTCTCCTCCACACGACCGCAACGGCCTTCGGCATCACGCCGATGACCGTCAATTTGATCGGGGGAAGCCCGAGACCGGCCGCCATTGGCGTCCGTTCCTCCCGGGAACAATGCGCAGCTTACGAGGGCCCCGGTGGGCCGGTCAAATCCGGCGGATTGGCGTCGGTTCAGCGCTCTGCACGCGCTCCAACGACCGACCGTTTCCCACGGCGGATCACAACCCACCGTCCATGCAAGAGGTCAGCGGTGTGCAGGGCGGCGTCCGGATCGGTGATCTTGGTGTTGTTGATGTAGACGCCGCCTTCGACCACTGCACGACGAGCCGCCGACCTGGAGTCGACGAGTTCCGTTGCGATCAACACATCGATCACAGTTGGCAGCGGATCAGCGGTAATCGCAACGACTCCCGTCTCCGACAGTGCAGCCGCGAGGGTGGCCTCGTCGAGGTCGGCCAGCTCGCCGCGACCGAACAATGCCGCGCTGGCCGCAATCGCCCGAGCGGACTCGGCGGCACCGTGCACCAGCGTGGTGAGCTCCTCAGCAAGTGCGCGTTGGGCTTCCCGCGCGGCGGGTCGTTGGGAGACCGCAGCCTCCAACTCCTCGATCTCCGCGCGTGGGCGCAGGCTGAAGATCTTCAGATAGCCTGCCACGTCGCGGTCATCGCTGTTGATCCAGAACTGGTAGAAGGCATACGGCGAGGTCATCTGCGCCTCGAGCCAGATCGTGCCCGATTCGGTCTTGCCGAACTTGGTCCCGTCGGCCTTCGTGATCAACGGGGTTGCCAACGCGTGCGCCGAGGCGCCTTCGACGCGGTGAATGAGGTCGAGACCAGCAGTCAGGTTGCCCCACTGGTCACTACCACCCGTCTGCAGCGTGCAGCCGTGGCGGCGGTAGAGCTCGAGGAAGTCGAGACCCTGGAGGATCTGGTAGCTGAACTCCGTGTAGCTGATCCCGAGGTCGGAGTTCAACCGGGCGCTGACGGCGTCTTTCGCCAGCATTTTATTAACCCGGAAATGCTTTCCGATATCGCGCAGCAAATCGATGGCGGAAAGGTTCGCCGTCCAATCGAGGTTATTGACCATCACCGCGGGATGGGCAGCGTGTCCCCCGCCGAAATCGAGAAATGGCGCGACCTGCCGCTTGATCTTCTCGACCCAGTCCGCGACTGTCTCCGGGTCGTTGAGCTGCCGCTCGGAGTTTTCCTTCGGGTCTCCGATCAGCCCGGTGGCGCCGCCGACGAGTGCAAGAGGTCGGTGCCCGGCGTCCTGGAAGCGCCGCAGCGTGAGGATCTGGACGAGGTTTCCCAGATGCAAGCTCGGGGCCGTGGGGTCGAAGCCGCAGTAGAGGGTGATCGGCCCCTCGTCGAGTGCAGCGCGCAATGCGCCCAAGTCGGTGCTCACGGCGATGAGACCACGCCACGCGAGGTCGTCAAGGAAATGGGGGGGTTGTGTCACGCCCGAATCCTTGCGCATCTGCCGCGTCAGCGCTCGGACGGCTTGACGGGACGGCGTTTCTCGACGGCCCGGCGGTACGGAGAGACCGTCGGCTCGCCGTCCAGCCAAAAGCGCCACGGAGTCTCGGCACCCGCTGACAATCCGACCCGCGGGCCGGCGAGCACGCGATCCGCGTTCCGGCGACCTCCTCGGCGCACCCGCAGCGGGCCGGCCGGGTCGCACGCGTCGAGCCCGTACTCGGCTCGCCCGACGCCCAGCGCGACGGTGAGACGCGCGGGTCCTCGTGCGAGATCGCGGGGCGCCGAGCCACGGCGCGAAGTCGCCAATTCGATACCTTCGATGACCTCGCCCGCCCGCAGTAACACCGCGGCCGCCGTGCCGACCTCGTCGCAGACGAGGTTCATGCAGTAGTGCATGCCGTAAGTGAAATAGACGTACACATAGCCCGGCTCACCGAACATGATCGAATTCCGTGGCGTCAGGCCCCGGTACGCATGCGATCCAGGGTCTAGGTCGCCTTGATACGCCTCGACCTCGGTGAGGCGCACCGCGACAAGACCCTCGGCTGCCTCGTGCTCGACGACGCAGCCGAGGAGGTCGGGCCCGACAGCGGCGGCTGGGCGGTCGAAGAACGACCGCTTTAAGAGCCCGTCGCCCACGCCAGCTGACCCGATACTCGCGTGCGCAGCTCTGCCATCTGTTCGGCGACCCGGTCGGGCGCGGTGCCCCCACGGGCCGAGCGAGCGGCGAGCGCACCGCGCATCGACAGGACAGACCGTATTGCGGGCGTGAGATGTGGCGAGAGCTCCGCGAGTTGCGCGTCGTCGACGTCGGGCAGGTCGCAACCATGTTGGGCGCACCACGCAACCAGCCGCCCGACAGCCTCGTGCGCCTCGCGAAATGGAACACCTCGGCGCACCAAATCCTCAGCGACGTCGGTCGCTAACGCGAATCCTTCCGGTGCTGCGGCCGCGAGCCGGTCCGTGTCGATGCGCATCGTCGCGATCATGCCTGTTACTGCTGGCAACAACACGAGCAGCGTGTCGAGGGAGTCGAACACCGGTTCTTTGTCTTCTTGCAGGTCCCGGTCGTAGGCGAGTGGCAGGCCCTTGAGCATGGTCAGAATCGCCGTCAGATTGCCGACGAGGCGGCCAGTCTTGCCGCGCGCCAACTCCGCGACGTCCGGATTCTTCTTCTGCGGCATGATCGACGACCCCGTGGCGAAGCTGTCGTCGAGTTCTACCCAGCGAAACTCCCGGCTGGTCCAGAGCACGATCTCTTCGCCGATGCGCGACAGGTGAATACCCACCATTGCCGCGCAGAACGCGAACTCAGCGGCGAAATCCCGGTCGCTGACGGCGTCCATCGAATTTGCAGCGGACGACGTGAAGCCGAGCTCATGCGCGGTCGTGACCGGGTCAAGCGGCAACGAGGAGCCGGCCAGCGCGCCGGCACCCAGCGGGGACACTGCGGCTCGCACGTCCCAGTCGCGCAACCGATCGACGTCGCGTGCGAACGCCTGCACGTGCGCGAGCAGATGATGGCCGAACAAGACGGGCTGCGCATGTTGCAGGTGCGTCATGCCGGGTGCGGGCGCGTCCTTGTGCCGCTCCGCGACGTCGACGAGAGCAGTTTCGAGCTCCGCCAGCCGTTGCACGAGGAGCCGAACGTGCGCGCGCAGATATAGGCGCAGGTCGGTAGCAATCTGATCATTGCGGCTGCGACCGGCGCGCAACTTGCCGCCAAGGGGCCCGAGTCGTTCGATCAACCCGCGCTCGAGCGCCGTGTGCACGTCCTCGTCCGCAACGGTCGGGACGAATGCACCCGCCTGGCACGCGGCATCGAGGTCGTCGAGCGCTCCGACCATCAGCCGCAGCTCGTCGTCGTCCAGCAAACCGGCTCGATGCAGCACGCGCGCGTGCGCCCGCGAGCTCATCAGGTCATATGACGCGAGGCGCCAGTCGAAATGCACCGACACCGACAATGCAGCGAGCGCGGCCGCAGGACCACCCTCGAACCGTCCGCCCCACAGCCGCAGCGGCTCACCCGCGGTTGCGTCGGCGCCGGGATCCGTCATCCGATCAGGCTCCCGCAGCTGAGGAGCCGGGCTTCACCGCGAGGTCACGCCGAGCTGCGGTCTTGCTCGGAAGTCCCCACAACTCCACGAAGCCCTTGGCCAGCGACTGGTCGAACACGTCGCCCGTGTCGTACGTCGCGAGCTTGTAGTCGTAGAGGGACTCAGGGCTGCGGCGTCCGGTCACAACCGCACGACCTCCGTGCAGCGTTAGCCGGATGTCGCCCGTCACGTGCTGCTGGGAGAACGCTATGAACTCGTCGAGTGCGTACTTCAGCGGGGAGAACCACAAGCCGTCGTAGACCAGTTCGCCCCACCGCTGCTCAACCTGCTTCTTGAATCTGGCTAGGTCGCGTTCGGTGGTGACGTTCTCCAGCTCCTGGTGCGCGGTGATCAGGGCGATCGCGCCCGGAGCTTCGTAGACCTCACGGCTCTTGATGCCCACCAAGCGGTCTTCGACCATGTCGAGCCGGCCAACTCCTTGCGCACCCGCGCGCGTGTTCAGCTCGGAGATTGCTTGTAGCACGGTCACGGGCCGTCCGTCGATCGCGGTCGGCTGGCCGTGCTCGAAGGTGATGACGACTTCGTCGGGGTCGCGTGGGGTGGCTGGATTCGCTGTGTAGGCGTAGATGTCTTCGATCGGGGCGTTCCAGATGTCCTCAAGGAAGCCTGTCTCGATCGCGCGGCCCCACACGTTGGAGTCGATCGAGTACGGCGACTTCTTGTTAACGTCGATCGGTAGGCCCTTCTCCTCGGCGAACGCGATCGCCTTGTCGCGGGTCATGCCCGAGTCGCGCACCGGTGCCAGCACCGTGAGGTTCGGGTCGAGGGCGCCGATGCCGACCTCGAACCTGACCTGGTCGTTGCCCTTGCCAGTGCTGCCGTGTGCAACCCTGGTCGCGCCGAACTGATGCGCCGCAGCAACGAGATGCTTGTTGATGACCGGTCGCGACAAGGCAGACACGAGCGGGTAGCGCTCCATATACAGCGCGTTGGCTTTGATGGCAGGCAGGCAGTAGTCGTCGGCGAACTCATCCTTCGCGTCGACGACGATCGCCTCAACCGCACCGCAGGCCAGCGCTCGCTCTCGCACGACGTCCATGTCTTCGCCGCCCTGGCCGACATCGGCGGCGACCGCGATGACCTCCGCCCCGGTCTCGGCCGCGATCCAGCCAATGCACACCGAGGTGTCGAGACCTCCTGAATAGGCGAGTACGACGCGCTCTGTCACGAAACTTCTCCAGTGGTAGTGGGCGGGATCACGTGGTGCGGAGGTCAGGTCTTGCGGTCGGACAAGTGCAACAACTGCTCGGCAACGTCGGCGCCACCATCAGGGTCACGGCATACGCACAACACGGTGTCGTCGCCGGCCACCGTACCGATGATGGTTGCCAGGTCGGCGTGGTCGATGGCTCCGGCCAACAGATGCGCGCCGCCGGGCGGCGTACGCGCCACGACGATGTTGCCGGACGCACGGACCGAGACGAGCAACTCCCCCGCCATTCGGATCAGCCGTGCGTGGGCAGCCGACGCCGTCTGCACCCGGTCGGACATCGGACGGCTGACGGCATCGTCGCCATCGCGCGGGACGACGTAAACGAAACCGCCGCCCGCGCTGCGCAACCGCAAGGCGCCGATCTCGTCGAGGTCGCGCGACAGTGTTGCCTGCGTCACTACCAAGCCCTCAGCGGCGAGTAGGTCGACGAGCTCTGACTGCGAATGCACCGGCGTCCACGCCAGTAACTCGATGATGCGGGCGTGCCGCGCGGCCTTGGTGGCCGGCGCATCGGTACGCCGTGCTGCGGTGGCGCGCGCTCGCTGACCGGCCGCACTCATGTCTGCTCCAGCAGGAAGGCAAGCAACGCCTTTTGAGCATGCAGCCGATTCTCCGCCTGGTCGAACACGAACGAATGCGGTCCGTCGATGACAGATGCGGCGATCTCCTCGCCGCGATGGGCTGGCAGGCAGTGCAGCACCATGACGTCGTCGGCCGCCAATGCAACGAGTCGATCGTCGATCTGGTACGGCGCGAACACCAGCCTGCGTGCGTCGGACTCGTCCTCCTGGCCCATCGACGCCCAGACATCCGTGTACAGGACGTCGGCACCAGTCGCGGCCTCGGCGGCATCGTGTGTCACCAGCACGCTGCCACCGGTACGTTCGGCGATCGCGATCGCGGTCGCTCGTTGCACGATTGCCGGCAAAGGCTGATAGCCGGACGGCGATGCAATGCGTACGTGCATTCCTGCAAGCGCGCCGCCGAGCAGAATTGAGTGCGCGACGTTGTTGCCGTCTCCCACGTACGTGATCGTCTGCCCTGCCGGCTCGCCGCGGTGCTCGCGAATCGTCATCAGGTCAGCAAGCCATTGACACGGATGCGCGAGGTCTGACAGGGCGTTCACGACCGGAACGCTCGAACTGGCGGCGAGCGCCTCGATCCGCTCGTGGCCGTACGTGCGCAACACGATCGCCGACACGTACCTGGACAGCACCTGGCCGGTGTCCTCGATGGGTTCGCCGCGGACCAGTTGCGACGTGCGGGCGTCGATGATGAGTGGGTGACCGCCCAGTTCGGCGATACCTACCTCGAAGGAAACCCTGGTCCTGGTCGACTGCTTCTCGAACAACACCGCGACCGACCGCGGACCTGCAAGCGGCCGAGCGGCCAGCCTGTCCTTCTTCAGCCGATCGGCCTGGTCGAGGATGGCGACCACTTCTACGGGCGAGAGGTCGTCGTCGATCAAGAAGTGACGTGGCTTGGTCATGACGCCCGCTCGGCGTTCGAAGGAGGCAGCGTCGCAGCATCGAGAATCGCGGGCAACGCAGCTACGAACCGGTCGGCTTCGTCGATCGTCAGGATGAGCGGTGGCGCGATCCTGATCGCATCGGACTGCACAGCGTTGACCAGGAAACCCCCGGCTCTGCTCGCCTTCTCGACAGCGGGGGCGATTGGTGCGGCCAACTCGAGCGCCAGCCACAAGCCGCGACCGCGAACACCAACAAGCGCAGGATGCTCGACAGCGGCCAGCCCGTCGGCGAAATGAGCGCCGACCAACGTCGCGTGCGCGAGCAGGTCCTGCCGCTCGATGGTGTCGATCACCGCCAACGCTGCGGCACAGGCAATCGGATTACCGCCGAACGTGCTGCCGTGATCCCCCTTAGCGAACACCTCGCCGAACTCACCCATCGCGATACAGACCCCGATCGGCAATCCGCCACCGAGCCCTTTCGCGAGCGTGATCACATCTGGCCGGATGCCCTCGGCTTCGTGCAGAAACCACGCGCCGGTGCGGCCGATGCCGGATTGAATCTCGTCCAGCACGAAAACGGCACCAGTCGCCGTGCATATCTCGCGCGCCGCCCGCAAGTAGCCAGCCGGCGGCGCGATCACGCCGCCCTCGCCGAGCAGCGGTTCGAGAAACAACGCAGCTGTTCGATCAGTGACAGCTGCCGCGAGCGCCTCGGCGTCGCCGTACGGAACGAAGACGACGTCAGCGCCGTAAGGCCCGAACTGCTCGCGTATCGACGGCTTGCCCGTCAGCGCGAGAGAACCCATTGTCCGGCCATGGAAGCTCTTGTCCGCAGCCACGACATAGCTGCGGTTCGGTCCGGCATGCCTGCGCACCAGCTTGTAGGCGGCTTCGTTTGCTTCGGTGCCGCTGTTCGCAAAGAACGCCCGTCCGTTGCCCCCGAGCAAGCTAACCAGCTTCTCCGCAAGGGTGATCACCGGCTCGTGGCAGAACAGGTTGCTGGTATGCGAAATCGTGGCAACTTGCGTCGAGACCGCCTCGACCACAGCCGGGTGAGCGTGACCCAGTGACGACACCGCAATGCCGGCGATGAGGTCGAGGTACTTGCGGCCGTCGGCGTCCCATACCGTGCAACCCTCGCCACGCACGAGTGGAACCGCCGGCGCATAAGTCGGCATCATGACCGCGTCGAAGCGGCCCAACAGGTCGGCGTTACTCATGATGACCGCACCATCGTGCCGATCCCTTCATCGGTAAAGATTTCGAGCAGGACGGCGTGGGGTACCCGTCCATCGAGAACATGGGCGCTGGCCACACCGCCCCTGACGGCTCGCAGGCACGCCTCCATCTTGGGCACCATTCCGGCCGACAGGCTCGGCAACAGGACCTCGAGCTCGTCGGCGTTCAGCGCACTGATGACCGCGTCGCTGTTCGGCCAGTCGGCATAAAGGCCCTCGACGTCGGTCAGCACGACGAGCTTCTCCGCCCGCAGGGCAACCGCGAGCGCCGCCGCTGCGGTGTCGGCGTTGACGTTGAATATGCACGGCTGCCCGTCGTTATCGAAGCCTCGCGCGACGCTCGAGACAACCGGGATTCGACCGTCGTCCAACAAGCTGGTGACAACGCCCGGTTCGACGGCGGCGATATCACCGACGAGACCGATGTCGACTGGCTCGCCGTCGACGATGGCGGGCCGTCGGACGGCCGTGAAGAGTTGCCCATCCTCGCCGCTCAACCCGACAGCGAAAGGCCCGTGGGCAT
Organism: Acidothermaceae bacterium; assembly: GCA_036509315.1. GTDB lineage: Bacteria > Actinomycetota > Actinomycetes > Acidothermales > Acidothermaceae > PALSA-607. The sequence goes on from DATCFU010000070.1 coordinate 8,095, forward strand.
TGAGCAGCCCGACAACGTCGCGTTGTACCTGACCGACAAGCACCATGCGCACGACGTCCATCGTCTCGGGAGTAGTAATCCGAAGGCCACCGGCAAATGCAGGTTCGATCCCGAGCTTGTCGAGCTGAGCATTGATCTGCGGTCCGCCACCGTGGACGACGACCGGGCGCAGGCCTGCGTAGCGCAAGAAGACGATGTCCGCGGCGAATGATGCGGCGAGGGCAGGATCTGTCATCGCGTGACCGCCGTACTTCACCACCACCGTAGAGCCGTGGAAACGAGCCAAGTACGGCAGGGCCTCGTGCAGGGTTGACGCCTTCTGCTGCGCAGACTCCCTGCTTGTGGTCGCGCTCACGTTCGGATGTTCTTCATGTGGAGTACGCCGAGTTCTCCCGCACGTATTCGGCGGTCAGGTCGGTCGTAAGGAGCTTCGCGGCAGCATCACCCGCGTGCAGGTCGATCGTGATCGCGACACGACGTGCAGACATGTCGACCAGGTTGCGGTCGTCGCCGATTGTTGACGCGCGACACACCCAGACCCCGTTGATCGCGACGTCGACACCG
>DATCFU010000071.1:0-15448 GCA_036509315.1 Acidothermaceae bacterium
AGTTTCTACTCCTTTAGCGGAGCGTATCTCGCGTAGGCCTTAGCGGCGCCTATGACGTGATTCGTAGGAGCTGAGATCCATGCAAAAGATCACTGCCGTCGTCGAAAAATTCTTCCTCGGCGCAAGCACCAAGTGGAGTTAGAGCAAGTGCACGTAAAGCACGGCTGACCCAAGTCCCGTTTCGCCCTTCACCATTCCTGCTCTTCCCCCGCAGTTTCACGGGCGGCTTCTCGGCCGGGCTTCGTTCCTCAGCCCACCTCGAACCGCCAACTACACGGGCGGCTTCTCGGCCGGGCTTCGTTCCTCAGCCCACCTCGAACCGCCAATTACACGGGCGGCTTCTCGGCCGGGCTTCGTTCCTCAGCCCACCTCGAACCGCCAGTCCCCGGCAGGAGACCTTGACTATGCGAGACATGCCGCGCAGTGCGCAGGCATACGTCCTCGCGGTCGCGTGCGCCGGACTCGCCGTGGTCGTCGCGGCCAGCGTCTCCGGGTCAGTGAACTGGGCTGCGGTCGCCGTCCTGGGTGCCTTGTACTGGTTCGCGGACTCGCGCGAGATCATCACCAGAACAGGCGTACTCGGCGTGTCCGCAAGTTCCCCAGTGGCGCTCGCTTCGCTGTTGCTGCTCGGGGCCTGGGGCGGTGCTCTCGTTTGTGCGGTGAGCGCACTGGCCTACGCCCGCCACGCGGCATGGTTCAAGCACGTGTTCAACGGCGCGCAGGCCGCGCTGAGTGCCGCACTCGCCGGCGGTATCTACCACCTCATGCCCGGCGCGGCTCAGGACGGCTTCGCGCACGCGAGTTTCCCGGCCGTGCTGCCCGCGGTCGCAGTCGCCGGACTCTCGTACTTCGTCCTCAACAACCTGTTCGTGGCAGTGGTTGTTCGCCTGACAACCGACACATCGATGCGTGCGGTGTGGTGGAACGGTATCGCCGAGATGGCGATCCCGAGCCTGGGCTACGGCTCGATCGGTCTCATCGTGGCAGTGCTGTGGGTCGGCGGTGTGGGGCCGGTCGCCGCCTTGCTTGTGCTCGCGCCACTGGTCATCGCGCGTTGGGCCTTCGAGCAATACAGCCAACAACACGCGGCCTATGACGCCACGGTCCGGTCGCTCATCCAGGCTGTTGAGACCAAGGACTACTACACCCGCGGTCACAGCGAGCGGGTCGCATCGGCGTCCATCTTGATCGCTCAACAACTCGGGATGCGCGAGGACCGGCTCGAAATGCTGCGCTACGCGGGCATGCTCCACGACGTGGGCAAGCTCGGCGTCCCGACCAAGCTTTTGCAAAAGACCGGGCCGCTGGACGACGACGAGTTCGCGTCGATCAAGCTGCACCCGACCCGCGGGTTTGAGATGGTGAACGGGATTTCGTTCCTCGAAGAGGCGACGCTGGGTATTCGGCATCACCACGAACGGGTCGATGGTCTTGGCTACCCCGACGGACTCGCCGGCGACGAGATCCCCGAGTTCGCGCGGCTGATCGCAGTGGCCGACGCGTTCGACTCCATGACCTCGACGCGTTCATACCGTGGTGCGCGTTCGGTCGACGCGGCGATCCGCGAGCTTCGGCGTTGGGCCGGTACCCAGTTCGACGCCGGAATGGTCGAGGCACTCGTCGTCGCCGTCGGCATCAGCGGCTGGCAGGCCAGCGTCGATGCAACCGACGATGTGGTCGACCCCGCGTTGCTGGTGTACCGCGACCACGACGATCCGTCGAGTGACATTGCGGCCGGGTTTGCGTTCGAGGCCTTTGGTATCCGCGACGAGCAACAGGTCTCGTGACGTGAAGGCCGGGACGGCCAGGCCCGAACCGCGGGTGAACCGCGAAGGCAGCGGCTCAGAACTAGCCGGTCGGAGCTTCGTCGCGCTCGTATGCATTGGTGCAGCGAGCGCCGCCGTGACAACGGGCATCCATGGCGTCGTTCGACCAGGGGTGGCCATCGCGTTCGTCGTTCTCATCGCCATCGGTGAGCTGCTGAACGTCCGGCTGCCTGGCGACCGACCGACGGCACCGATTGCGTCGGCAGGCGCCCTCGGTTACGCGATGTTGTTCGACGTCGGTGGCCAGCCGGTTTCCCAGTCAACCGCTCAGGTTATTGCGGTGACAGCAGCCGGCTGCCTCGTCGGGACTTTGGCTCGAGCCGGTGCTGGTCGCCGTCCGCGGTTGACAGCTGTTGCCCGACGAGTTGTCGTGGCTGCAATAACCGCGGCCGCGTTCCGGCTCGCCGCGCCGTACCGGCTGACGATGGTGCATTTCGCGGACTTCAAGTCGCAACTGCGTTGGGTCGCATTTCTCATGGTCGCCATCGTTGCGCTGGCAACCGTTCTCGACTTCGTGATCGCCGCGTTTGTGCGATCGCAGGATCGAGCTGCAGCCTTCGGCTGGACGTTGCGCGACGAGATCAGCGCAACCGCAGCCCTCGCCGTCGCTGTCGGCGCGACCGGTGTACTGACCGCGCTGGCCACGCCGTCCATGCAGCTTTATGCCTTGCCGGTTTTCTGCATCCCACTGTTGCTGACCCAGTTCGCATTCCGGCGGTACGCGGCGATTCGTTCGACCTACCGCCAGACCATCCGCTCGCTCTCGAGGGTCACCGAAGTCGGCGGCTACGTCGAGGAAGGTCACTCGCAGCGGGTCAGTCAGCTTTCGATCGCGATCGGCCGCGAGCTCGGTCTCACCGAGAACGACCTGCTTGAGCTGGAGTATGCGGCCCTGCTGCACGACATCGGACAGCTCTCGCTCATTGATCCGATTCCCGGTGGATCGACGCTCGTCGTTGCACCGGTCGAACGTCGCCGGGTTGCAGAACTGGGTGCCGACGTCATTAAGACCACCGGCGTCCTTGATCGGGTAGCTGACATCGTCGCCCGGCAAGCCGACCCGTATCGGCGGCATCGCGAGTCACCCGACCACACCTTGCCGATCGAGAGTCGCATCATCAAGGCGGCCAGTGCCTACGACGATCTGGTCGGCGCCAACGCGACCGCCGATGCGAACGCCGATGCGTTGGAGCGACTGCGCCTGGGCATGGCGTATGAGTACGACCCGCAGGTCGTGGAGACCCTCACCAAGGTGGTGGCTCGGCGCATCGAGCACGCCGCCGCGCACCCAACCGAGCGATCTCGCCAAATCCTGGCCTGAAACTTCGTTCGAGTTCCCCTGTCCAGGCCACGATGATGGACCGGTAGGTTCTGGAGGTCGCCACTGACTCCAGCTGAAAGGGACCGCACGTGACCGCTTCTGCGTCCGCCTACGGGTCGTCAAACAGCTTCGCCCTTCGCCGCCCAGTGCTCGCCGACCGGTTGCCGAGAAGCATGGTCCGTGACGTCGCGCTCGTCGTCGGCGTCGCCGCGTTCATGTCGTTGGTGGCCCAGGTGTCGTTCCACCTGCCCAACAATCCGGTTCCCGTCACCGGCCAGACGTTCGGGGTGCTGCTGTCGGCCGCCGCAGTCGGTCCGTTCCGCGGACTTGCGGGGCAGTTGCTGTACATCGTGATCGGCTGGATTGGACTGCCGGTCTTTGCCGGCGGCACCCACGGGTGGTCGGTGCTGAGCGGCGGGTCTGGCGGCTACTTCGTCGGTTTCCTGCTCGCGACGCTGCTGGTCGGCTGGCATGCGCGGCACGGCATCGATCGACGCGTCGATACGCTCGTCGGCTCGTTCCTGCTCGCCACTGCGCTCATCTACATCCCCGGCGTGTGGTGGCTGGCGCACTTCTACCACTGGTCGTACACGAAGGCGATTTCGACAGGGGTGGCGCCGTTCATCTTGGGCGACTTGCTGAAGGCGCTGGCGGCGGGAGCATTGCTGCCAGCCGCGTGGAAGCTGGTCGGCGACCGAACCCGTCGATGACCTCACCGTGGACATTCGACTCGGTTCTGGTCGCGAACCGGGGTGAGATCGCTCGGCGGGTGATTCGCACCGTCCAGCGCCTGGGCCTCAAGGGCGTTGCCGTGTATTCGGAGGCGGACGCCAGCCTGCCGTTCGTCAAAGAGGCCGACGAAGCGGTCTTGCTCGGCGCGGCCGCCCCGGCGCAGAGCTATCTGGATGTGGCCAAGGTTCTCGAGGCCGCCGAGCAGTCTGGCGCCCAGGCGATCCACCCCGGCTACGGGTTCTTGTCCGAGAACGCAGACTTCGCCCGTGCGGTGTCAGAAGCAGGGCTGGTCTGGATCGGGCCGTCGCCCGAGGCGATCGTCGCCATGGGTGACAAGGTCGCCGCGCGCAACCTGGTCGGCGGTGCCGGAGTGCCGGTTGCGCCAGGTACCCGCGAGCCCGTTGCCGACGTCGAAGCGGCCCTCGTCGCTGCGCGCGTCGTTGGCTACCCGCTCATGGTGAAGGCGGCGGGCGGCGGTGGCGGCATCGGCATGAGCGTTGCTCATGACGAAGAGGAGTTAGCAACCGCTTTCGCCACCGCCCAGTCACGCGCGGAGCGCTTCTTCGGCAACCCCTCGATCCTCCTCGAGCGCTATGTCACGAGCGCCCGGCATGTCGAGGTGCAGATCCTCGGCCTGTCGGATGGTCGAGTCGTGGCGTTGGGCGAACGCGACTGCTCGGTGCAGCGCCGCCATCAAAAGGTTGCAGAGGAAACGCCGTGCCCGGTGCTGACGCCGCCGCTACGCGCACGCATGATCGAGGCTGCCGTGCGGGCGGGGGAGGCTGTTGCATACCGCGGTGCGGGCACGGTGGAGTTCCTGCTCGATCCCGCAAGCGTCGACTCTGGCGGTGAGTTCTACTTCCTCGAGATGAACGCGCGATTGCAGGTGGAGCACCCGATCACCGAGCTCGTCACCGGCGTCGACCTGGTCGAGCAGCAGCTGCTGGCGGCGTCCGACCTGCCGCCCACGTTCGACCCTGACGCCGTCGAGCCCACCGGGCACGCCATCGAACTGCGGATCTACGCCGAGGACCCGAAACGGTTCTTGCCGAGCCCGGGCACGATCAGTCGCTGGGTCGAGCCGACCGGGCCCGGCGTCCGCGTTGATGCTGGCTACGCCGAAGGAGACACCGTTACCCCGTTCTACGACCCGTTGCTCGCCAAGCTCTGCGTGCACGGAGCTGACAGGCCGGCCGCGCTCGAGTTGGCCAGGACAGCGGTTGCGTCCTTCGAGATCGAAGGGCTCAAGACAAACCTCCCTTTCTTCACCGAGCTGCTGGTCAACGAGGAGTTCATCGCTGGCGTCTACGACACCGGCTTGATCGACCGGATGCGAGCGCCCAAGCCCGCTCCATCCGCCTAGCCAGCTAGCATCCGAGCACTGTCGAGGAGAGGAGCCACCCGGTGGCCGAGGAAGTCCGCGCCGAGATGGTCGCCAACGTCTGGAAGATCGTGGTGGCTGAGGGCGACCGCGTCGAGGACGGCGACACCATCGCGATCCTTGAGTCGATGAAGATGGAGATCCCGGTCATCGCCGAGGCCGCGGGCACGGTGAGCCTTAAGGTTGCTGAGGGCGACGTGGTCCAGGAAGGCGACTTAATCGCGGTCATCGGGTGATCTTTCGCGATTGAGGCATCCCCACGGTCAAGGGAGCTTCCTGAACGGTCGAAGCATTCACCGTGACCGGTAACGTGACGATTGAGCCGTTCCTGCGGGCCCTCGTCGAATCTGGTGGGTCCGACCTGCATTGCAAGGTCGGTTCTCCGCCGCGCGTGCGCATAAACGGGTCGCTCCGCAAGCTTCAGACGCGAGACCTGACCGCGGCAGATACCGAGGGCATGGTCGCCGAAGTCATGCGCAAGGACCTGGTCGACGCCTTCGCCCGCACCAACGAGGCCGACTTCGCATTCTCGCTGTCTGGCGTCGGCCGCTTCCGGGTGAACGCTTTCCGGTCCCGAGGCTCTGCAGGTCTGGTCTTTCGGCGGGTCAGCGTAGGCGCGATCCCGCTCGAGGAACTTGGGCTCCCGTCGATCCTGGCCTCACTTGCCCTTGAACCGCGCGGCCTCGTCCTGGTGACCGGCCCGACCGGCGTGGGCAAGTCGACCACGCTCGCCGGCATGATCGACCACATCAACAACAACCGTGAAGTGCACATCGTCACGGTCGAGGACCCGATCGAAGTGCTGCACTTCGACAAGCTCGGCATGATCAACCAGCGCGAAGTTCGGGTCGACACCGAAGACTTCTCCACGGCGCTACGTGCCGCCATGCGGCAGGACCCCGACGTGATCCTGGTCGGTGAGATGCGCGACCAGGAGACGGTCAAGGCGGCGCTCGCGGCGTCAGAGACTGGGCACTTCGTGATGTCGACGCTGCATACAACCGACGCGCAGGAGACGGTCAACCGCATCATCGACTTCTTCCCGCCGCACGAGCAAAAGCAGGTACGGCTCTCACTCGCGAGTGCATTGCGCGGCATCGTCTGCCAGCGTCTAGTTCCTAGGGCGGACGGCGAGGGGCGCTGCGTGACGATGGAGATCTGTATCAACACCGGCCGCATCGCGGAAGCGATTGCCGACCCGGACAAGACCTCGCTGATGAACGACCTCATCGCCGAAGGCGGGTACTACGGCATGCAGACCTTCGACCAGCACCTCGTCGCGCTGATCCGCGATGGTGCGGTCACCCTCGAAGCCGCGATGAGCGCGTCGACGAACCCGCACGACCTCACGGTTGAGCTACGTCGGTTAGGCCTGGTCGCGTAAGGCTTCAGCTGGTCGGACGCTGCAGGTGGGCGACGAACTTGTAGCGGTCACCTCTGTACAACGACCGCACGTATTCGATCGGCTGACCCGCTGAGTCGCGACTGTGGCGGCTCAACAGGAGCAGCGGCAACCCGACGTCGGTGCCGAGAAGGTGTGCTTCGCGTGGCGGAGCGGGCACCGTCTCAATCGTCTCTTCGGCCTCGAGCAACTCGATGCCGTACTCCTGCGCCAGTACTGCGTACAGCGACGTGGATTTGGCGAGCAGCCGCCGAAGGCCTGGATACCGCTGGCCCGCGAGGTGGGTTGTCTCGATGGCCATGGGCTCGCCGTTGGCGAGTCGCAGCCGCTCGATGCGAAGGACGCGAGCGCTGCGCTTGATCGCGAGCCGCTCGGCAAGAGTTTCGTCGGCGAGCACGTAGCCAATTTCCAGCAGCGTCGACGTCGGTTCGAGGCCCTGCGCCCGCATGTCCTCGGTGTAGCTCGTCAGCCGTAGTGCCTGCGCAACCTTCGGCTTGGCGACGAAGGTCCCTTTGCCTTGGATCCGCTCCAGTCGTCCTTCGACCACAAGCTCCTGCAAGGCCTGGCGAACCGTCGTCCGCGACGTCCCGAAGTCGACGCTCAGTGTCCGTTCCGGCGGGACCGGGCTCCCAGGGGGCAGCGTCCGCGTCATGTCGAGCAGATGCTGTTTGAGCAGGTAGTACTTCGGTACCCGCGGCTCGCCGTTCGGTGATTCGTCGAGGGTTTGCGGTCTTGCCGGCACGTTCGCCTCAACCTCGCAGTGGTAGACCGGTCCGGGCGGGATCCGGCGGAAGTGCCGACCGGCGAGCGCACGCCGATTCCGGGATGAGAGTACGAGATGGCGGGCAGCGCACCAAGCAGGCGCAGCGTCGCGTCTCGCTTGCCACACCATAGCCAATCGTCCGGCTAGAGGTCTAGACCACGTGGTCGTCGACATTTCCCGACGCACTCAAGTGGTCTGCTTGATTACGGTTGCGAAACGACCGGCCCCGCCGCGGTGCGAACCCCTTGACACTGCAAGTGGTCTATGCCAACTTACGGAATGGTCTACACCAATCGACCAGCGCGAAAGCGCTGGTCAACCGTGATTTCGAGGAGGATGCACGTGAAGGCTCGCTATCTGACCGCGGCAACACTTGCCGCGGTGATCGCTGTTGCCGGGTGCAGCAGCTCGAAGTCGACCGGGAGCACTGCCACCCCTAGTGGTTCGGCTCCCGCTGCGGGGGCTAGCACGTCTGCCCCTGCAGCCGCAGCCTCGACGCCCGCCGCCGCCGCTTCCACAGCTGCCGCCGCGAGCGGCACGCTCACTGTCTGGTTGCAGACCGATGCGCAGACAGGTTGGCCGAAGGAGGTCGCTGCGGCTCAGGCCGCTTTCAACGCCAAGTACCCAGGCGTCAAGGTCGACGTCCAGTACCAGACTTGGGCTGACCACCTGACCAAGCTCGACGCCGCGCTGGCCGCTACCCCGCCCGACGTCGTTGAGCTGGGTAACACCGAGACAACCAAGTACATGGCCGACGGCGCGCTGGCAGACATCAGTGCCGACAAGTCGAAGTTTGACAACTCCGGCACGTGGCTCAAGGGTCTTGCGGACTCCGTGACCTACAACGGCAAGACGTTCGGGGTGCCTTACTACGCAGGCGCGCGCGGCGTCATCTACAGCACTGCTGCGTACGCAAAGGCCGGCATCACCTCCCCGCCGACGACGCTCGCTGAATTGCAGGCGGACGGCGACAAGCTGAAGGCTGTCATTCCGTCGACACAGTCGGCTCTGTACTGGCCCGGCAAGGAGTGGTACGGCGCTATGTCGTTCGTGTACGGCTACGGTGGCGACATCGCTTCAAACGCCAGTGGCAAGTGGGTTGCCGACCTTGAGCAGCCGAATGCGATCGCTGGCCTGACCGAACTGAAGACCCTGTACTCCGATTTGAGCAAGGCACCGGCAGACATCGACGAGTCGAAGCAAGACTCCGCGATGGCTCAGGGCCAAGCCGCGATGATCTACGGCAACGGCTGGGAAGAGGGCTCGGTCAACGACCCGAAGACCGGTAACCCGGCGCTAAAGATCGACGCCTTCCCGATGCCAGGCAAGGATGCCAGCGCGCCACTGCCGACCTTCCTTGGTGGCTCCGACCTGGTCATTCCTGCCGCTAGCTCGCACGTGGCGTGGGCCGAAGAATGGATCAACGACTTCACCGGCACCACGGGCATGACCGCACTGGTCAACGACGCCAAGGTGATCCCGAACACGACGTCGCTGATCAGCTTGCTCGGCAACAGCCCGTTCGCCGCAGCCGCTGCTCAGAGCTGGTTCGTCCCGACGGCTCCGAACTGGGCCGATGTGGAAAGCCAGAACGTGCTGCAGAACATGCTGTCGAGCATCTTGTCGGGCAAACAATCGATCCCCGATGCAACAAAGGCCGCTGACACCCAGATCAACACGATTCTGAACGGCAGCTAACTGCTAGACACATACATTCGCGCGGGAGACTGGCTCCTAGGCGAACGGTGTTAGAAGAAGTGGGAGCACGCGTATGGCTGCCGTCGGGACAGAGCTACAACCGTCCCGACGGCAGCTAACGTCTAGGCGGCGCTTGCCGCTGCGGCAGCGGGCGGCAAAAGTTGGCGGACCTTACCTGCTGATTCTGCCGTCGATCCTGATCATTCTCGCGGTACTCGCTTACCCCATCTACAAGCTCTTCGAGTTGTCGTTCCAGACTTATCAGCTGCCGCAGCTGATTCACGAGTCGCATCACAAACTCGGCAAGGCGCCGGTCTGGGTCGGCTTCGCGAACTTCGCCAAAGTCTTCGAGGACAGTCAGTTCTGGGCCGTGCTTTGGCGCACCATCATGTTCACCGCCGTGAACGTCGGCGCGACGATGGTCTTGGGCACCGCCATCGGCGTGTTGCTGACCAAGATGAGCAAGCCGCTGCGCGTCGCTTTGTCCGTGGTGTTGATCCTGGTGTGGGCAACGCCGCAAGTCGTCGGCATCACGATCTGGAACTGGTTGTTCGATCAGCAATTCGGCGTCATCAACTACACGCTGACCAAGCTGCACCTCGGTCACTTCGTTGGCCACGACTGGTACACGTCGTCCTGGCAGGGGTTCCTCGTCGTGACGTGTGTGGTCGTATGGGGTGCGATCCCCTTCGTTGCGATCACCATGCAAGCCGCACTCACGCAAGTGCCCGACGAGATCCTCGAAGCAGCAGCGGTGGACGGCGCCTCCGGTCTGCAGGTGTTTCGTCGCATCACCTACCCGATACTGCGGCCGATCCTGATTATTCTCACCAGCCTGTCGGTGATCTGGGACTTCCAAGTCTTCACCCAGATCTATATCTTGCGCGATAACAGGCCGGAGCCCTGGTACTACCTGATGTCGATCTTCTCGTTCATCGAGTCGTTCAAGGTGCACAACTTCGGCCTCGGTGCCGCACTGTCATTGATCACGATGCTGATCATGGTCAGCGTCTCGGTGTTTTACATCCGACAGATCCTGCGAATCGGAGACGCCAAGTGACGACGACATCTGTGCGCGTGACCAACCCGGCCGCCCGTCGCCCAGCGCCGCGAAAGTCTGGCGCTGTGGCCGGCCGCTTTACCAAGAGCACTGCCAACACAATCGGCGTCGTCTTGCTGGTTGTGATGGCGTTCCCGATCTACTGGGCGATCGCGACCTCGTTCAAGCGCGGTGTCGACATGACCAAGGTGTCGCCGCAGTGGTTTCCGTTTCCTGGCACCCTCCTGCATTACCGCGACGCATGGCACAAGGCGTTCTTTCTTTCTAGCCTGCGCAACAGCGCGATCATCGTCGGGCTCACGGTCGTCATCGCGATCGCTGCAGCATTCCTTGCGGCAGTAGCGGTCGCGCGCACGAACTTCCGCGGTCGGCGGGCGTACATCGTGCTGATCATCGTGATCCAGATGATCCCACAAACCGCGCTGATCGTGCCGCTCTTCGTCGTCCTCAGCCGATACCACGAGCAGAATCAACTCATCGGCGTGACGTTCACCTACCTCGCGTTCATCCTGCCGTTCGCGGTGTGGACGCTGCGCGGCTTCGTGGCCAACATCCCCAAGGATCTCGAGGACGCAGCGATGATCGACGGATGCTCGCGGTTCAGCGCGTTCATGCGGGTGACGTTCCCGCTGATCGCGCCCGGGCTCGTGGCCACCGCAATCTTCGCGTTCATCCAAGCGTGGAACGAGTTCACCTTCGCCTATGTGATCATCCAAGACAACAGCAAGGAGACGGCGACGGTCTGGCTTGCTTCGTTCATCACTCAGGAGCAAGTCGACTGGGGCGGGCTCATGGCCGGCGCGACTATGTTGTCGATCCCGATCGTCATCCTGTTCCTCCTGGTGCAGCGACATTTCGCGACCGGGCTCACCGCAGGTGCGGTCAAGGGCTGACGGGAGAACGGGTGTCAGGACTACCGGTGCTTGGGGTCGATGCCGGAGGATCCGCAACGCGCGCTGTCCTGATTAAGGACGGCCAGGTCCTTTCGCGTTTTGACGAGCCTCCCCTGAACGTGTTGCTGCAGGCCGATGCGTTCCAGCGATTGGCGGCCTTGATCACGGCCTCCGGTGCGGCTGTCGCGGGCCTCGGTCTTGCCGGTCTGCGCGGCCCAGAGCATGCGGCAGACATTGGAACCCGGTTGGCCGGGGCGACGGGTGTCGATGTGGTCGTTGTCGATGACACCGAGGCCGCGTTGGCCGGCGCCTTCGGCGCGAAGCCTGGCGTCATAGTCATTGCAGGAACCGGCTCGAATGCTCTTGGCCGCAGCGGCGACGGCAGGACAGCGCGCGCCGGCGGTTACGGGTTTCTCGTCGGCGACGAAGGAAGCGCGTATTGGTTCGCTAGTCAGGCTTTGCGCGCCGCATTGCGATCTCGCGACGGCAGTGGGCCTAAAAGTGAGGCACTCGAGGTCGCAGTAACCGACGAGTACGGGCTCGACTTCGACGCGATCGTGCGTCTCATCTACAGCGATCCCGCAGATCGTCAACTCTTGACTCGACTTGCGCGCACGGTCATGGCGCTCGACGACGACCCGGTCATGACCGCGATCCTCAATGCTGGCTGCGACCATCTGATCGCGCTGGCGAACATCCTGCGTAGGCAGTTAGGTACTGCGCAATCAGATACTGCGCAACGTGGCAACGAACTGCCGGTGGCTATGCACGGCGGGGTGTTTAGCAATCCTTATGTACGCAGCCGGTTCGTCTCGGCTACTGGAGCAAAGACGGCGGCTCGCGCACCGGAGTTCGGCGCTGTCGACCTGGCGATCCGACATCATGGACGATCCGATCACGGCACAGCGAGGAGCATCTGATGACCGGTGCCGGTGAACTGATGGCGCGCGAGATCGCCGAACAGCCAGCGGTCTTCGACCGGATCCTTGAGCACGGGCGCGCAGACATCGGCAAAGTTGCGGCGCAGGTTACAGCCGCGGGCATCAGATTCGTGGTCCTCGCAGCACGTGGCACGAGCGATCACGCTGCCCTCTACGCCAAGTATCTCGTCGAGATCGTCCTTGGCCTGCCTGCCGGGCTTGCTTCACCGTCGACAATGACGGCTTACGGCGCACGGCCCGATCTGCGCGACGTCCTGTTCGTCGCTGTCAGCCAGTCAGGGGGATCTCCCGACCTGGTCGAGTCGCTGACCACGGCTGGCCAATGTGGAGCCCTGACGCTCGCTGTGACCAACGCACCGGCTTCGGCGCTGGCCACCGCAGCGCGGTTGCACATCGATGTGCTCGCTGGTCCAGAAGTGGCAGTGGCGGCAACCAAGAGCTACACCGCGGAGCTGCTGTCGCTGTACTTGCTCGTCGACGCTTTGCGCGGCGGCGACGGCTCGCAAGCCCGCAGCATTGTCGAGGCGGCTCGAGTGCTGGTCAGTGACACCGAACAGGTGGCTGCCGTTGCCCGACGATTCGAGGGCGTGGAGCGGCTGGTGGTGACGGGTCGGGGCTACTCGTACCCGACCGCACGCGAAGCGGCCCTGAAGCTCATGGAGACCAGTTACATGTCCGCCCAGGCATTCTCCGGCGCCGACTTGTTGCACGGCCCTATGGCCATGCTGCGGCGCGATAGCGCCGTCATTGCGATTGCGGCTGACGGCGTCGGCGGGACCGCTATGCAACCCGTACTCAATCGGCTTGCCGAACTCGAGACGTCCCTGGCGATCGTGGGATCAGGATCGCGCGATTCGGCAACGCAGAAGGCAGCGTTGCGATTGCCCGTCGGGTTGCCGGAGGAACTCTCGCCACTCGCCGAGATCATTCCGCTGCAGATGCTCGCTCGCGAGCTTGCAGTCGTACGTGGCTTCGATCCCGATGCCCCACGTGGGCTGCTCAAGGTCACCAAAACGTGGTAACTAGCGCTACCTAACCCAGCGATTCGGTTGCGACCGCGGCAGCTGCACGGGCAGCCGCTGCGTCGTAGACCTGTACGCCATCGACCCACGTGCGGGCCGGCTGCAAATCGTCGTCCCACCACACGATATCGGCGTGCGCGCCCGGCAACAGGCGACCGAGGTCCGGTCGCTGCACCGCGTCTGCGGGCACTGTGGTCGCGGCGATGAGCACCTCGGCGAGGTCGCGACCGAAGCCGACCAGGTTGCGGACAGCCTGGTCGAGAAACGTCGCAGCACCCGCCACTGTCCCGTCGAGGTTGCGCGCTAGTGGCACGCCGGTCGAGATGGCAATCTGTTGGCCTCCGAGCTCGTACGTACCCGGCGGCATGCCTGCGGGAGCTACTGCGTCGGTGACGAGTGCGACTCTGCCCCGCGCCGCATTCAGCGTGATGGCGCACGCTTCTGGGGACACGTGCTCGAAGTCGGCAATGAGGCCGATGGTCATGGCCTGCTCGTACAGCGCTTGCCCCGAGACGCCGGGTTCGCGATGGTCGAAGCCACGTTGCGCGTTGAAGATGTGTGTCACCATCCGAGCACCCGCGAGTACGGCCTCATGTACTTGTGCCCCCGTCGCGTCGGAGTGCCCGATCGACACCACGATGCCGGTTGCGGCGAGCCTGCGGATCGCCTCGAGCGCCCCCGGCAACTCAGGAGCCAGCGTGAGCGTGGTGATCTGCGCAGTAGCTACCGGATCGGCCAGCAAGGCTTCGAGATTGGCCGCGTCGGGTTCGACCATGAAGCGCACGTCGTGCACGCCGCGGCGGCGAGGCGACAGGAACGGGCCTTCGACATGGACGCCGAGTGCATGAGCTCCGCCCACTTCGTCAAGGCGATGGCGCACCGCTGCAAAACGAAGCAGCCCGGCGACCAGCGCCGGGATCGGATTGGTGATGTAGGTCGGCTGGAAGGCGGTAACGCCGACGCTTGGCAAAGCTCGCGCGACCATCTCCCATTCGTCGTCGGTGGCGCGAACAAAGTCGACGCCTAGACACCCGTTGATCTGGAGGTCGATCAGGCCGGGGGAGAGCAATCCGCTGTCGAGCGCGATGTGGTCGATGGACGCCGGGGGCCGACCTTTGATGACATCAACGATCCGGGCACCGTCGACGACGATGGCCCCTGGCCCGATCAGTGCCCCCTCGACCAGCAGTCGCGGGGCGGAGATGATGGCCACCCGGATCCTTTCAGTGCGGGGAACCCGCGGTGGCGAGTCTGGCGTACTCGGTTGCTTCGATTCTGGACTAGACCAATCCGAGTGTCTAGCATTGCCACAGAATTGGTCCAGACCAATGTTCTCACCTATGTTTCTCAAAGGCCCAGGTTTCTTGAGGAGGTGCCAGGAGCGTGCCGCCCGTCGAAGGTGACCCTGCAATGTTCGATGCTCTAAGCACCGAAGCGACCAGGCCCGAACTGACGGACTTCGATCTTTGGACGACGATCGACAGCGTCGAGGTATTCGCGGACGATCAACTGCGCGTCGCCGAGGCGGTGCGTGAGGCGGCCGCCTCCATTGCCGGCGCCGTCGATGCGATCGCAGACCAGATGAGGGCGGGCGGGCGGCTTATCTATGTCGGCGCTGGCACGGGGGGTCGGATGGCCGCAGTCGATGCCGCCGAGATCGGGCCGTCGTACGGCCTGCCCGGTCGGGTCATCGCCGTACTGGCCGGCGGCCTCGAGGGTTTCACCGAGGGCCGCGAGTACTACGAGGACCTCGCAAGCGCGGGCGCAGCCGACGTCGGCGCTCTAGAACCAGGCACGGACGACGTGGTGTTCGGCGTCAGTGCCAGTGGCTGCACGCCGTACGTGCTCGGGGGGGTCGCTGCGGCCCGCGCCGCAGGGTCACTGACCATCGGCTTCGCGTGCACGATGCGGTCGGAGATTGGGGCTGCGACCGACCTGGCCATTGAGGTTCCGACCGGCGCCGAGATCATCGCCGGGTCGACTCGCTTGAAGGCTGGCAGTGCCCAAAAGTGCGTGCTCAACGCGATCTCGACTTTGGTGATGGTCAAGTTGGGCCGCACCTACGGCAATCTCATGATCGACGCCGTCGCCGACAACGCCAAGTTGCGCCGCCGGGCGTTGCGCGTCGTCGTCCAGGCAACTGGGGTCGACGACGCTCGCGCCGCCGCGGTGCTGGACGAGGCGGGAGGCAGCGCGAAGGTTGCAGTCGTTGCCGTGCTGGCAGGAGTCTCCACAAAACGGGCAGAAGAGGTCTTGCGAGCCGCTGCCGGGCAGGTCAGATACGCCGTTAGTCTTGCCGACGCGCGGGACTAATGACACCCTCCGTTAAGGATGTTCTAACCCGCACGTACCATCGCGCGCAGGAGTGCGACCGGTTGCAGCACTGTAAGACGAACATGTACCGCCACA
>DATCFU010000072.1:0-11655 GCA_036509315.1 Acidothermaceae bacterium
ATGGGCTTTGGGAGCACAAATGGTGGTCCGGCGACGTTGATGCCCAATCCACCGAACCTCCCGAATGCGTGGATCTACTCGACGCACGTCGTCGACAACGCGGGCCACGGGCTCACGTCCGCGACCGTGCAGGCCACCTGCCCAACTCTGCCCTTCCCGGGTAACGGTGGCGGGCCGCCGCCAGGATCAGGTACTCGCGTACGGGTCGCGGGCGGCGGCGTACAGGGTGCACTGCACGATTGCGTGACCAAACTCGGCGCTACGTACCACGAAGTGTTGACCTACCAGCCCGCGAATCGTTACTGGACGCTGCAATGGGGCGAGACGTTGGTCTACTTCGCCGCTGCTCTCGCCATCGCCGGCTTCTGCTTCTGGTGGATTCGCCATCGCGCCAGGTGAGGTAGAGACAACCGACATGCATTCCGCTGCGTCCTTGGTGCAATGATCGGGCTGGACGGCGGGAGGCGGCTGACGGTGCGCCTGCGCGCGGTACCCACTTGGCAAAGCACGAGTTCGTCGGCCCGCACGGTTGGCGTCCTAGCCGTGACCGCCGCGCTCGTCGGCTGCGGCAGCGGTATGCGGCCAGGCTCGGCGGCCGGCTCGAGCCGGTCACAGTCGGGCTCGCCTGCTGCGCCGCCAGCAAGCTCGCCGGTGTCGTCGACCGTGCCGCAATCGCCGTCTGTCTCGACGCTGTTGGCCGCACCCAGACGCTCGCCTGTCGCTTCGTGGCCGAATCCGGCCGCGTCGAACTTTGCGGTTCCGCCAGCCGTATCGGTGCCGTCGGTGAGCCTGGCATATGTAGGGCATGGCGTCGCCCTCGTCGGAGTTGCGCGCACCGGTTCGGGTACCCAGAGTGAGCACCCGTCGACGTTGTGGCTGAGCACCGACTTGGTCCATTGGCGCGACGTCACTCCCCCTGCCGCACGCCAGTCGCTCGATGGCGGGCTCTTCGCAATGTTCGATCAGGCTTCGTTTCTCAACCCGAACATGGGCTGGGTCACTACCTGGAATGTCGGCAATCTCGGGGTGACGATCTACCGCACAACAGATGGCGGCAAGAGTTGGACCACCGCTCTGACAGGCAGCGGCCACGGCGACCATGCTGGAGACGCCGACTGGATCCAGCTCCTCACACCGACGGTGGCGTTCGACGAAAACATCGCGGCCACCGCGCCACACATGTCGCTGTTGGTAACGACCGACGCAGCGGCATCGTGGCGCACGGTGTACAGCCGTCCCCCAGAGGACGGGTCGACCCCACCGCCGGGCGGTCCGTTCGACCTACCGATGCTCTTCACCTCGCAACTGCGCGGATTCGCTGCAACCGCGATACCGCCCGCGGAAGGCGACTTCAACGAAGGGTTCTTCCAGACCACAGACGGCGGGGCTTCCTGGACCGTGCTGACGCCCCCACGCCCGCCGTCGACGACGACATGTCCACCTACCGACATGGGCACGGTTGAATGCCTGTACGGTCTACCGTCATTCAGCGACGAGACTCATGCTGTGCTGGCTACGGAGGTCCTCAACGGCGCTCACGCGACCGTCGGATTCGACGTCACTAACGACGGCGGTTCAAGCTGGCGATTAACGACCACCGTCGACGTCCCGATTCCGCTTGTGCCCGCCGACAGCTACCCGAAGAGCTACGCGCTGGTCGCCACGCCGTCGAGCCGGACCTGGTGGATCGTGTCTGCGAACGGCGATGGTGTGACAACGCGAATCAGCTCCGATGCAGGGAAACACTGGTCAGTCACCGACACCAAGGACGTGCTCGGTGCACCAGAGCAACTAGACGCGCTCGACGCAACGCACGCACTTCTGATGACAGACGTCATCACGTCGGAAGGCGCGACTGGCGCGCTCTACGTCACGGACGACGGCGGACGCAGCTGGAAAACGCTCTTCGGCAGCTGAGCAATCCGATTGCGGCGCGATAACTTCGACGCATGAACCTCGTGAACGGCTTCCTGACATTCATCGGCGTCTACAACGGCAACAGTCGGTGGTACCTCTTCTGGGGCGGCTTCGGTAGTTGTCTGAGCGAACTCGCGATCCTGGTGGTCGTGTGGCGCAAGATCAACTGCCACGCCAAGGGCTGCTACCGGATCGGTCTGCACCACGTCGAGGGCACGCCCTACATCACCTGCGGCAAGCATCATCCGACTCATCCCGGCAGTGGCGCATGCACCGCTGAGCAGATCGCTCAGGCCCACGCCGACGCTCACGCCGCAAGCGCCGCCTAGCAGTCACCGCGGCTTCCCCGCCGAACGGCGATGAGTTCCCCAGGCGTGGACCGTCCGAATGGGTGGAACATGTCTTGGAGAACCGTCCCGCCGTAGTCGAGAGGACGTACTGCTATGCCGGACAAGATCACCGCGAGCCTGTGGTTCGACACCGACGCCGAGGAAGCCGCGCACTTCTACACCTCCGTCTTCAAGAACTCGCGCGTCATCAGAGTCAACCGCTACACCGAAGCCGGCCCACGCCCTGCCGGGACGGTGATGACGGTCGAGTTCGAGCTGGACGGCACCCGATTCGTCGGCATCAACGGCGGCCCGCAGTTCAAGTTCGATGAGGCCGTCTCGTTCCAGATCAGCTGCGAAGACCAGGGCGAGATCGACTACTTCTGGGAGCGGCTCACCGACGGCGGCGATGAAGGTCCGTGCGGCTGGCTCAAAGACAAATTCGGCCTGTCATGGCAAGTCGTGCCGATCGGCATGGAGGAGTTTTTCGGCGATCCAGATCCGGGGCGAGCGGAGCGCGCGATGAAGGCGATGCTCGCGATGAGCAAGATCGACATCGCGGAGATCCGGCGAGCCGCCGACGACATCTCGGCGTCCTGATCACGCTGCACTACCGTGAGACCGTGACTGACCGGCAGGTACCCAAGTGGCGCGAGCTCAAGCCCCTTCTGCGCCCGAAGCCCTTCGATCCCAATCCGACCCGGCGTCGGTTGGCCGCAGCGTTGACGATCGCCGACCTCCGGTTGATAGCCCGCCGTCGCACGCCGCGTTCGGTGTTCGACTACACCGACGGTGCCGCCGGCGACGAGATCAGCTTGCGCCGCGCCCGCACCGTGTTCAGGGACGTCGAGTTTCAGCCGTCGATCCTGCGCGACGTCTCGGGCGTCGACATGACCACGCACATGCTGGGCAAACCATCAGCGCTGCCGTTCGCGTTTGCACCAACGGGGTTCACCCGCGCGATGAATCACGAAGGTGAGCGTGCGGTCGTGCGAGTCGCCGCACGCCGTGACATTCCGTACGCGTTGTCGACCATGGGCACCACATCGATCGAGGACGTCGCAGCAGCAGCGCCCGACGCCCGCAAATGGTTCCAGCTCTACGTATGGAGAGACCGCGGCGCCGCCGAGGACTTGATGAACCGCGCAAAGGCCGCGGGGTTCGAGGCGCTGATGCTCACCGTCGACGTCCCGGTCGCGGGCCCTCGGCTGCGCGATACGCGCAACGGGTTCTCGATTCCACCCGCCTTGACGGCAAAGACAGTGATCGATGCGGCGACCCATCCGGCGTGGTGGCTGAACTTGCTCACCACTCCCCCGCTCACGTTCGCCACCCTGACCGAGACGGGCGGCACGGTCGCCGAGCTCATCGACGCCCTGTTCGATCCGTCGATGACGATCGCCGACCTCGAGTGGTTGCGCTCGTTCTGGGACGGGCCGCTCATCATCAAGGGCATTCAGACGGTGGACGACGCGCGGCGGGTCGTCGATGCGGGTGCGGACGCCGTCGTGTTGTCCAATCACGGCGGGCGGCAGCTCGACAAGGCGCCAGTGCCACTGCGCTTGCTCCCCGATGTTCTCGATGCAGTCGGCGATCGCACCGAGGTATGGACAGATACGGGCATCATGGCTGGCGCCGACATCGTGGCCGCGATCGCCCTTGGTGCCCGAGCCACCCTCGTCGGCCGCGCGTATCTGTACGGCCTCATGGCGGGTGGCGAACGCGGCGTCGATCGTGCAGTGGAGATTCTGTCGCGCGAAGTACGCCGGACGATGCAACTACTTGGTGTGCGCACGATCGACGAATTGGGCCCTGCGCACGTGAAGCTGCCTTGATGTCGGCCGACGCAACGGCGCGCTGATGCCGTCGGTACCGATCACCCGACACCTGCTGCGGGCGAAGGATCTCGCCGACGCGCGATACGCCGAGCCGCTCGACGTGGCGGCGCTTGCGACAGCCGCTGGGTTGTCCCCGGCGCATTTCAGCCGGGCATTCCGCAAGGCATTCGGCGAGTCGCCACACGCGTACTTGCTGACCCGCCGCCTTGAGAGGGCCGCTGCGCTCCTGCGAAATACCGACAACTCCGTCGCCGACATCTGCGTCGCCGTTGGGTTGTCGAGTATTGGGTCCTTTACGACGAGTTTCAGGCGCATGTTCGGCACCACGCCCACCGCGTACCGCGCATCCTTCCCGCCGGCAGCCGCCTTCGCCCGGGTGCCTGCCTGCGTCGTGCGCGCCTACGGCCGGCCGCTGTTGCGCACGTTTCGAGAAGACGGGAACACGCCAGCCTCAGTAGCGTCGGCTACACCGACAAACGATCCCGGAGGACGAGATGTACAAGATCGCCAACACTCAGCTGTGGGTGCATGATCAGGACGAGGCGCTCGCGTTCTACACCAAGAAGCTCGGCATGGAAGTCCGCTCCGATGTCACGATGGCGGAGATGGGCAACTTCCGCTGGCTGACCGTAGGTCCGGTCGACCAGCCCGATTTCGCGATCGTGCTGATGGCGATTCCCGGCGCGCCGGTGATGGACGACGAGACTGCCGGCGAGGTGCGGGAGCTGATGGCCAAGGGATTCGCCGGCACGGTCTTTCTCACCACCGACGACTGCCGGGCGTCGTATGAAAACCTGCGTGCACGCGGCGTGGAGTTCACCGAGGTTCCCGAAGAACGTCCGTACGGGATCGACGCAGGATTCCGCGACCCGTCGGGCAACAGCTTCCGCCTCACCCAGGTCGCCGACTTCGTCAACGCCTAGGCGGGCAAAGACTCGCTTGGCTTTGTGTGTCACTACAACTCTGTCTCACTGCGACGCACTGCCCACGAGATTCACGGGCTGCCTTGTTGCGGCGTTGAGCCTGTTCCATACGTTGATCGAGGCGATCGAGATGAGCAACGAGGACAGTTCTTTCTCGTCATAGTGGGCAACGGCGTTGTCCCACACGACGTCGGGAACGGCGTCGAATTGGTCGGCCAGGCGGGTCACGTGCTCGGCGAGGTCGAGCGCGGCCCGCTCGGCTTCGCTGAACAGTGGCGACTCACGCCATGCGCCGACGCCCCAGATCCGCTCGTCTTTCTCGCCTAGGTTCTTGAGTTCCCTGGCGTGCATGTCGACGCAGACGCTGCAGCCGTTGATCTGGCTGACCCGCAGGTCGATCAACTGATGCATCGCGGGTGGGAGAGTTTCGCAGTGTGCCGCCTGGCTGAGCGCGAGCAGCGCCTTCAGTGCCTCTGGCAGCACCATTACGGGGTGAGTCATCCGGGCTCTCATCGTTCCTCCATCGCTACTTCGGTCACATCCACCCTGCCGGGCGGTGTCATAGAGGTGACCCGGCGAATCGAGAGGATGTGACACATGCAAGACGAGGAGTTCTGGGCGAAGCGATTCGAACAGCAGCGATCCCGCCTTGAGTCGCTCGCCTATCGGATGCTGGGCTCGATGGCTGAGGCCCAGGACGCGGTACAGGAATCCTGGCTGCGAGTTTCTCGTGCCTCCGGCGACGACGTCGACAACGAGGCGGGTTGGCTCACCACGATCGTCTCGCGGCAATGCCTGAACATGCTGCGCGCGCGGGCCACCCGGCGAGAGCAGCCGCTGGACGTGCGGTTGCCCGATCCGGTCGTTGAGTTCGGTGACGGGGTCGACCCAGCCGAGCAGAGCGTTCTTGCCGATTCGGTGGGTGCGGCGCTGATGATCGTGCTCAACTCACTCGATCCGGCCGAACGGCTCGCCTTCGTCCTGCACGACATGTTCGCCGTTCCGTTCCGCGACATCGCCCCGATGGTGGAGCGAACCCCGGCTGCGGCGCGACAGCTAGCCAGCCGCGCGCGCCGTCAGATCGAGGGTGCGACTCCTTCCGGAAGACCCGACCGCGTGCGGCAACGCGAGCTCGTCGACGCCTGGCTCGCTGCGGCGCGCGACGGCGACTTCGCACGGTTGGTGGCCATGCTGCATCCGAACGCGGTGCTGCGCGTTGACAGTGGCGGCGCTGACTCCAAGCTCGTACGCGGTGCGGTGGCCATCGCCGGGCAGGCGATGAGATACCGGGCGACCGCAGCACTCCTCGCGCACTTCGCCACCGTCAACGCCGGCCCCGGCATCATCGGAACAGTCGATGGCCGCGTGACGTCAGTCCTTGGCTTCACCGTCGCCAATGGGCTCATCGTCGAGGTCAACATCTTGACCGACCCGCGACGACTCGAGGCCCTCGACCTTGGGCTTAGCTGACACGCGACCCCTGCGAACTCTAGGCGCGCCTGATTGCCCGCCCAGGCAGGCGGTCGGTGCGGTGGCCATCGCGCAACGTGTACTCGCCGTTTACCATCACGTGCTGAATCCCCTGTGGCTGGCGGCGCGGGTCGTCGTACGTCCCTGTCGCATCGATCGTGTCGGCGTCGAAAACGACGATGTCGGCCACGGCACCAACTCGTAGCACCCCGCGGTCGACCATTCGCAGGCGCCGGGCGGGGCGCGACGTCAGGTGGGCGACACATTCCTCGAGCCTGAGAATGCCGAGCTCACGCACGTACGTGCCTAGGTAGCGCGGAAATGTTCCCCAACCGCGCGGATGTGGTCGCGCGCCGACGAGGATGCCGTCACTGCCCGCCGTATGTGCCCTGTGTCGCATGATGGCGCGCACGTTGTCCTCGTTGCCCACATGCACGAGGCAGCCGACACCCAACCGATCAGCGACGAGCAGGTTGCAAAACAACGCTCCGGGCTCCTCATCGCGAGCACTCGCGAGTTCGGCGATCGTCGCGCCGACCGCCCACGCCGATCGCTCGTCAGCAACCCCCGATACAGAGATCGTGGTCCAGTCGACTGGCATGTTGTGCGATCCGTCCGAGCCGGAAACCTCTATTTCATAGAGGATTCGGCGGCGCGTCTCCGGATCTTGCAGCCGAGAGACAACGGCGTCAGCGCCGCCAGCATGCACCCAGCTCGGCAACAACGCGGCCAGGTAAGTCGCGCCAGCAAGGTAGGGATAGCTGTCGAGGCTGACGTCGAGACCATCCTGTGCGACGGCCGCGTCAATGGCGTCAAGTACCTCGATTGCCCGACCGGCGTTCTGCAGGTAATTCACGTGGCAATGCGCGAGGTGCAGGGCAACGTCCGCACATTTCGCGATGCTCAGACAGTCCTGATAACCCTGGACCACCGAGCGACCGTAATTGCGATGATGCGGGCAGTAGTACCCGCCGGCATCACGCACCGGCCCGCAGAGCGCAACGATTTCGTCGTCATCGGCGTACATGCCTGGCGTGTACGTGAGTCCGGTCGACAAGCCCGCGGCGCCGTCGGCAAGACCCTGCGTGACTATCGCGATCATGCGTTGGAGCTCGTCGACGGTCGGCGCTCGTTGCTCGGTTCCTAGTACCTCCATGCGCACATTGCCGTGCGGCACGAGATACGCGACATTCACGGGTGCGCCGCGATCGACTGTGGCCAGGTATTGCGCCACCGTTCGCCACTCAGGGGCAACATCGGGTTCGCCGTTCCAGCCAGCGATTTGGGACACGATCTGTGGCAGCGTCTGATCAGTGACCGGGGCATAGCTCAAGCCGTCCTGGCCCAGAACCTCACACGTGACGCCCTGCCAGACCTTCGCCGTGTGCTCGGGATCGTTGACGACGGCAAGATCGGAGTGGGCATGCATGTCGATGAAGCCAGGTGCGACGACGAGTCCTGTCACATCTATTCGCGGGCCGAGTGACTCTGATGTGCCCGGCGGGGCGATCTCGGTGATGATCCCTTCAGACACCGTGACATCTGCTCGAAAGCGGTCGGCTCCAGTGCCGTCGACGATCGTGCCGCCGGAAAGAACCTGCGTGGTCATCTGGGCTCGCCGCCCGGTGTGCTGCTGTCACGAAGGGCTTGTAGCGCGACCGGAATGCGCCGCAGGTCGTTCATAGGTGCCAGCCCGTAGTGGTAGAAGTCGACGGCGTCGGCCCCTGCCTCGACAACTGAAGCAACCTTGGCCGTCAGATGTGCAGTTGATTGGGTGTCGGGCAGACAAGGACGCAGCACCACTCGAAGCTCGCAACTGTCACCAACTGCGGCGCGGTACGCGGCAACGTCGTCACGCGCTCGCGCGGTGTCGTGCGCATACGCAAGCGCGCTATAAGTGGGAATTTGTTGACCGAGGCTCGCAGGGTCAATTCCGAGTTGCCAGGCGTCGTCCGCTGCGAGTCGACCCCCAGGAGTGCCCGTGGCGTAGCCCTTGACAGCTCCGGCGGCATCGAGAAAGGCCAGCCTCGAACCAGCTTCGGTCACTGCCTCCGACACGGCAGCTGCCAACTCCGTCACCGACCGGACGCGGCTAGTTGCGTAGTCGGCGAGCACGCCCCCGCCGTGCAGCGCGACGCCTTCCGGGGTCACGTCGTCGGCACCCAGTTCGCCGCCGTCGAGCACAGCGGCGAGCAACTGTTTGCAGGCGAGGCGCGCCACCTCGGCGTCCACGCCTCGTTGTTTCGCGAAATCCCTACAGGACGCGCAAAAACAAAGACCTAACAGGAATCGATCGATGCCGCCTAGCCGTGCAAAGTTGCGCTCGTGATGATACCCATGGTCGAACGTCCCGAAGTGAAGCGACTCCGCAACTACCTCGTCGACACCCAACCGCGCGACGTTGCGCCCTAATGCAAGTGCATAAGAGCGGACGTCGGGATGCGATGGGCAGAGATCACCGGGCGAACCCCGTTCACCGAAAGCATTCTCGGTCGTGCAGTCCGGGTTAGCCTCCCCGAGCGTCGTGTTGTGACAGAAGACAGTCCAACCCGATAGCGCGATCCCGCGTTCAGACGTTGCCCTGCGCAGCGACCGCAACGGATGCTCGTTCGCCCCTCGTTGAACGGGCGGTTGCAAGCGGAGACCGCCGAACAGATCGTTGTCCGGAATGAAGTGAACGCCGTCGTGGCGAATCGTTATGTGCGGCGATCCGTGCGGCGACAGATCGCGGGCGCGATGGTAGGCAGCGGCGACAGTGACGCCAGTCGCGCCGAACTCGTCGACGATCCGGTCGAGGACAACGTCGTTACCCTCCCCGCGAAGGTCTTCGACGCCCACGAAAACGGAACTTTCGATCGACTTACCTGCCATCGCTCGCGGCACTCCCGCCATCGACCTTGACAGTCGCGTGTGCCGACACTCTAATGCCGTGAATGGGACGCTTCGATGGCCAGGTCGCGATTGTCACAGGCAGTGGTTCGGGAATCGGACAGGCGATCGCTGCCCGGCTAGCCGGAGAAGGCGCGTCGATCTGTGTTGCTGACGTCGACCTGCCATCGGCAGAGGTCACAGCATCGAAGCTTCGCGGCCTCGGACACACCGCGCTCGCACGGCACGTCGATGTCACGGATCGTGCAGGTGTGGTCGACGCAGTCGCCTGGACGAAGGAGCAGCTTGGTCCCGTTGACGTCCTCGTCAACAATGCTGCCGTTTGTAACGACACTCCCCTGCCCGAACTTACCGAACACGAGTGGGACCGCGACGTCGATGTCACCCTGAAGGGTGCGTTCTTCTGCGCGCAAGCTGTGCTGCCAGACATGGTGGCGCGAGGTACCGGCTCGATCGTCAATCTTGGCTCGGTGAACGGCTTTCAGTATCTGGGAAACGCCGCCTACAGTGCGGCCAAGGCCGGCCTCATTAGTCTGACCCGGTCTCTGGCGGTGAGATACGGACGCGATGGGATACGGACGAACATGGTTGCGCCAGGCACAATTCGCACCGAAGCCTGGGACGAGCGGCTTGCACGCAACCCAGCCGTGCTCGATAAGCTCGCGAAGTGGTACCCGCTCGGCCGCGTCGGCACGGTCGACGACGTCGCGGCGGCCGT
This sequence comes from Acidothermaceae bacterium, assembly GCA_036509315.1. Lineage (GTDB taxonomy): Bacteria > Actinomycetota > Actinomycetes > Acidothermales > Acidothermaceae > PALSA-607. The sequence continues at coordinate 10,085 of DATCFU010000072.1, forward strand.
TGCCTTTCTGGCGTCGCGCGAAGCCTCATGGATCACCGGAACTGTGCTGACGGTCGACGGTGGCCTGCTCGCTGGGAACGCACCGATGGTCGCCGACATCTTCGACCGCACGATCACATGAGGCGCTGAGGAAGCCGGGTGCCTATTGTCGAACGCCACGGCGTCCGGCTCCACTACGCCGACCGTGGCTCAGGGCCAGCCATGCTGCTCCACACTGGCGGCGGTGGCGACAGCCGCACGTGGGAGCTCGCGGGCTACACCGAGGTGCTCCGCGGATACCGGCACCTGCTGCTCGACCATCGTGGTCACGGCCGCAGCGACGAGCCGGTCGGACTCGCGGCCCACGCCATCGACGAGTACGTCGCCGATGTCATCGCCGTGCTCGACCACGCATCGGTCGACCGCGCCGTCCTGCTCGGCTATTCAAGCGGCGCCGACGTTCTTTATCGGACGGCGGCGGCGCACCCCGATCGGTGTCTTGCCGTCGTGGGCATCGGCGCGATCCCGACGCCGTTCGACGAGCCCGGGCCAAGTCTCGAGAGAGCCGCGGACGTACGGCAGGTCGGCATGCGAGCGTTGATGGAAGGGGTGTCGGCACAAGAATCCGAGCCCGCGCCCGGCTGGCTCATCGACAACCTCGCGCAAACGCCAGCAGACATGTTCGCGCACATGTTAGAAGCGTGGGCAGACACGCCGAGCGTATTGGCCGACTTCCCCGCGATCACTGCACCGACCTTGCTGATCTGTGGCGAGAACGAAGTGGCGGACGGCGATGTGGCTCGCGTCCTAGCCCTGCTGGCCGCCGGTGCTGCGGTCGTCATGCCTGGATTCGGCCATCTCCAGACCTTCTGGCACAGCGAGAAGACCGCGCCGATAATTCTGGATTTCCTGCAGACGCACGGAATTGTGCCGAGCTAGCGACTGCTAGTCGGCTTCGCCGGTAGCAACTCGCGGATGTGCACGCGTCGGCCCGTGCGCAGAATGGCTCGCCGGTAAATCGACGTGGCGAGGCGCGCGACAGCCACTGTGCTGGCGATACTCAAGACGACCGAGATGGCGAACTCCCACCACGTTGCTGTGCCGATACCGACGAGGGTAGGCATGGCAAAGGGGGCAGTCGGCGGCAGGTAAGCGAGCACGTCGACGAACGTGTTCGGCGTACCCGTGGTGGCAACCGTCAGCGAGCTTATGTAGCCGACCAGCACCGGGATCGTCAACGGAAACGCAAGGCTCTGCACCTGTTCCTGGCGTTCGACGGTGGAGCCAGCGGCGGCATACACCCAGCAGTAGAAGGCATAGCCGAGCACGAGCCAGAGCAAGGCGGCCAGTACCGTGACCGGTCCGGTGCCATGCAACAGGTCAGACCCCACGGCCTCGGACAATCCCAGTGCGACCGCGACGAGGATGCTCGCCTGCGCGGCGGCGACCAACCCGATCCCGAGTACCTTGCCCCCGAGCAGCTGCGCCGGACGCACCGCCGCCAAGAGAACTTCGACGACTCGGCTGGTCTTCTCCTCGACAACTCCCGTGAGGATCCAGGTGCTGTACTGCCCCAGCATCACGAAGACCAG
>DATCFU010000073.1:0-37290 GCA_036509315.1 Acidothermaceae bacterium
AGAAGAACGCGGCATGGTTCCTGGCATCACGTTGATGTCAGTGTCATCGTTGTGTTCGACGTCCCGGTCGCAGACCGGAACCATCTGCCGAGGAGGCATGAGTGCCGGCGAAGGTTGTATTGCGAAAGGGCCGGACCGGCAAGTTCACGTTCACTCTCGAAGGCCCCACCGGTCAGATTCTGGCTACGTCAGCAGACCATCCCAACCTACGAGCTGCAAAGGCGGCGATTGCATCCGTGCAAAAGAACCTGTCAGGCGCCAGCGTCGACGATCGCAGTGCATCGTCGACAGTCGCCAAGAAGACCACCACACGCAAGGCTGCGGCCCCGCGTAAGGCGGCCGCGAAGAAGACGACCGCTGCACGCAAGACGGCAGCAAAGAAGACCACGGTCCGCAAGACCGCGGCAAAGAAGACCACCGCTCGCAAGGCTGCTCCTCGCAAGACAGCAGCGAAGAAGACGACCGCCCGCAAGACTGCGGCTAAGAAGACCACCGCAGCTCGCAAGACGGCCGCCCGGAAGACCACGGTCCGCAAGACCGCAGCCCGCAAGACTGCGGCCAAGAAGACCACCGCGCGCAAGACCACGGCACGTAAGACCACCGCGCGCAAGGCTGCTCCCCGCAAGGCAGCGGTCAAGCGGACGACCGTCCGTAAGGCCGCTCCACGCAAGACAGCAGTCCGCAAGACCACCGCTCGCAAGGCTGCTCCTCGCAAGCGCGTTACGGCGAGCTAGTCCTGTTGTGAGCTAGCACCACCGTTCCATGCACCACCGCTCGACGACTGGCAGACGGCACGACGTCACGACGAGGCGGCGAGCTCCCAGCAGCATCGGGAGCCGCCGCTTCGCCAATTTGCGGGACGCGATCTGGCAACACCGCGGCACGTAGACTGATGCGCATGCAGCCGCTACACACAGTGATCGAGACGGCATGCTGAGTCCAGGCGTTCAAACGGCACGCCGCGACGTCCCGCAGGCGATCGAACGGCCCTACTACGTCGACGAGTCACGTTGGCAGCAGCGCAGTGAAGTCGAGGTCAAGGACGCCGACACGATCGCCGGCATGCGAATCGCAGGGCGCCTCGCGGCGCAGGCCCTCGCCGAGGTAGGCCGCCACATCGTCCCTGGGGTGACCACCGACGAGCTCGATCGCATCGGTCACGAGTTCCTGTGCGACCACGGCGCGTACCCCTCGACGTTGGGCTACCGCGGCTTTCCAAAGTCGCTCTGCACATCGCTGAACGAGGTCATCTGTCACGGCATCCCCGACTCGACCGAGGCGGTCGAGGGCGACATCCTCAACATCGACATCACCGCATTCATCGGCGGCGTCCACGGCGATACGAACGCGACGTTCTTGGTCGGCGAGGTCGACGACGAATCCCGGTTGCTCGTCGAGCGCACTCGAGAGGCACTCGACCGAGCAATCCGCGCAGTGGTTCCGGGCCGGTCGTTCAACGTCATCGGCCGGGTCATCGAGAGCTATGCCAAGCGCTTCGGTTACGGCGTGGTCCGTGACTTCACCGGCCACGGCATCGGCACGCTGTTCCATTCGGGCCTCATCGTTCCGCACTACGACCTGCCCGAATACGACCTGCCGATGATGGTGGGCATGACGTTCACGATCGAGCCGATGCTGACCCTCGGCACGGTCGACTACGACGTATGGCCAGACGGCTGGACCATCGTGACCAAGGATCGCGCCCGCAGCGCCCAGTTCGAACACACGGTCCTGGTGACGGAGACCGGAGCAGAAGTCCTCACCCTTCCCTGAACGACGCCTAAGAAAGCTGCAAGCGGCCGCTCCTACGCAATCCGGTGCTGGTCTATCGAACGAACATTCGGCCGTGAGCGACTGTGCGGGGAACACGTGGTGTGGGGGCTGGACGACGATGGGTTGGGCCTCGTTGGCCTCGCTCGGCGGCATCATCGCCGTGGTCGCCGTCACGTTCCTTGTGGCGCTGCGGCTGGGCCGGCACAACGTCATCGACACCGCATGGGGCGTTGGGTTTCTGGTGGCGCTGCTGGCCGCCGACGCGGTGGCGCTCCACTCGGCGCACCACGGTGGCTCCGATCGACGCATCCTTATCACGATCCTGACCGCGATCTGGGCGCTTCGCCTGGCGGTCCATATGGCCGTTCGCGGCCGAGGCGAGGGTGAGGATCCGCGGTACGTCGCGATGCTCGCCGACGCACCTGGCAGCCGCACGCTCTACGCACTGCGCAAGGTGTATCTCGTCCAAGCCGTCGCCATGTGGTTCGTGTCGCTGCCGCTACAGGTAACCGCTGTCGGCGGCGGATCGGTCGGCTTACTTGGTTGGCTCGGCGTTGTCGTATGGATCGTCGGCTTCGTCTTCGAGGCCGGCGGCGACTGGCAACTGCAGGCGTTCAGAAACGACCCCGCAAACAAGGGCAAGGTCATGAACCGTGGCCTGTGGCGCTACACCCGCCATCCGAACTACTTCGGCGACGCGGCCCAGTGGTGGGGTTTCGGGCTGATCGCCTTCGCCCACTGGCCGGGCATCCTCACTGTCGCCTCCCCCGCCCTTATGACGTGGTTCCTGGCGCGCAAGACCGGCAAGCCGTTGCTCGAGTCGCACCTCACGGCCTCCAGGCCCGGCTACGGCGAGTACATCGAAGCCACAAGCGGCTTCTTTCCGCTTCCGCGACGTGCACCGACCAGCCCATCGGTCGCGTCGTGACCGGGACGACGAGGCGTTCGGTCGCGGTCGTCGGCGCCGGAGTGTCCGGGCTGACGGCGGCATGGATCCTGCAGCGCGACGCCGAGGTCACCCTCTACGAAGCACTGCCAAGACTCGGTGGGCACGCCCACACGCACGACGTTCCCGTTGGCGATCGCTACGTCCCCGTCGACAGCGGGTTCATCGTCCATAACCAGCGGACCTACCCGAACTTGCTCCGCCTGTTCGCCGAGCTCGGCGTCGAGACCCGCGAGACGCAGATGAGCATGTCGGTGCGCTGTGACGGCTGCGGACTTGAGTACGCCGGCTCCAAGGGGTTCGGCGGTGTCATCGCGCATGCGAGCTCGCTGCGGAATCCGTCGTACTTGCGAATGCTGGCAGAGGTCAAGCGATTCCACCGAGGTGCGCGTCGCTTGCTACGCCAGCATGAAGACACTCCCCGTACACTCGACACCTTCCTTCGGGAAGGGCACTACTCGCGGTACTTCATCCAGCACTTCATGGTTCCCGTCGTTTCGTGCGTGTGGTCATGCTCGCCAGGAACCGCGCTCATGTATCCGGCGCGCTACCTCTTCCAGTTCCTCGACCACCACGGACTGCTCTCAGTCTCGGGCTCGCCGACGTGGCGCACCGTCGTCGGCGGCTCGCGGACGTATGCCGAGCGAGCCACCAAGGAGCTCACGGCCGTCCGCACTCAGACCCCGGTTCGGGCGGTGATCCGAAGCGAGAGCGGCGTCGAAATCCGGGACGCCGACGGGCTGGCGCACTGGCACGACCAAGTCGTCGTCGCTACGCATGCCGACGAGGCGCTGGCAATGCTCGTTGCCCCGACGGCCGCAGAGCAGCGGGTTCTCGGAGCTTTCACCTACTCGGTGAACCGCACCGCTTTGCATACTGACGCCTCCCTACTGCCGACCTCACAGCGCGTCAGGGCATCGTGGAATTACCGTCTCGACGCATGCCAGACGACGGCGGACCGGGTTCAGGTGAGCTACGACATGAATCGCCTGCAAGGCCTTGCCGAAGATGCGAACTACGTCGTGACACTGAACGCCGATGACCGGATCGCTGGCGATCAGCTGATCGCAACCATGGACTACACCCATCCGATCTACACCACGGATTCACTGGCGGCACAAGCAGAACTGCCATCGCTGTCGGATGGCGTGATCGCATTCGCCGGGGCGTACCACGGCTGGGGATTTCATGAGGACGGCTGCGCATCGGGAGTGCGCGCGGCGGAGAGTCTCGGCGTCACATGGTGATCGTCACACCGGCGCTCTACCGCACCGAGATCGGTCACATCCGGCGTCGACCGTGGCATCACGGCTTCCGGTACCAGCATCCGATGTGGCTCGTCGATCTCGCGAACATGCCGCGAGGCGCACTGCTCGGGCGACTGCTGCGGTTCGAGGCGCGCGACCACCTCGGTGACCCGGCGCACCCGATTCGCGACAACGTTGTGCGATGGGTCGGCGGCCACGGCATCGACGTTTCTGGTGACCGCATCGTCATGCTCGCGAATCCCCGCACGCTCGGTTACGTGTTCAACCCCATCACGGTCTACTGGTGCATCCGGCCTGACGTGGCAGCTGATCACGGGTTTGATGAGACTGCGTTCGACGACGCCGTGCGGTGCATCGTCGCCGAGGTTCACAATACGTATGGCGGGCGGCACTGCTACCTCCTCACCCCCGACGCTTCGGGCCGTGCAAGTGTCGACAAGGCGCTGTACGTCTCCCCCTTCAACCCGGTTGACGGTAGCTACGAGATGCGCTTCACGGTGCCGGCACAGCTCGTGCACGTGGGCATCATTCTTCGCCGTGACGGGCAGGTTGCCTTCAATGCAACCCTGAACGGGTACCGCTCACCGGTCACCACCCTGACGACCCTGCGGACCCTGCTGCACTACCCGTTGGGAGCCTTGCGAGTGATGACGCTGATTCGCTATCAAGGCGTCAGGCTGTTCCTGCGCGGCCTGCCTGTCGTCCGGCGGCCCACCGCGCCCGATCGCACGACTCCGGAGGACTCCCAGATCCTGATCCGCTCCAAACCCTGAACCGCTCCGAGACCCCGAGAGGCCAGGCGTGACTACGTACGAGCTCCAACCACGACAGGCGAGCGGTTGCGTCCAGGCGCCAGCTGGCCCGTGGACGCAGCTACCCGCCGTCCCGCATGCACCGATCCACGCGGCGATCGCTCGACGCATCTTCATGAGGGCCGCGGCGCGGCTCGGCGTGACCGTCGAACTGCCCGATGGACGGCTGCTCGTCAAGCCGCCGCGCATCGACGCAAGCGCGCCCGCGGCGCCGGTCATGCGGCTGTACCGACCGGCGCAGTTCTTCCGTCGCCTGGGCCACGACGGCCTCATCGGCTTCGGCGAGAGCTACATGGCAGGCGATTGGGACGCCGACGACGTGGCATCGGTCCTGACTCCGTTCGCCAGACGGATGGCTCGGCTCGTGCCGGGCGGGTTGCAGCGCGCCCGCCGCTGGTACGACGCCCGCCAACCGGCGTCCGAACACAACGACCTGCGTGGATCGAAGTCGAACATCTCCCGGCACTACGACCTGTCGAACGAGCTGTTCGCGCTCTTCCTCGATCGGACCATGACGTATTCAAGCGCGATCTGGGATGACGCGACCCCGGCCGAGACGGACGACTCGCCGCGCGATGACGACACGCTGGCCGCCGCGCAGATCCGTAAGATCGATCGGTTGCTGGATCTGGCAGCGGTGAAGGACGGCACGAGGTTGCTCGAGATCGGCACTGGCTGGGGCGAACTCGCGGTCCGTGCCGCCAGTCGGGGGGCCAACGTGACGACCGTAACGCTGTCGCGCGAGCAGCAGGCATGGGCGATTCGACGCGCTGAGTTGGCCGGTGTCGGCGATCTCGTCGATGTCCAACTGCACGACTACCGCGAAGTCACCGGCAGCTACGACGCGGTCGTCAGCGTCGAGATGATCGAGGCCGTCGGTCTTGAGTACTGGCCTGACTACTTCGCCACCATCGACCGCGTACTCGCGCCCGGCGGCCGAGTCGCACTGCAGTCGATCACGATCGAGCATCAACGACTGCTCGCGACGAAGGGCACCTACACCTGGATCCACAAGTACGTGTTCCCTGGCGGCATCATCCCGTCGCTGCACGCAGTCCGAGATATCGTCGCTCACAACACGAGGCTGCGAGTGAGCTCGGCAACTGCGTACGGCCACGACTACGCGCGCACGCTGCATTCGTGGCTCGAGCGATTTCACGCAAACACCGCTGCAGTTCAGGCACTCGGCTTCGATGAGCGATTCACCCGGATGTGGAAGTTCTACCTCGCCTACTGCGAGGCGGGTTTCGCCAGCGGTTACCTCGACGTGCACCAACTCGTCCTCGAACGCTGATCTACCTGACCGAGTCGCCGGCCTCGACCGCTTCGGCGAGCCGGGCACTCGCTGGCACGGCGAGCCCGGTGTGCAAGACGAAATCGGCGGTCAGGTCGTTCCACAGACCGGCCCGGCGAAACATGCCGTGGCCGCTTCCGCGCAGATGCACCCACGTCGCGTCCACATCGGAGTCGGCGCGAACGGCGTCGACGAGTGCCTTGGAGTTCTTCGCCGAGGTCGTGCGGTCGCGCGTGCCGTGCACGACGAGCAGGCGGCGTCCGATCACTTGCCTGTACGGCTCCTCCGGCGTCACCCACGGTGCGAGGCCGACCAGGCCAACCACGCCGGGCTCGTCGGCGGCCCGTAGCGCCGCGCGACCGCCCATCGAATGACCGACGAGCACGATCGGCACATCGCCGTGCTGTTCGCGCAACTGCTGTACAGCCCAGCGGACGTCGGCGACGGGATACGCGTCTTCGCCCGCTCCGGCACGGGAGTTCCAGCCGCGACACCGGAACCGGAGCCGCCACACGGCGAGCCCGTCCGCCGCACCGATCGAGGCCAGGTGACGCGCGATCGGAACCATTCGCAGGACCGCGAGCTGATGCGCCGTCACAGGCTCGGAGCTGACCTCACGGCCTCCGTGCAGGACCAACGCCACGGCGCGCACCATCGGGGCCCCAGGCTGCCGCACAAGCACTGGTTGGAGGGGCCTCGCGCGGGCAGCGTCGACGTTCTCCACGCTCGCACTCAAGCGCCAGATCCCTTCGTCGGTGTGCCCTACTCGCCGTACCTAGTGTGCCGCGTATTCGTTCGCCGTGACGTTCCCGGTTCAGACCCGGCATGATGCGGTGATGGAGAACACCGCGTCCACCCCCGTCAGTCACGCCGACCTCCGCAAGCGCATCGCGCCGTTTCGGGTCAAACCTCGCGCAGATGTGCGGCTCGGCGACGATTCCAAAGACTTCGACCCCGGATACCGGGACCAGTTCGTCACCAGGGCGGACGCCGGGGTGGCGCTCGCCGAAGGTGTACGTCAACTCGGTGAATACCAGGCGCGGCTCGCTGCGCAGAGTACGTACGCGGTCTTGGTAATCCTGCAGGCCATGGACGCCGCCGGCAAGGACGGCACGATCAAACATGTGCTCAGTGGCGTGAACCCGCAGGGAGTCAGTGTCCACCCATTCAAGGTGCCGTCACTGATCGAGCTCCAACACGACTACCTGTGGCGCTACCAGTTGCAACTGCCGCCCCGCGGCTCGATCGGCATCTTCAATCGCTCGCACTACGAGGAGGTGCTGGTCGTGCGGGTCCATCCTGAGCTGCTCGGTAACGAACACATCCCCGGCGCCAAGACCGACATCTGGAAGCGTCGCTTCCGCGAGATCAACGACTGGGAGAGGTACCTCGCCGACAACGGCGTGCGGATCGTGAAGCTGTTCTTGAACCTTTCGAAGGAAGAACAGCGACGCCGGTTCCTCGATCGGATCGACGAGCCCGACAAGAACTGGAAGTTCGATGTCGGAGACGCGTTGGAGCGGCAGCGCTGGGACGACTACCAGCACGCCTACGAAGAGATGCTGAGCGCCACGAGCACGTCGTACGCGCCTTGGCATGTCATTCCGGCCGACCACAAGTGGTTCGCAAGGCTCGCCGCGTCTTGGACCATCCTTGAAGCGCTGATGGACATCGATCCGAAGTACCCGAAGGTCGACCCGCAGACCCACGCGAAGATGCTCGAGATCAAGGAGCAACTCCTAGCCGAAGGCCGCCCCCGGTGAGGACGTTTCACCGTTGGCTCAGCGCATGATTTTTCGCCGTCGGCTCAGCGCATGATTTTTCGCCGTTGGCTTAGCGCAGCCGAGCGCGTCGATGACCTGGTATCCCCAGCGCCGGAACTCGGCAATGAGGTCCTGATCGACGACCACTGGCTGATTCGGATCGCCGGCCCGCTGTTCGCGGTGCTCTCGCTGCTGCTGATCCCGTGGATCGTGTTCCTTGCGACGGTGCTTCCGTCCCGGCAACTCTCACGGCACTACGACTTCGCCTGGGCCGGGTTCGACGGCATGTTGTTCATCGCGCTGGCGGCAACCGGGTACTTCGCGCTGCGCCGATCACGCAACCTTTCGGTCGCCGCGACAGCTGCAGGCACGTTGTTGATCGTCGACGCGTGGTTCGACGTACTGTCCGCACGCCGTCGCGAGCTCCCCATTTCGATCGCCTTCGCCGTCGTTATCGAGTTGCCGCTGGCAGCTCTGTGCTGGTGGCTGAGCATGCAGACCCAGGCCATCGCCGAGAAGCGCATCGCCCTCCTGTTGCCGCGCGCGAAAGGACGTCTACGGCGTGCTGCAGACCGTGCCGAAGCACACAACACCGGTCGCCCGCAACGGCGCATCCGGTTCCGCCGACATGGGTCCTAGCGCCGGTACGTCGGGCGCAGCGCGCCTCGGGCGAGCGTGTGGAACGCAAGGTTGAAGCCGACGATCGCCGCGCTCACCGAGTCGTCCACGTCGAGCTTTTCGACATCAAGCGCGTGGACCGCGAACACGTACCGATGGGGTCGATCCCCGGGCGGCGGCGCCGCTCCGGCGTAGGCTTTGGTGCCCATATCCCCGGCCACGTGAAATGCGCCTGCCGGAACGTCGCTGGGGGTGCCGACGCCGCGCGCAAGTTCTGTCACGTCGGAGGGGATGTTCACCAGCACCCAGTGCCAGAAGCCGCTCTGCGTCGGTGCGTCCGGGTCGTAACAGGTGACCGCGAACGATCTGGTCTCGGCAGGAAAGCCAGACCAGCGCAACTGCGGGCTGAGGTTCTCACCTCCCGCGCTGTCGTGCACGAAGGTCAACGCCAGCGGCGCGCCGTCGGTGATGTCGTCGCTCTCCAAGCGAAACCACGGCCTCGCAGGCAGGACGTCGAAGGGATCCGGCGGCGTACCGCGCTCAAGTGACATGTCTGCATTCTGCGTCGCTATGCCGTCGTCCGCAATGTGGGAGACAATAGAGCGATGTCCGGGCCAGCGGCGGCGCTGATCGCCTTTCTCGCGGTTGTCGTGATCTTCGTGGTGGTTCGCTTCGAGGTGTTCTGCCTGCGTGAGCTCGCGAAGGCTGACGACTACCAGCTGCTCCACCTGACTCGGCGCGGCTGGACCGTCGCCATTTTCTTCTCCATCCCGTTCGGCGGTATGGCCTTTCTATTGTTCGGCAGAGCGCGCTGAGACTGCCGGTTAGACGCGACCGAACACGGTCCACGCCGACGCCGCGACCTCGAACGGCCCGCTCGGCGGGAACATCCGAGCGCATCGAGCCTTCAGCCGCTCCCGCCCGTGCTCGTCGAGACAAGCCACGTAGTCACCGGCCGGACCGACTCCGAGCGTGAACGGCTCCCACCAATCGTTGAAGTCCGCGAGGGCCAGATGGACGGTCAAGGCTGTCGAGTCGAGGTCGCGCAGGCCGGCGGCTTCGAATAGTTGCGCCAGGTGACCCTGACGGACTCCGGCGAGCGCGGACTCGTCCTGAGCGTCCGGATCGAGGTCGACGGCGGCGCGCCAAAATGGGGCCAGCGGACCCGTAGTCCCCGCGTGGTCCCACACAGTCGCACCAACCAAGCCGCCAGGGCGGACGACTCTGCCCATCTCAACAAGGCCGGTGACCGGGTCAGTCATGAAGCTGACAACCAGCGAAGCGAGCGCACAGTCGAAACTGCCAGCGGGATACGGCAGCTGTTCCGCGCGTGAGTGCCGAACATCGACCTCGGGAAACCGCGAGCGCATTGCCAGGACAAACGGCTCCGACGGGTCGACCGCCGACACGGCCGCGGCTCCGAGCAGGGCCACAAGCTCCGCAGTGAGAGCCCCGGTTCCGCACCCCACATCCAAACGCGTGAGCGCCCGGCGGAAGCCCGGCGAGCTGCACGAACGCGGCAGCCAGGGGGTTGGAGAACCGGCCCATGAACCGGCCGTACGCGTCCGCGCCGACATCGAAGGCCATCCGGCGACCCTAGGCCCACCAACCGTGCCGACCAACATTGGTCAGACTCGAAACGTCGAATTCGGCCGACCGGACTCGTCGGGAGACGATGGATCAACCTGCCAACAAGGAGTACACGCCATGCAATTCCTGATGCTCGTATGCCGCGACACGGCCCCAGTCACGCCGCCTCCCGGTCCCGAGGGCGATATCGACGAGTGGGTCGACACGATGGGCGCGCGCGGACTGCGAGTGGCGGGCGACCGACTCGCGCCCGAAGGTCTCGCAGCCGCCGTGCGGGTGCGCGGCGGAAAGGTGCTGGTTACCGATGGCCCGTTCCTGGAGACCAAGGAGATCCTCGGCGGCTTCGACTTGCTCGAATGCCGCGATATGGCCGAAGCCATCGAAGTCGCTGCAGCGCACCCGTTCGCGACTCGAGGCGTGATGGAGCTCCGGCCGGTCTGGACGGGCTGAAGCCTTAGCGGCCGAGATTCCAATAGCCCTTCGCCGAGATCTCATGCGGCTGCAGGCCGCGGCCGCCGAGGTCGTCTCTGAGTCTTCGCACGACCCGACTCTCGCCGAACAGATACGCGTGCCGGTCGCCGTCCGGTATCTCGATCAACGAAACCGCCCGGTCGAGCAGCTCCGCTTTCCCTGCTGGGGTTTCGAGCCTATGCAGCCACCGGACGTCGACCGGTGCCGCCGCGGCGATTGGCTGCTCGTCATCGACGTCGGTGACTTCGATGACGGCAACCGCCGTCGTCCAGGCTGGTAGTGCACGGATCATCTCGGCGATTGCTGGGATCGCGGACTCATCTCCGACGAACAGCTGCCATCTCGCGGCTGCGAGAAGCACCTTGCCGCGCGGACCGAACACCTCGACGTCGTCGCCAGTAGCGGCCGACGCCGCCCACGCGGCACCGGGCCCGTGCCCATGCATGACGACGTCGAGGTCGACTCGTCGCGTCTCGGTATTGAGATTGCGGATTGTGTAACGGCGGCTCACTCCGCCACCGTGACCGTCACTGACGTGCACCACGACGTCTTGACCAGGAAGCGCGACGAAGCTCGCCAACGCCTCGCCGGTAACGGTGATGCGGCGCATTCGTGGACCCACGTCGACCACGTCGGCAATGGAGAGCAGATGGGTACTCGCGGTCGGGAGCTCAATCACATACACGATCCTGCCAGGGCAGATCTGCTCGCAGAGACTCAGCCGAGCCCCGACAACACCGCGCTCACGGTGGCCTGCGGGACAGCAGCGGTCTGGCCGACGGTGACCAGCGTCTTCACGGTGCTCGATGCTGCGTGTAGATAGCTGGCCTGGTCGGCGTCCAGCGTCGTAGAACCAGGGGCCACCAGCACCATCGCCCAGCCGAAATGCGCCGCGTAGGCTGCGGCGGCGAGTCCGTCGGGGAAGTTGGCGCCGTTCGCGATTACCACACCGGCTGGGTTAGGCAACACACTCGCGGCCACCTTCGCCGCAGTCGCGTAGCGATCGGCGCCGACGAACGGAGTCGCAGCCGGATCCGCGGTAGCAGCCGACCCACCGATCGCGCTGACCGCCATGCCCGGGTGCGCGCTCTCCCATTGCGCTGTCTCTGCCGCCACCGCGGTGCCGTCAGTGAGAAGCACCACGCCGTTGGTGACAGCGGCCGCATCGGCCGCCGACTCGGCGTCCGGGAAGTTCAGTCCCGTTGCGAGGTAGATGTGGTTGACGCTGTGGGCCGCCGCGATCTGATCGGCGATGAGACTGGCCGTCGCGTAACGATCTGTGCCGCCGATGCGCACGACGGCGTAGCCGAGGCCGGTCAATGTCGACGCTGTCGATGCGCTGATGGCACTCCTGCCACCGAGCAGGTAGATCTTGCCGCCGGCGGCCAACGAGTGGGTGATCGCCGATCGGGCATCAGCGGACAGGACCCCCGGGTTGGTCAGCACCAGCGGCCCACCGAGCGCGCTGGCCAGGGGCGAGCCGGTCAGCCCGTCGGCGTAGACGTCGTCGCGCGCGAGCACAACAGCCTTTGCCGATCCGGCAGTCGGAAACGCTGCGAGAGCGACTGCTGCGGCAGTCGCGTCGCGGTTGGCCCCGCCGAGGCGCGATATTGCGATGTCGGTCGGGATAACGAGCAGCGTGATGCTATTGGCCGGGTAAGTGTGCGACACGGAGCCCGCCGTAAACTGCGCGTCGGTACCCTGCACAATCGCGTTCAAATTTGCTGTGCTGTAAGTGAATACCTGTGCTGCGGACGTCGATGCGCTATGCACGGCGAGCGTGCTCGTCAGGTCGCCACCGGTCTTATTGATCACCTGCACGGTCACTGCGCCATCGGTCGAACGCTGCGCCGCGTACACGGAGAGCTGACCTTGGTCTGCGCTCGACGCTGCAACACTCTCGTCGCCGAAGCGCGCACCGTGGCCGTCGTAGTTGCGGTACATGCGAAACGCGAACGCACCAGGCTCCGACGACGTCGGCGGCGACCACAACTGCGCGCGATCGACGCCCTGCGCGCCGAAAATCCCTAACACGTCGGCTTCTGCGAGTGCGCCGTTCATCGACTCGAGACCGCCCCAGTTGTACTCACTGATCGCGATCTTCGTGCCCGGGTAGTACTGCGCGATCCACTGCTTCATCCGCGGGATCAGTTCGACCGGCCCCAGACCAAGATCCGCGGTCCACGATTCGTCGGTGTAGGTCGGATCCCACAACGCACGGGTCGACCGTATCCGCAGCGCCTGCGTCGCCGCACTGCCGGCCGTCGACAATGCGACCGCCGTCTCTTGCGGATAGAAGTGCTCGTCGAAATAGTCGAGCAGCCGTTGGCCGTGCGCCTTGTCGTAAGCGGCGAACTGCTGCAGATACCACGCGGCAAGTGGCAGGTTCCCGTGGGCCTGCTTGTCCGGACCAGGTCCGCAGCCGCCCGGATCGTCGGCCGCGTAGAAGTACGCGCACCAACCCCAATCGCCGGGACCATCGACGGTCGCAGTCGGATCGGCAGCCTTGATCCCCTGGGCAGCGGTGAGCGACTTGGTCCACAACTCGTTGTAGCTAAGAGGCGTGGGATGCACATCGACGTGCGTGCTACTCCACCGCGACGGCTCGTTGTCGATCTCGTAGCTCTTTACGCCGCCCGCCGCTGCGGTGCCGAACTTCGACACGAGGTGCGCCACCATCGCTTGATCGAACGCACCGTTTTCAGCCACCGATGTATCAGAGGGTGCGTTGCCGGTGATCTGCGTTCCGTTGGTGTGCTTGCCATTCCCGCAGTTCGAGTCATACGGATCTGTCGATTGTTGTGCGCCGTAGATCGAGACCTTGAAGCCACAGTCGAACGGATGCGATGACGGCGAGGTCTTCGACACCCATCCCATCGCGGGCACGGTGACGACGGGGTTGTCTGCGTGCGCTCGGTCGGCCGCCACGAACGAGTCGAGGGATGTCGAGTCGACGATGTTCTCGAAGTAGTAGTCGCTGCCGGTGTTGTGGGTGTTGTTCGTGTAGTTGTAGCGGCTGGTGCTGTTGCCACCCCACCTGTCGGCCGTGAGCCCGAGCTCGGTCGCGAGCGCCGCGTCACTGAAGTTCATGCCGTAGACGTCGCTGCTGATCGCGTGCCGACCTGCCGCGACGTCGACGGTAAGCGTTGGTCCGGCGCTGGCGGCAGCTACGGAGGTCAGCGCACCTGCCGGCACAGTGGCCACGGCCGCAAGAACGGCGACTACGAGGGTGGCCCGCCAAGCCCTGCGGAACATGCGCACGAGCCTAGGGCTGCGACGTCCCGGATTGGGCGACTTCCGACCGATTTCCCCCCATCGGCCCAAAGCCGAGCGGCATCGGCGAGAATGCGACCATGAACCCGCGGCCGGTCAATCGCGCGTGAAGGTCGCGATGCTCGCGCCGATCGCCTGGCGGACGCCGCCCGTGCACTACGGCCCGTGGGAACTCGTGACGAGCCTGCTCACCGAGGGCCTGGTGACTCGCGGCGTCGACGTGACGTTGTTCGCAACGCAGGATTCGCAGACCCACGCGCATCTGCGCGGCGTCAGCCCGCACGGCTACGCCGAGGATCTGTCAATGGATGGCCGCGTTTGGGAAGCGATGCATGTCGCCAACGCGCTCCGCGAATCGAAGAACTTTGACCTCGTGCATAACCAGCTCGACTGGTTACCGCTCGCATTCGCGGCCCATTGTGCTGCCCCGATGGTCACCACGATCCACGGATTCTCCGGCGCAGGCATCTTGCCCGCGTACAAGCAGGCGCGCTCGCACTACGTCGCGATCTCCAACGCCGACCGCTCCCCCGAGCTCGATTACATCGCGACGATCTATCACGGCGTCGACCTCACCCAGTTACCACTGAACACCCGGCCCGGCGACGACCTGGTGGTCTTCGGCCGCATCCACCCCGACAAGGGCACCGCCGAGGCCATTACGATCGCGAAGCTCGCCGGACGACGACTCGTGATCTGCGGCATCGTGCAGGACGAGCGGTACTTCGCCGAAGAGATCGAGCCACAGGTGGACGGCGACCAGATCCGTTATCTGGGATCGATCGGTCCGCAGCAGCGAGCCGACGTGCTGGGATCAGCCGCGGCACTACTTCACCCGATCGCGTTCGACGAGCCGTTCGGCCTCTCGGTTGTCGAGGCGATGGCCTGTGGTACACCCGTCGTCGCCTACCGCCGCGGCTCAATGCCCGAGGTGGTCGACGAAGGGGTGACCGGCTTCCTGGTGCACGACGTCGACGGCGCGGTCGCAGCCGTAGCGAAAGCGGTCACGCTCGATCGCGGCGCAGTGAGCGCCCACGCCGCGTCACGCTTCGGAGCCGATCGGATGGTCGACGACTACCTCCGCGTCTACGAGAGAATCCTCGCCGACTGAAGGAATTACGTCCGTTCGCGACGGAATACGACGCAATTCCTTCACTCGGCGCTACGCGCCGGCAGGCGCGTCGGGGTCATCTCGTTGAGCAATTCGTCGACCGAAGCCCACACCACACCGATGCGCGAGTCACCAATGCCGTAAGGCAGCCATAGCAGCCCGTCGTGAATCAGACCACCGCACGAGTAGACAACGTTCGGCACGTAGCCGTTTTGCTCTTCCAGCGTCGGCCGAAGGAACGGGCGATCAAGCCGGGCGACGACCTGCGTCGGATCGTCGATGTCGAGCAGGATCGCGCCGATCGAGTAGACCCGCATCGGGCCGACCCCATGCGTCAGCACCAACCACCCGCGATCGGTCTCGATGGGTGGTCCGCAGTTGCCGACTTGCAGAACCTCCCACGAAGCTTCGGGCGCCTGGATCACCTCGGGCGCACTCCAGACAACGCCATCGTCGGATGTCGCGACGCTGGTGCTCTCGCCGTCAGAGCGGCACAGCGATCGGTATCGGCCATCGATCATTCGCGGGAAGAGCGCCATACCCTTGTTGCGAGCGGCTGGCCCGGCGAGACGATGGGCTTCGAACGTTCGCAGGTCTGGGCTGATGAGCAAGCGCGGCGCGATCTTGAGACCGTCGAACGCGGTGTAGGTGGCGCGATACGCGACGGAACCGTCGTCCGCGGTGAACCGTACAAACCGCGCATCCTCCATGCCGTTGCGCTCATCGGGTGCCGATGGCAGCAGCACTCGCTGGCTCAGCGTGAGATCAGCGGGGAAATCGACGGCATAGGCAGACGCCACGACCCGACGGAGCAACTCGACGGTCGCTTGCCCACCTGGGGTCGTCAGCAGATCCTGGCGCTCCTCCGCCAGAGCATGCTCAAGATCAATGCCGGTAAAGACTGCAGGCAGGTGAGCAAGCACACTGCGAGCGAGCCCGTCGATGCGACTTTCGTCGGCCAAGACCGCCCGCAAGTGCGTCTTTCGCCAATAGGCAACGGCACTGGTCCCGGCAACGATCGGGAGTGCCCGAGGCTCGAATGTCCATGAGGGGCCCGGACCCACGACAGCACTGGTGAACCCAACCGACGAGACATGACCTTCGCCTATACCGCGCAGGCTGATCGCGATCCGGGCCTGTCCCTCTGCGAGACCCGACTGGTCAGGATGCAAGACCGCGCTCGGATTGCACAAAGCCGCACCTTCGACCGCGTATTCGGCGGTGAAGCTTGCACCAAGCACCAACGAGCGGGCTTCCGACATCGCCGGCGTGGGATGCACCTGCAAGCGCATCATCGACGCATGGTCGACAAGCAGTTCGACGTACTCGCGATGCCGCTGCGAGAACTCGACCAACAGTGCGGCCGCGACCCTCTCGACCTCGTCCTCCGGCAGCGCGAAGACCCGCGCGACGACGGCACCTGCGCGTGAACGTCCCAGCGGCAACTCTTCGCCGGGCAAGAACAATTTGGCGACTACGCGCGCCAGGTCAGGCACCAGCTGCGCCTCGACCCGATGAGCAAGGGACGTGGTGAGTGTCACTGGAGCAGGGCGAGCCGTTGAGCATGCTGCGCGGTGGACAGCAGCGCGAGAGTCGATTCGGCGCCCTGATTGAGGTTGCGGCCGTCGCGCAGCAGCCCGTCGAAGCCGGCGCCGGTGTCGGGATCAAACATTAGTGTCGCGCTGTCGTTGTCACCGTTGAACCACGACCACGCCATGCGGACACCGTGCAACCACCGGCGATCCTGCGTGATTTCGTGTGCGCGGGCGCAGGCGTCGGCGATCGCGGCAACCTCGATCGGCTGCTGGTCAAAACCTGGGCGCCCGTCATCCGGACCGCGACCCCCAACCGGTGTGACCGACAGGTGGCCGTCGAGTGTCTCGATCTCGAGCAGGAAGTCGAGCAACTGCAACCCACGTTCAAGCGCCGCTACATCTGGCAACGCTGATCCAGCGAGCAGCAACGCTTCGACGATCGCGCCGTTGCCGTAGGTCAATCGCGGCTGCGGCCACGGCCACGCGGGATCGACGCCAGACGGCCCTATCGCTTCCACGGCATCGCCCAACAACCGCTCGGCAGACAGTTCGCCACCACGGTTCAGAAGAAGTTCGCCCGCACCGAGTGCGGCAAACGCCATTGCTCGCGGATGCGGCGAACGAGCGCGAGCTGCGAGCCGGAAGCCCAGCAGCGCGCGTGCGCGCATGGCTTGCGTCGGCGCATGCGCAGCTGCCACGCCGAGCCCCCACAGGGCACGACCCCACCAGTCCTCAACCGCAGAATCATCGCTCCACGAACCATCGACGCTCATCCTGTTGTGGCATGAGCCATCGGCTTCAATCGCCGAGAGCGTGAAGTCGAGGTAATGGCGACCGAGGGCTCGCAACGCCGCGCTCGGGTGTGCCTCACGACAGATCACGACGAGCGCGCGCGCCACATCGTCGAGGCAATAGCCGTGTTCGGGCCGTGGGTTCTCGTACTGCGCATGCTCGAAAAGTCCCCGACCGTCAGTCAACCGGTGCAGATGATCGAACACCGGCCTCGCAAGGGCCGGGGCGGTGTTCACGCGGCCACGCGCGCGCTGATCAGATCGCCCGCCAGGTCGAGATAGCGTCGCGCAACGGCCGCCCACACCAGCTCAGATCCAGCAGCGCCAGCCGCCCTCGTCATGCCGGCCGCCAGTTCGTGATCCGTGAGCAGGGTGCGCAGCCCTGCGGCGATGGCTGCGGGGTTCTTTTGCGGCACGAGCAAGCCCGCGCCGTTGCCCAACAACTCGATAGCGTGCGGAAAGCGGGTCGCGATGACTGGCTTCAGCGCGCCTACTGCCTCGATGAGAACGCCCGACGTGACCTGGTCGGTCGAGTCATACGGCAACAACACGACGTCCGCGGAGTCGACCAACTCACCAAGGGAGACGTTGTCACGGTATCGGCTATCGAAGCTGACGCTGTCGCCGAGCTCGAGTGCAGCCACCTGCGCCTTGAGTCGATCGCGATATGCCTCACCGTCGCGCAACAGCACCTTGGGGTGCGTCTGCCCGGCGATTACGTAACGGGGGGGCGGATATAGATCGGCGAGAGAGGCCATCGCCTCGATGCCCCACTCGATGCCCTTGCCCGGGCCAATCAGGCCCCATGTCAACACTGTCGGCCGATCAGTGCGGACCGACAACGCATGACTGCGGACGGCGGGTGCGCCGTGCGGGATGACGTTGACCTTGCGCATGTCGACGGCGTACCCGGTCGCAAGCCGATCGTGTGCCGTCGCCGTCATCGTCACCACCGCATCCGCCGATGCAACAACTGCCTCGAGAACTGACTGCTGATGCGCTGTCGGTTCACTGAGAACGGTATGCAGGACAACGACAGACGGCACCGTGAGGGCGCGCAGGAGGAGCAGGATTTCGTCGCCGTCTTGTCCGCCGTACACGCCGTACTCGTGTTGCACGACGGCAATGTCGCCATCGTTTAGCAACTCGGCGGCCCGATAGGCACTGCGCGAATCGCCGGCCACCATTTGCCCGATGACTTCGGGACCGGCCTGCGACTGCGGAGTCTCGACGAGGCGGATCACGCGACCCTCATTGCCAGCTGATGTCACCAGCTCGTTGAACAGCGACGACGTGAAGGTCGCGAGACCGCAGATGGTGGGCGAGTAAGTACTGACGAATCCGAAGCGAGTTGTCATGATCGCAGCCTTCCGGTTGCCGGCGTTGCGCGCGTGCGCAATGGTGCACGGGCGAGCGTCGAAATTGCCGCAGCAGATTTAATGATCAAGAAGCCCCCGCCCGAGTCGGGCGAACAGGGCGATCATGCGCTCCGGGAGGCGGAGCGACACCTACAGACTACCGTGCCGGGAGCTCGTTCGCCCCAATCGAGGACGCCCGGAAACTGCTGGGCACGCTTTCGTTCGAATGGATCTTGCGCCATTGAACCGAATTGCAGACCCATCTTCTGCAACGTTGAGTTTGGTGCCGACATCATTTCGAAAGAGTTCTTACCAACGTATGACAGCACTCTTACAGACCGCTGATGCCAGGCTGTTTTGCGATCAATCGTGCAGACGCCGCCGAAAACCGCTGCTACAAAGGCGGTTGTGACCCCGAGGCCACGAACCCGACGGAACAACCGTCATGTCATCGATAGGAATTCACATGGCATCAACAATCCGCAGAAACGGCGCGCGACACCTCACTCGGCGCCTCACCGTCATCGTCGCGACCGGTTCAATCAGCGCCGCACTTGCTACATTCACACTGGCCCCAGCAGCCTCAGCAAGTGAGCCGAATCACACCGGCCCACAGAGCACCGATCATGCCGTTTTCGTCCAAACCAGCGATTCCGCAGGCAATGCGGTCATCGCCTACAGTCGCGCGGGCAACGGTAGCCTGCACTGGGCGGGTCAGTACGCGACCGGCGGTCTCGGCGGCTCAGAATCCGGTACCGTCGTCGACCCGCTCGCCTCACAGGGTGCGCTGACCTACGACGGTCGCGATCACCTGCTGTTCGCCGTCAACGCGGGCAGCGACACGTTCACCGTCTTCGACGTTAATGGCGCGCACTTGCACCGACTGCAGATCCTCAGCAGCGGCGGCCACCTCCCTACGTCAATCAGCGTTGTGGGCAGCCATGCGTATGTGCTCGATGCAGGCTACGACGGCGCGATCAGCGGATTTTCGATCGACGGCGCAAAGCACGTGCACGCGATCGGCGGCTCGACCCGTTCGCTGGGTCTGGGCAACCCGGCCGACCCGAACTTCTTGGCGTCACCGTCGCAGGTCGCGATCACACCCGATGGCCGCGACGTCATCGTGGCGACCAAGACCCACGGCGTCCTTGACGTGTTTACCCTCAAGCACCTTGCCGTGCCATCCGCGGCCCCAGTCGTGACGACGTCCGCCGGTGCCGTGCCTTTCGCGCTTAGTTACGACGCGTTCGGTCGACTGATCGTGGCCGAGGCTAGTGGTGGCGCGTCGTCGTACTTGGTGCACCCGGACGGTGTGCTTGCGGCCATTTCTTCGCACGTCGCGAACGCTCAAGCAGCAACGTGCTGGTCGGTGATCGCCAAGGGCTTCGTCTACACGGCCAATGCCGGGTCCAACACGATCACCGGTTACGCTGAGAACTGGCATGGGCAGCTCAGCCTCCTGAACACGAACGGCGTTACTGCAACCACGGATGCCGGGCCGGTCGACCTCGCCGCGAGCAGCGACGGTCAATTCATCTACCAGCAAGCAACGGGCGCTGGCGTCATTGACGAGTTCAGGGTGAACAACAACGGCTCGCTGACGCCTATCGGCACCGTCACCGGCTTCACGCCTGACAACGGTGCCGGTTTCGAAGGCATTGCCGCCTCGTAGTAGTCCACTCGCACGAGTCAGTGACGCTTCTTCGCCTCCCAGGTGAAGAAGCGTCACTGTTTCACCCACTTGGTGTCGATGTCACAAACTCAGGCAGCGCCACCGTGGCTGGTCCGAACCGGGGAGGTTGTCGGGTCGCCTTCAGCACGGACATCCACAAATCGCCGTCCGGGTCGACTTGATTGCGGCTAGCGGTGGCGAGCGTGATCGGCAGGTGCACGAAGCGGCCATGCCAGCGCCCTACCACCATCGCCGTGCGGCCGGCCATCGCCGCGTGTACGGCCGCCTGCGCGAGCCGAATGCAAAAGACCGCATCGTAGGCATTCGCCGGCACGCTGCGAATTGCGTAGCCAGGGTCGACATAACGCAGACTGAGTTCAGAATCTGCGGCAGCGAAGCACGTGACGATGCGGTCGCGCATCAGCTGGCCGATGTCGGCAAGCCGCGTGTTGCCCGAGGCGTCGCGAGCGCCGTTGGCCGGCAACAGGTGCTGCCCGGCGCCCTCCGCCACGACGACCACAGCGTGACCCTGCTTTCGAACACGTCGTTCTAGATGACGCAAGAACCCATCATCACCGTCGAGCTCGAAAGGCACTTCAGGCACGAGCACGAAATCGACATCGTGGTTAGCCAGCGCGGCGTAACACGCGATGAAGCCAGAGTGGCGACCCATCAGTTTCACCAACCCCACGCCGTACGTGGTCGAGCTCGCCTCGATGTGCGCGGCACGGATCGACTCAGCGGCCCGCGCGAAGGCGGTCTGGAATCCGAAGCTGTGATCGAGATAGGGGATGTCGTTGTCGATCGTCTTCGGAACGCCTACAACCGAGAGCTCGTAGCCGCGCGCATCGGCGGCGTCGGCAATCTTCTGGGCGCCGCGCAGGCTTCCGTCGCCGCCCACGACGAAGAGCACGGAGATGTCGAGCCGCATGAGTGTGGCGACCATCTGGTACGCGTCCTGATCGCCGCGGGAGGTTCCGAGGATCGTGCCGCCACGATTGTGAATGTCCCCAACGACCTCGGGCGTGAGAGCCATCGGCGGGTCGGAGCTAACGAGGCCCCGGTAGCCGTTGCGGAAGCCGACGATGTCGATGACGCCGTAGTTCTGCGAGAGCTCGAGGACCAACCCGCGGATGACGTTGTTCAGGCCAGGACACAGGCCGCCGCACGTGACGATGCCGGCGCGGGTTGTCCCTGGTTCGAAGTACAGCCGCGCTCGTGGGCCGCCGGGCTCAAATGACGGCAACTGCGCTGCAGGCAAGTTGCGAGCGACTGCCATTTCGATGGTGTCGTCGAGGAGCACCCGGTCAGCCTCGTGGACGTAGTGCACGGAACTCGCCCGGTCGCGCAGCAGTTGCGTCATGGGCGAGGTCACCGTCGTCTCACCCAGGCGCCTGACCATGAGGTCAGCCGCTGTGATCGCC
The DNA here is from genome assembly GCA_036509315.1 of Acidothermaceae bacterium. Taxonomy (GTDB): domain Bacteria; phylum Actinomycetota; class Actinomycetes; order Acidothermales; family Acidothermaceae; genus PALSA-607. The sequence goes on from DATCFU010000073.1 coordinate 21,700, forward strand.
AGCTGATCGGCCGTGCTCACCATTCCACGAGCATGCCTCGCGAACGTTTCCGGCGTGTGTCCGAAGCGTTAGTGCGCGACGCCCTGCGAGACCACCCATGCGGCGATCTGGGTGCGCGACGTCATCGACAGCTTGGCGAGGATGTTCGACACGTGCACCGAGGCCGTCTTCGTCGAGATGAAGAGTTTGCGGCCGATCGCTGAATTGCTGAGCCCCTCGGAAACGAGCGCTGCAACTTCGAGTTCGCGCGCGGTCAACTGGCCGGAGACCACCCGACTTCCGCCGGACGCAAGACGATGCTGCAGTGCTAGGAGTTCGTCGCGACGCCAGCCCGTCCACCGAGCAAGGAACACCTCGGCTTCGTCGGCAGCGGCCTGCGCCTCGTCGACCTTGCCCAGCACGAGCAGGCTGCGGGCCAGCCCGATCCGGACGTCGGCATCGACGATCGCACCCGGACGCCGGCGCGGCTCGGCGAGAGCCGCCCGGTACAGATCCACCGCGGATGCATGATCGCCGGACGCGGCTGCAAGCGCAGCTTGCACGTGCAGACTCCATCCAACATCAACGTCGCGAATCGACCGGTTCGGGCTGACGAAGAGCAAGTCGAGTACGTGCGAGACATCCTCTGGAGGAAGCCCGGCCCGAACTGCGGCCAACAGTGCGACGCCCCACGTCCATGACGACAGGTCGCAGACCCCGGTCGGCGCCGCAAGCGCACGTTCGCCTAGGTCAGCGAGCCGGCGGGCGACGGTCGCCACGTCACCGATACGCGCCGCCGACTCCATGCTCAGAGTCTCGAGCCAATGATCGTGCGCTCTGCTCGTGCCGCCAACTGCTATCGGAGCTGCCGCAAACATCGCGCTCGCGGCTGCCATGTCGGCGTCATCGCCGAGTTCGCCCGCAAGCCACGCGCGTTCGGCCAACAACCACCCGCGCTTGCCACCCGCGTCGGCCGTCGAGTCGAGCAGCGCGTTATCGAGCACGGTACGGGCGGCGATTGCATCACCGAGTGCGTTCGAGTGATAGGCCGCCGTGATTCCCGCCAGACTCGACACCCAGTCGTGCCGGCCGAAGCTGGAAACCAAGTCGCTCATCCGCGCAATGTGTGACCACACCTGATCTGCGGGCCATCGCACGAGTACGCCCTGCAACAGGTTGTTCAAACCGCGTAGCGCGCTGAAGACATCGCCCTCCTCGACCGCCGTATCAATAGCGGTGACCAGCAACGCGGCGCCGTCATCGAATCTGCTGGGGATGTCAAAGACAGCGGAGCCCTTATTCACCATCGCTGCGGCCCGCATGTCGTCGTCGTCCGTCATTAGCGCGAGCGCCCGGTCGGCCCAATCCACCGCCTCCGCGGATTGGCCCGCGAGCATCCGCACCTCAGCGACATAGCTGTACACGGCCGCTAGGTCGTGGCCATCGGGCAACCGATCGGCGACGCTCAGGAGCCGGGCCACAAGAGCAGCGTGCTGGTCCGTGTCGCCGATCTCCCAGTTGAGCCGCGCAAGTGCACGTAACGCGCGGCTCAACTCACCGTCACTGGCCCCGGCTTCGGCGAGCATCGCCCACTGGCTCGCATAGTTTGCAGCCTGCACCATGAGGCCGCAGGCCCATGCGGCGCGCATCGCTAGCTCGAGCAAGACGGCGTCCGCGTCGACCTCTTGTAGACCAAGCTCGGCGAGCCGCAGTGCTTCGTAGGTCGATCCGGTGCGCAGATGCACAGCGGCGCCGCGACGCGCGGCGTCTACAACGTCGTCCCACAAGTGGGCACCCGCTGCGTGATACGCGAGAGCTCCCCAGTCGTCGCTGCCCATTTCCAGCAACGCGGCGTGCGCCTTCTCGTGCAACCGGCGGCGTTGCCGTCCGAGCAACCGACTCGCGACCGCCTCGCGGGTCAGGGCGTGGCGGAAGCTGAAGACGTCCGGCTCGATTTCCGTGACCAGGCCGCGTTCGACGAGCTCGCGCATCGTCGCGATCAGGTCGTCCTCACCGGCACCTGACACGACCGCGAGCAGGTCAAACGGGATCCGGCGGCCGAGCACGGCGGCCGAGTCGACGATTCGCCGCTGTGTGTCGGGCAGTCCGTCGAGGTGGCGCAGTACCGCCTCGCTCACGCTGATCGGCAGCGGCAGTGCGCACAAGGCCTCGAGTTCTACACCCGGTGCCGAACTGACTAGCTCTTCCAGGAAGAAGGGGTTGCCTGAGGTGCGTCGCGCAAGATCGGTCGCTACCCGCCACGGAACCCGGCTTTGGTAGACGGCCGCAAGCCATTCGGCCACCTGCGTCTCCGTCAGGGGTGCGAGTTCGATGTGTTCGACCAGCCGCTGTCGCGCGACCCGATCAATCATGTCGGCGAGCAATCGACCCTCAGCCACGCCTGGGCGGAACGTGCCAACGATCAGCAATGGCAGATCTGCCGTCGTCGCGAGTCGGCCGATGAGGCGCAAGCTTTCGGCGTCCGCCCAATGCAAGTCTTCGACCACGAGCACACCAGGGCGACCGTCGAGGAGGTAGCGCACGAGATCGACGGCCGCGCGCAGGCTTTGCTCGCCGCCGACGGTGACGTCAGTGCTGGGGTCGCTGGACAGGATCGGGGCGACCGGGCCGAGCAACACCCGCAATGCCTCCTGCGAGCTGGCGAGCTCGGGCGGGATCGAGGTCCACGAACCGACGCGGCGTTCGATCGCCTCGTGCAGCAGGTGGAAGGGCCGGCCGAGTGGCCCAGGCTCGGCGTGGGCGGCGAGTATTTGGTGGTCAGGCAGGGTGGCGACGAACTCGCGCACCAGCCGGCTCTTTCCGACGCCGGCTTCGCCGTGAAGCAGGACGACGCGTGGCTCGGTCATCCCGTCAGCCATCGCTTGAAGGCGGCGCAACTCGCCGGCCCGGCCAACCATGACCAGGCTGAGGCCGCTGCGGACCACCGTCACGTGCTCCAAGGTATCGCTCAGCTAGCGCAAAACAGCCGTGGCTTGGAGGCCGGAGGTGACAGCGCGCTCGCGAGCGACGACGTTGGCCTTGCCGTGACTGCCAGCGGCCCTGGAAGCCCGAGCCGACCGTCGTCCGGCCCGTAATGCCTGACGCGCGACTCGCGACGCGCGGGCCTCGCGCTGCAGCCCCGCGCGGCGGGCATTCACCGACGCGGCGAAGAAATCCTGGTTCGACATGATGCTGCTCCTCTGGCGCTATGCCGGCCGACGCCTACTGGCGTCCACCCATTTCCGGCATATTCAGACTCGCTGCCTGAGGTAGGGCGCAGCATTGGGCAGCTGCCTAGTCCTTCTCCCCGCGCGCTCTGAGCGCTGCCTAAGGTAGCCACCGGCGCGCCAGAGGGCCCGCGTTTCAGCAACCCCGTAGGGACGCCGATTGTTCAGGTGTGCTTCAACCCGATGTTGCCGGCGCCGCCGACACTGAGTGCGCGGATACGGGCCGCGGCCGATCGCATTTGATCGCCGTCGTGCTTTCCATCGCCATGGGCATCGTCGCGATCTGGCGGGTCGCACCCGGTGTTCGCAGTGCCAGCCACCAGCTCTCCACCATTCCTGCGCCGTCTTGGCCGTGGGTGGCGGTCGTCGCCTCCGCAATTGGTGTCAGCTACCTCTTCGCCGCGCTCGCTTTGCAGGCGGCCGTAGGTAGCCGGCTGCCCCTACCGCGCACAGTTTTGGTGCAGCTGGCAGCGGCGGCGGCCAACCGCGTCACCCCTGCTGGACTCGGCGGGGCGGCAGTGAATGCGCGGTACTTGACCCGTCGCGGTGTCACTGCTGGACGAGCAGCGGCGGCGGTCGGGCTCTGTGGGCTCGCGCACATCGTCGTCGCAGCGATGGGCGTCGCGGTCCTCGGTCCGGGGGTGGCGGTGCGCGCCGCCGGATGGTTCTTCGGTGGGTTGAGCGACATCGACATGCTCTGGGTGGTCGCGGCCCTTCTCGTCGCTCTCATCGCGCGGGCCGTGAACCTGCGCACCAGCCGCTCGCCGTCCAGGCTGGGCAAGAGCTGGGTCGGACGCACGGCGACCGACGCTCGGGCGGCGGCGGGCGACGTGGTCGGTCATCCGGCACGGCTCGCCATGCTGATCACCTGCACCGCTGCGGTGAAGGCATCGAACTTGCTCGCGTTGTACGCGGCGTTGTGGGCCTTCGACGGAGACGTCGCGACCTGGCGCGTCGCCGTTGTCTACCTAGTCGGCGCGACGGCAGCCGAGGTCGTGCCGACGCCGGCCGGACTCGGCACTGTCGACGCCGCGCTTGTCGCGGGTCTCGTGACCACCGGAGTCGGCGGCGGAGCAACGCTGGCCGCCGTCATCGTCTACCGGCTGCTGTCCTTCTGGGCACCTATCGTCCCCGGGTTGATTGCCTCGGCCATGCTGCGGCGCCGCCTGGCGCTGTAAGTCCCAATCCAGACATCGATACCCTAAGTGTCATGGTGGTCACCCTGCAGCCGATGTCGCCCGAGGAGATCGGCCCGTGGCTCGAACAGAGCAAGGCCGACCACATCGCCGACCGGATCGATACCGGTGAAGATCCCGAGACCGCCGAAGGCATCACCGATGCGATCGCAGAACGCCTGTTTCCTGGTGGCGTGCCCGCCGCGGGACAGTACGTGTTTCTTGTCACCGAGGACGCGCTACCGGTCGGCAGCGTGTGGACCGGTGCGGGATACGAGGGTCCGCCCGACGTTTGGTTTCTATGGTCGATCGAGATAGATGTCGCTGCGCGCGGCCACGGGCTCGGCCGGCACGCCGTCCGACTCGCCGAGGAGTTCGCGCGCAAGAGCGGCGCCACCAAGCTCGAGTTGAACGTCTTCGGCAACAACTCCGTGGCCCGCAGCCTCTATGAGTCGCTCGGCTACCGGATCACGACGATCCAGATGTCGAAACTGCTCTAACGCCGAAACGACTCCGACTACGACGCCGTATAGCCGATCGTGATCGAGCCGTCGCCTGTCTCGGCCGTTATCGACGAGGCAGCGCTCGAGTCGCTCGCGACATTCACGTGGGCGCTTCCGTTGCCCGTGTGTGTGGACGTTCGGTACGGGCCGCTGCCTTGGGGGACTACGAGATGAATACCGCCGTTGCCGGTGGTCGCGACTACCGTCGTCGGCGCCACCGACCATGTGATGTCAATGCCGCCGTTGCCGGTCGATGCCTGCACATTCCTCGAACTCACCTGTGAGCCACTGATGCCACCGTTGCCCGTGTGCGCGACCACATCGCCGGTCACGTTGTCGAACTCGATGCCGCCGTTACCGCTATCGAGGGATAGCACGGCGGTGCTCCCGGTCACGTGGATGTAGCCGTCGCCGCTGTGCACATTCAGAGCTGCCGTGGCCGGCACGGTGAGCACGTAGTTGATCGCGCAGTTGCTGCCGAAGACAACAACTGCGCCCGGACACTTGGCCGTGAGTTGCAGGCCGCCGCCCGACGTCGCTGACGTCACGCTCGGCTTCTTCAACTGGTAGTGCTCGGTGTACATGACCGCGATCTGCGGGCTGCTACCGACCTCGACCGTGACATTTCCGTCGGTGCGCAGTGTGACCCCGCCACCGCTCCACGGATAACTGGCGACGTGGCGCTCACTGGTCTGCGCGAAGTCGCCGACGACGCTAAACGCACCGACGACAGCGACGCCCACGACGAACGGCAGACCCACCGCCAGCGCAGCCAGCCGGCCACCAGTGACATACACGATGTGTCCTCAGCTCTCGAGATAACGAAGGACCGCGAGCACGCGGCGATGGTCGGTATCTGCCGGTAGCAGATCGAGTTTGGTGAAGATGCTGCTCACGTGCTTCTCGACCGCGCCATCACCTACGACAAGCGCCGCAGCGATCGCGCCGTTGGAGCGACCCTCGGCCATCAAGCCGAGAACCTCTCGCTCCCGCGCGGTGAGCTTGTCGAGTGGATGCGTACGCCGGCTCCGTGCAAGCAGTTGCGCGACGACCTCAGGGTCGAGCACCGTGCCGCCACTAGCGACCCGGCGCAACGCATCGATGAACTCGACGACATCAGCGACCCTGTCCTTCAGCAAATAGCCGACCCCGCGGGTCTCCCCCGCCAAGAGTTCAGTCGCGTAACGCTCCTCGACGTATTGCGAAAACACCAGCACTGCGACGTCCGGCCATTGACGACGGATCACCAGTGCTGCCCGCAGCCCTTCGTCCGTGTGCGTCGGCGGCATCCGAACGTCAAGCACCGCGACATCGGGTCGGTGATCATCTACTGCGCGCAGCGCCGATTCGCCGTCGGCAACGGCAGCAACAACATCCATGCCTGACTCCGTGAGCAGGCGCGACAGTCCTTCGCGCAGCAGCACCGAGTCCTCGGCGATTACGACTCGCATGGCAACTCCACGGTGAGGTCGGTCGGACCACCGACCGGACTTTCGATACGAAGGGTCCCGTCGACGCCACCGACACGATCGCTCAAGCCGGCGAGCCCGCTGCCCGGATGTGCGGCCGCGCCGCCGACGCCGTCATCGTGGATCGTCAGTCGCAAGCGGTCGCCGACGCGCCGCGCCACGATGTCGGCTCGACTCGCGCCGGAATGTTTGGCGATGTTGGCCAGTGCTTCGCTGACCACGAAGTACGCGATCGCTTCAATCGTGGGGTTGCAGCGAGGTTCGACAGCAACGTCGAGGGTCACCGGCACTGGCGAGCGGCCGGCAAGTCCAGACAGAGCTGCGTCAAGCCCGCGGTCAGTGAGAACAGCGGGATGCAGACCACGCGCCAGATCGCGCAGCTCGACGAGTGCGTGCTTGGCATCGGCGTGCGCCTCGTCGAGTAACACGCGCGCGGCGTCGGGATCGTCGTCGTAGCGGGCCCGAGCCCGGCCCAGATTCATCGCAAGTGATACGAGTCGCTGTTGGGCGCCGTCATGCAAATCGCGTTCGATCCGTCGACGCTCGGCTTCTGCGGCATCGACCACGCGTGCGCGACTGCCCTCGAGCGCATCGACGCGCTTCGCGAGTTGAGCGGCGCTGACACCGAGCAACGCCTTCGCCAACGCTCCCTCAGCGGTCGTGAGTCCGTAGGTGAGTCCAGCACCGATGACACCAATAACGACGCCCACCGCCGCCATCAACCACGCGGTGCGTTGATCTGCGACCTTCAACACGCCGAGATCTGCGTGGCGTGACGGAACGTGGCTGAGCCAGGCCGGCATCGAGATCATCGCGAGTGAGGTGCTAAGCGCCGCGACGGTCGACGAGAAGGTCGCGATTGCCAGCGGAAAGTGCACCACCGGATACAGGATCGCGCGCCAGGTCGGGCCGTCGGTCAGGGCGGCCTTGAACCCTCGTGGCCGGCCTGGCAGCCGCGGGATGTCGATGTCGAGGAAGAGTCGAATCCGGGCGCGTTCGAAGTTCGCCAGCGCGCGAGCAATCATGCCCGTAAGGATCAACAGAGGGATACCGACGAGGAAGGCTGCGATCAGTCCGACGGACGTGCTCACGAGCGTGACCATCACCACGAACGTGAAGGTTGCGACCGGCAGGTCGGTCAGAGCCATCACCATCCGCAGCGCGAGCTGCAGAGCTGCCAGGCGGCCGACGCGCTGACGCCCCGCCTCGGTCGGCTGCAGCGCGGATGAGTGGCTCACGTGATCCAAAGTAGCGGCGCGGACGCCCCCGACCCATCCCGTCACCTCCCCGCTTCGACCGGGGGCTACCCCCACCCCGAAGACGGTCGCCTGCCCAACCGACGGCGGGTACCGCGGTCCGCCACTGTCGCTTCTTGATAGCAGCCGATCTATTACAGAGGAGAACTCACCATGAACGTCGCGGCACGCATGGGCGCCTGGAGCGCCCGCCACCGCAAGACGGCCATTATCGGATGGCTGGTCTTCGTCATGGCTGCACTGGTCGTCGGCTCGTCGGGGACGACGCAGATCACCAACGCCGAAGGGTCCAACGGGCAGTCCGCGAAGGCGGAGCAGATCCTGAGCTCGTCCGGTTTTCCGGACGCCGCTTCAGAAAATGTGCTCGTGCAAACGAGAAATGGCCAGCCGGACGACGCCGGCTTGCGCGCTGCCGTCGCACAAGTCATCACGGCGGTGAGCTCGACGAAGCTCATCGACAACCTGCACTCACCGCTGGACACGGACGGGCAGTCCTACGTGTCGCACAACGGGCATTCGATGCTCGTGACGTTTGACATGACCGGCGACGCCAACACTGCCGAATCGCGAGTGCAACCAGTCCTTGACGCAGTCGCACGGGTGCAGCAGGCGAACTCGTCACTTCGCATCGAAGAAGTCGGCGATGCGAGCGCCGCGAAGGCGCTCAACAAGACGCTCGGCAAGGACTTCAAGCGCGCCGAGATGCTGTCGATCCCTTTGACGCTAGGGATTCTGCTCGCCGTCTTCGGGTCGCTCGTCGCCGCAATCGTGCCTGTCGGGCTCGCGCTCACTGCTTTCATGGCGGCCGGTGGACTGCTCGCGTTGACCAGCCGCGCCGTGCACATCGACGGCACCGCCACCTCGGTGATGCTTCTGGTCGGTCTCGCGGTGGGCGTTGACTACACGCTCTTCTATCTCAAGCGCGAGCGTGAAGAGCGAGCGCGGGGCAACAGCGCGGGTCAGGCACTACGCGTCGCGGCCGCGACGTCGGGTCGATCGATCCTGGTCTCGGGGCTCACAGTGGTCGCCGCCGTCGGTGGACTCTTCCTCACTGGCAACGCCACCTTCAAGGGTGTCGCGGAAGCAACGGTGCTGGTCGTCGCGATCGCGGTGCTCGGCTCGGTAACCGTGCTACCTGCGTTGATGTCACTGCTCGGCGACCGAATCGAGAAGGGCCGGGTGCCCATCGTGTCCAAGATGCGACGGGCGAACGGCGAGAGTCGCGCGTGGCGCGGTGTGCTTCGGTTCGTGCTGCGTCGGCCGGCTCGGTCCGCACTGATCGCCGGCGGTGCGTTGGCGCTGCTCGCGTTGCCCCTTGTCGGCATGAAGACTGCGCTTCCGGGCAACTCCGACCTGCCGAAGAAGCTGCCTATCGTCCAGGCGTTCGACCGCTTGTCGACGGCTTTTCCTGGTGGCCCGCAGCCAGCCTTCGTCGTTGTTGCAGCCCCGAACGTGAACACACCAGCTGTGCAGGCCGGCCTGCAGGCCATGTCGACGCAGGCGGCAGCGAGCGGCCAGATGTCAGCCGCGTTGACCACGCGCGTCAATGCGGCAGGGACAGTTGCCGAGGTATCCGTTCCGTTGAACGGTGATGGCAGCGACTCCACGTCCGTCCATGCTTTGAAGGCACTACGTGGCACCGTGATCCCCCAGACCATCGGGAAGGTGCCAGGCGTGCACGTCTATGTCACCGGCCAGACCGCAGGTTCGGTCGACTTTGGTAAGCAGCTGACGACGCACGCGCCATTCGTGTTCGTGTTCGTGCTCGGCCTCGCGTTCCTGCTGCTCTTGAGCGCGTTTCGATCACTGACCGTCGCGTTGACCGCAATCGTGTTGAACCTGCTGTCGATCGGAGCGTCGTACGGCGTCATGGTGCTCGTGTTCCAACACCATTGGTTCGACTCGGTGCTCGGCTACACCTCGACAGGCACGATCGCGACCTGGATACCGCTCTTCATGTTCGCAATCCTGTTCGGCCTCTCGATGGACTACCACGTGTTCATCTTGAGTCGAGTCGTCGAGAACCGGCGGCTAGGCATGAGTACGCGGGACGCCGTGGAGCGGGGCATCGCTTCGACCGCAGGCGTGATCACTAGTGCGGCCGTCATCATGGTCGCGGTGTTCTCGGTGTTCGGCACTCTGTCGCAGGTCTCGATGAAGCAGATCGGCGTCGGGCTCGCGGTGGCGGTCCTGCTCGACGCCACGATCGTGCGCGCCGTGCTGCTGCCGTCCGTGATGGCGATGCTCGGTGAGCGCAACTGGTACCTGCCACGTTGGCTTCAGCGCACGCGGCTCGGTCGGCCGGTCGAGGCGCAGTTCGTCGAGCCAGTTGAGTTGCTACAAAAGGTCTGAGCTCAACGTTCGGAGGCTCAACGTTCGGAGGCTCAGCGTTCGGAGGCGATCCGCACGCCGAACCCGATCAGCACCAGGCCGGTCGCACGATCTAGCCGGCGGCGTACTCGCGGCTCGGTCATCCACTTGGTGACACGAGCCGCGAGTACGAGCAGCAACGCGAAGTACATCGCGGTCTCGACAACGAAGATGGCGCCGAAGAGCAGAGAGGTTGGGCCAACCGCGTGACCGGCCGGTACGAAACCTGGCAAGAAGCTCACGAAAAAGACGCCGACCTTCGGATTCAGCAGGTCGGTCGCCAACCCGGCGCGGTAACCCGTGCCGACCAGTCGGCGAGTGGCATCGGGAAACTGCACCTCGCCAGGCGTGCTCGTGGCGGGATTGCGCGCCGAGGCGCGGGTGCGCAGCGAATTGACACCAAGCCAGATCAGATAAACCGCCCCAACCAAGCGCAGCGCGGTGTAACCATCGCGGCTCGCCCGTAGCAACGCGGCCAGTCCGAGCGCCGCGGCCGTGACCCAGACCGCGAGTCCTGACAGCACACCGACAACGGTGAGTGCGGCTGACCGTCGTCCGCCCCTGATCAAGTTGCGAACCACGACGAGCGTGTCGGGGCCGGGTAGCAGCACGATGAGTGCGGCCGCACAGGCGAAGGTCACCAACGCCGTCAGCATGGTCGAATGATGGCACGACTCGTGCCTAGGGCGCCGTGATTATGGGAGCCGCGCGAGGCTCGATGCGAGCGCGTCGAAGAGTGCACCCGCGCGTGCTGAGAGCACGTACAGCCGATTCGGACCATCCATGAAGGTCAGAACGGTCAACGGCAGCCCGGCTGTGGCCGAGAACTGCCCCTCACGGGCGCCGTTGCCCTGGAATTGTGTTGACGTCTCAGATGTCAACACGGCGGGGAACTGCTGCCGGCGAACGTGTCAAGCACGGCACGAAGACATCGCGAAGGCGGCTCTTGTCGTAAACGGACACGCCGAGCCGCAGGTCGTGCTCGACACAAGCGGCTTCGCGACTCTGGACGCGAGCTTCACAACCGGCAGCGCCTCCCAGGACAACATGCGCGTTGACCTCTACGACGCGGGCGGCCGGCTAGTGCACACAGTTGAGGTAGCGACTCCAGCACCTGGATAGCCGCTCAGGCGCCGTGGTGTCGTGATTTTGCAAGGCTTACTAATCAAGTTTCATGATTTACATAACTGTTTGCGTCCGGACTCGAAACCCCTTACTCTCCTGGCCGTGGATGTCTTGGTCGAGGCAGTCGGGCTGACCAAGCGATACCCGCCCCGCGACAAGCATTCAGAGGGCTTCGTCGCGGTCGATGGCATCGACCTCACGCTGCATCGCGGCGAGCTATTCGGCTTCCTCGGACCCAACGGCGCCGGCAAGTCGTCGACCATGCGGATGCTGGCGTGTGTCTCGCCGGTCACCGCAGGCACGTTGCGAGTGCTTGGCATGGATCCAGCCGTCGACGGCCGCAAGATCCGCTCGCGGCTTGGCGTCGTTCCGCAAGACGATGCGCTCGACTCCGAACTCAGCGTCGCCGAGAACCTGCGGATCTACGGTCGCTACTTCGGGCTGTCGAAGTCAGCTATCGCGCAGCGATCGGCTCAGCTACTCGAGTTCGCGGAGCTGACCGACCGCGCTACGGAACGTGTCGACGCGTTGTCCGGCGGCATGCGACGCCGGCTCACGATCGCACGCGCGTTGATCAACTCCCCCGAACTCCTGCTGCTTGACGAGCCGACGACCGGCCTTGATCCGCAAGCACGGCATCTCCTGTGGGATCGGCTGTTCAGCTGAAGCAAGAGGGCGTGACGCTGATCCTGACAACCCACTACATGGACGAAGCCGAACAGTTGTGCGATCGGATCGTCGTCATCGATCGTGGCGTGATCGTCGCCCACGGCTCACCCCGGGAGTTGATCGACCGCTACACCTCGCGGGAAGTACTCGAGCTGCGGTTCGATGCCGGAACCGAGCTAGCGTCAGCAGAAAAGATCCGGGCCGCGGGCATTGGCGACCGCACAGAAGTACTCGCCGCACGCCTGCTGTGCTCGACCGACGACGGCGAGGCTGCGCTCGGCGCCGTCCATCGCTTGGGTATTAGTCCTATCCACGCGGTTGTCCGACGCTCGACGCTCGAGGACGTGTTCCTCTCCCTCACCGGCCGGACGCTGGTCGACTGAAAATGGCAGCGACGACCAGCGCAGCCGGGCTCTCGATCGAACCGGATCCGAGCGCCCGCCCATTCCTTGGCCGCCACGAGTTCGCCTACCGGCTGCAGCGATATCGACGCACGTGGCGCGGCACCGTCGTGATCAGCTTGGTCAACCCACTGCTGTTTCTGATCGCGGTCGGCCTCGGCCTGGGTCACGTCGTCAGCCATCCGGCCGCGCTGCACGGCATGAGCTACTTGGCGTTCTTCGCTCCAGGGATGCTCGCGGCGTCCGCCATGCAAAACGGCATTGTCGAGTCGGGCTGGCCGGTGAGCCGCGGTGTAAGTAAGGGCGGAAGCTATCGCGTCGCCATCACCACGCCGCTCGAATCGACCGACATCATGTTCGGCCACCTGCTGTTCATGGCGATGCAGATTGCCCTGAGCGCCATCGCATTCGTCGCCGTCATGGCCGCCTTCGGCGCGGCGAAGTCGTGGCTCGCACTGCTGGCCGTGCCCGCGGCAACGTTGACCGGGCTCGCGTTCGCAACGCCGACCGCTGCCTTCGCTGCGACCGTGTCGAGCCCGAAGGTCGTCGGCAATCTTTTCAAGTGGGTCGTGATGCCGTTGTACCTGTTCTCCGGCACGTTCTTCCCCGTCACCCAGCTACCCCTCGCGCTTCGCGCGCTCGCGTACGCGACACCGTTGTGGCACGGCGTCGACCTCTGCCGAACGCTCAGTCTCGGGACGGCGACCTGGGGGCGTTGCGCGATGGACGTCGGCTTCTTGAGCGCGGTGACAGTCCTCGGCATTGTCGTTGCTCGGCACACGTACAGGCGGCGGCTGTATGGCTGACCAGCTGGTGATGTCGTCGGCCCGGCTCATCGTCGTCCGCCATTGGTGGGTACTAAGGCGCGGCAATCCCTGGACCTTGCTGGCGAACGGCCTGTTCGAGCCGTTCCTCTATCTGATGTCGGTCGGCGTCGGCATTGGCACCCTGATCGGCGCACCAGGCCGCGCGATCGCCGGTGGCTACAGCTACGCGTCGTTCGTCGCGCCGGCGCTGCTCGCGACGTCGGCCATGAACACCGCCACCGCGGAGACGATTTGGGGTCTCTGGTTCCGCATGCGCTTCGAGAAGTTCTACGACTCTCTGATTACGACACCCCTGACTGCGTACGACATCGCCGTCGGCGAGACGACCGCGGCGGCACTGCGTGGGTTCTTCGCAGGTTCGTGCTTCCTGTGCGTAATCGCCGTGCTCGGCATGACGCATTCGCTGTGGGCGGTGCTCGCGTTGCCCGCCGTCGCACTCGGCGCTTTCTCGTTCGCAGCGGCGGGCCTGGCGGCCGCAACTCTGATGCGCGAACTCCATCACAACCAATACGTGCAACTCGTCATGCTGCCGATGTTCTTGTTTTCGGCAACCTTTTATCCGCTGTCGATCTACCCGACAGCACTCCACGACATCGTGGCCGCCCTGCCGCTGTATCAGAGCACGAACCTGATCCGCGGACTGACGCTCGGCCACGTCGGCAGAGCTCAGCTTTTCGCCGTGGTCTACCTATGCGTCTTCGGGCTACTGAGTCTGTGGTTCGGCGCCCGCCGACTCACGAGACTGCTCGCCCATTGAGTCCTACGGTCGTGGCGATACGGCGTTGTCACCCACGACCTGCTGGTAGAAACGGCCACTGTCTTTGATCGTGCGAAGCTGTGTGTCGAAGTCGACGCGGACGACACCGAAACGCTTGTCGTAACCCCACGCCCATTCGAAGTTGTCCATCAGCGACCACACGTAGTAACCACGCAAGTCGACACCCTCGGTGATCGCCCGATGAGCAGCCTCGAGATGGCGCCGGATGTAGGAGACGCGGTCGGCATCGTGAATCTGACCGTCCTCCGACACAACGTCGTTGTAGGCGGCGCCGTTCTCTGTGATGACGAGCGGCACACCGTAGTCGTGGTGCAAACGCAGCAGCAACTCGGTGAGGCCGGTTTCGTCAACAGGCCAGCCCATGGCGGTGTGCTCCCCCGGCATCGGAACGAACTTCACGTCGCCACACCCCGGCCACAACGGCGGGTGACCCTCGCCGCGGGCGGCTGCCTCGGCGATCGCGGCGTCGTCTTTGCGGCCGACGAGTCCAGGGTTGTAGAAGTTCACGCCCAGCAGGTCGATCGGGGCGGAAATGATCTCAAGGTCACCGTCCTGCACGAACGACCAGTCGGTGGCACCTGAGGTAAACGCTTGAACATCGGCGGGATACGCGCCTCGGAACAACGCGTCGGTCCACATCCTCGTTTGCAGCCCATAGACCTTGTCAGCGGCTGCGCGGTCTTCTGGTGTGTCGGCGACCGGCCGGGGCAGCCCAGGGTTGAGGGTGATGGAGACGGTCGCACCGGCAGGCAGCGCCGAGCGCAGTACGGGGACGGCGAGGCCGTGCGCAAGTAACAGATGATGAGCCGCCGTCAACGCTTCCGCTGCATCTGTGTGCCCTGGTGCATGCTCGCCAAGGCCGTAGCCAAGGAACGCGGAACACCACGGCTCATTCAAGGTGATCCATGTCGGCACGCGGTCGCCGAGGTGGCCAGCAACCGCGGCGGCGTAGTCGGCGAACCGGTACGCGGTATCCCTATTGAGCCAGCCGCCGGCCGCTTCCAACTCTGCAGGTAGGTCCCAGTGGTACAGCGTCAAGGTCGGCGCGATTCCGGCTGCAAGTAGTTCGTCAACGAGGCGTGAGTAGAAGTCGATGCCCTTGGGGTTGATCACACCGACGCCGCCTGGGATTACTCGTGGCCACGAAACGGAGAACCGGTAGGCGGCAATGCCGAGGTCAGCCATCAACGCAACGTCGTCGCGGTAGCGGTGGTAGTGGTCGGCGGCGACATCGCCGGTATCGCCCTTCGCCACCTTGCCCGGCGTGTGGGAGAAGACATCCCACATCGATGGTGTCCGACCGTCTTCCGCCGCGGCGCCCTCGATTTGGTACGCAGCCGTCGCCGCTCCCCATACAAACGAGGGTGGGAAGACCAACGGGGCCCTTACTGATGGCCGTTGCGATGCGTCGACAGAGCTCATTGGATGGTTCTCCTTGGGCACAGATAGTCCAACCGGAAAGTCGCAAGGATTGAATCCCTGACCCGGCCGGTGCATGACACCGGCCGGGTCAGGCGACTACATGTACGGCGTCTTACAAGTCCTCAGCTGTTCGGCGTGAGGTGCAAGATGACGTACTCGACGTTCGACGGGTTCGGCGACGGGTCAACGTACTGGTGGTCCTTGTCGACCCAACCGCTGTAGTTCGTCGTGTTGTATTCGTACCAACCCGCGGCGTACATAATCGGGGCGACAGGAACCTGCTCGGACATGACCTTCGACAATGCGTTGATCGCATCCTGTGCCTGAGCGGCCGTACCGGCCTTCGCGTAGGCGGCAAGCGCGGCGGTTGCATCGGCGTTTTCGAAGTCG
>DATCFU010000074.1:0-41567 GCA_036509315.1 Acidothermaceae bacterium
GCGTGAATGTAGAGCGACGCGCTAGAGGCATAGATGCGGACGACGGCGTGTGCGGCGACGAGCGAGGCGAACGCCGAGTGCCAATCGGTCTGGTCGGTCATGACAACCACGACGTGGACGCCGCGGCGAGCTGCATTGACCAGCGCGCCAGTCACCGGTTTGTCGGCCATCTCCTCGTTCTCGATCAGCAGGCTCGACGTGGCTGAGTTGATGAGCGTGAGCAGAGCGGGCTGTGACTGATTCGGACTCCACACCAGGTCGGCGGCCGGCAATGCGGAGGTGCGCGCATGCGTGAAGTCGGCGTTGAACACCTGCTCGATGGCCGCGACATCGCTTCGATTTCGATCGACGACGGCGAAGTCGCGAGTCGATGAGTAATAGCGGCTCGTCATGTTCATTGTCATCACGGCGGCTACAGAGTCGTCGATGACAAGTGTCTTCTGATGAGTCGCCGCATAACGCGGATCAGTCCAGGCAACGTGTACGCGCATGTCCGTGAGTTCGGTGTACGCCGCTTGGTTTGCGGCCTTCTCCCGATTGACGTCGAGCAAGACCCGGACATTGACGCCGCGGCCCGCCGCCAGCTCGAGCGCGAGATTGGCGTCGGCGTCGACGAGTTCGTACATCGTGAGGTCGATCGACTTGTGCGCGGACGCGATCAGCGCGTAGATCGGCGCGATGCCTTGGTCGGGCTCGACAAGCAGGCTCAGTTGGCCGGGAGTGGTGTGACTCGGCGCCGTCGAGCCGGACGTCGATTGGCTGGCGCTTGTCGCAACGGACGGCGCGGTCGGACCGGGCGCCCGACACCCGACCAGCAACGCTGCGACCGCGAGCAGCGTCGCCGGCAGTGCCCACCGCCGTCCCCGCAATGCCCGTCCCCGCAATGCCCGTCGCCGCAATGCCCGTCCCCGCAATGCCCGTCCCCGCAATGCCATTGCCCCAACGTAGGTGACCTCGCCGACAGTCGACGAACTCCGCGGCCAACGTGTGCAGGCGAGAAGCTGATGTGTATCGGCTCAGCTGCCGCTGCTCTGGTAGTGCCGGACCTGGAAGCGCCACACCTGGTAGCCCGCGAGGAACCAGAGCAGCCCGATCACCGGAGCGCCGTAGGCAACGAAGGTAGCGACGTGCAAACCGTTGGTCCGGTTGAGCAGGACGGAGGCCGGAATGTACGCCACGAAGGCGACCGGAATGATCCACGTCATGATCCACGCGGTCGTCGCACCGAACACCCTGATCGGGTACGAGCCGAACATCAAGTAGATGTTGTCGACGAGGAATGCCGCTGCCCACGTCTCCAGAAAACGGAAGGCCAGTGACGACACCGCGAGGACGAATCCAGCCTCGGCCAGCGCCCCTCCAATCACCGCAAGCACGAGATACGCGATGTGCAACGGCGAGAAGTCGACGTGCGCAATGCTCGCGGCGAAGGCGAACAAGGCCGATGCGGTGAGGACGTCGCCGACCGCGTTGATCTGGAACTTGTTCGTCATCAGCTGCAGTAGTGGATTCATCGGCCGCACGAGGTATCGGTCGAACTTCCCTTCGCGGATGGTGACGTCGAGGAAGTCGATCTGGTTGAACGGCAGGTAGCAGCATGCGTGCGCGAGCAAGCGCAGCGAGTAAAGGAATGCGAGGTCCTTGAAATCCCAGCCGCCGATTGTGTGGAAACTGTGGAGGACCACGTAGATGAAAGCGAAACCGCTGCCCTGATAGGCGATGCCCATGAAGGTCGACACGATGAAGTTGAGCCGGTACTCGAGCTGGCCGCGAAGCGCCGCTCTCTCCAATGTCCACGCCACCCGAAGGGTGCTCATCGGCTCGTCACCCGCCCTGCGCCACGACGCGATGCAGCGCGCGCTGCCACATCGCCCATGACGCAAAAATCAAGAGCACAACCCACACTGCCTGGACGCCGAGTGCTCCAATCGCGTTCGCACCCCGCACGCGCCCCACGTAGATGGCCACCGGCGTGTAGGTCGTTGCCTGGAACGGCAGCACGTCGGCAATGATGCGGATCGCCCCCGGGAACAGCGATACCGGAACGAGGGCACCCGCGAAGAACTGGTTGATCAGCCGATACAGCATCGTGAGGCCGGAGATCTCGGTAGTCCAGAACGCAAACATTCCGAGCATGAGTGTCAGCAGCGTCGTAATGACGTAGCCAAGCACGAAGCTGGCCACGTAGAGCAGCAGTGCAGTCGGCGAGGCCGGGGCACCCAGCGTGCCGGCAAAGAAAATGAACGGCAACGCGACTAAACCGAAGATCACAGTCGCGAAGCTTGAGCCGACGAGGTGGGCGAACATCTGTGGCACGAACCCGACCGGTCGAACCAGATCGAACGCGACCTGACCCTCACGAACCCGGTTATACATGTAGAAGCTGATGGTTGGGTCTTGCAGCACCCAGTTCTGCAAGTTCGCCAGTGTGATGTAGACGAGCAGCGCGTGCAGTGTGAGGCCGTCGACGGTCGTGTGCCCCTGGTAAAGGGCAGTCCACACCTTGCGCAGGATGAAGATCTGCAGAATCAGGATCGCGAGCAGGAAGAACACGTTCTGGCGATACGCCAGCGTTGTTCTCAAGCGGCTGTTGATGATTTGCCGGTACGCCGGGACGTCACGCCACGGCGACCGGCTCACTGGCTCGCGGCCGGCCGGCGCAGTCGTCGTTACGGTCGTCGTCATGCGACAGGCACGCGTTCGTCGTAGATCTGCCTGACCACACCCTCGAGATCGGGCTCCACGATCGACAAGTCGGCGATCGGGTAGCGGGCGTTGAGGGCCGCGATCAGGTCTTGCACTGGCGTGCGCGCAGATTCGAATTGAATGCGCGCCACGCCATCGGCCTGCTCGACGATTTTGGCGCCGGGCACGTCGGCGGCGTCGATGCGACGACCGCTGCTCACGGCGTGCGGCTCAAGTTCGACCACCAGGATGCGGTGTGGCGCGTACTTGGTCTTCAGTTGTTCAACCCCGCCGTCGTAGAGCACATTGCCGTGGTCGATCAGGATCAGCCGGCGGCAGAGCCGCTCGACGTCGGCGAGGTCGTGGGTGGTGAGCACGATCGTCGTCCCGGAATCGCGGTTCATCCCTTCGATGAAGATGCGCATGTTCTCTTTGGCGACGACGTCGAGGCCAATCGTCGGTTCATCGAGGTAGAGAATCTGCGGTTCGTAGAGCATCGACGCCGCGAGGTCGCCGCGCATGCGCTGGCCGAGGCTGAGTTGACGCACAGGCCGCTCGAGGAACTCCTCCATGTCGAGCAGTGCGACGAAGCGCGCGAGATTGCGCTGGTACTTCGCGTCGGGTACCCGATACAGCTTCGCGATGAGGTTGAAGGACTCGATGAGTGGGAGATCCCACCACAACTGGCTGCGCTGGCCGAACACGACACCGATCTGCATGGCGTTGCGTTCGCGTTCGCGCCATGGCACGAGACCGCCAACCTCGACAGTGCCGCTGGTCGGCACCAGAATGCCGGTCATCATCTTGATGGTGGTGCTCTTGCCGGCGCCGTTGGGCCCGATGTAGCCAACCAGTTCGCCGGGCTCGATCGCGAAGCTCACCTGGTCGACGGCGCGGACCGAGTCGAACTGCCGGGTGAACAGCGTCCGAATGGCGCCGAACCGACCCTCCTGCTTGCGCGGGCGCCGGAACTCCTTGACGAGGTTCTCGACGCGAATGACCGGTGGCACGACGTCTCCTGATGTGTTCCGGGCATGCGGAAAGGACTAGACCTCAAGTGGTCGTGTACTGGTTTACCGCACTCCGGCGGTTGAAGGCGACTGAGTTACCGCGGTCAACTGCCGGCCAGATCGTCGATCCGGCGCGCCAGTTCGACGTCCAACTCGGTCACCCCACCCGCAGAGTGCGTCGAGCAGACGAACGTGATCGTCGTCCATCTGATGTCGATGTCGGGGTGATGGTCCATGGCATCCGCGATCTCCGCGACGGCATCGACGAGTTGAATCCCGGCGGCGAAGCTCGACGCCTTGATGTTGCGACGCAGGCTGGTGGTGTCGCCCGTCCAGTCCTTCAGCTCGGCGAGCGCCCGAGCCACATCGACCGCACTCAGTTGTTCCATGAATCCACCGTTGCCCGTCGACCGGCGTGGAGTCAAGGCGAGATCGTGGCAGACTGCGCGGCTGTGGAGACGCGCGTGCAGGTGGTCGTCGGTGCCGCCATCGTGGACGGCGAGCGGGTGCTCGCTGCGCAGCGGTCCGAGCCGCCGTCGCTGGCCGGTTTCTGGGAGTTTCCTGGGGGAAAAGTTGACCCGGGCGAGACTGACGAGGCTGCACTGATTCGTGAGTGCCGTGAGGAGCTCGCGATCGACATCATGCTCGGCGCGCGTGTGGGTCGTGATTGGCCGATTGGCGAGCACGGCATCCTGCGGGTGTGGCTGGCGGGTGTCATTACCGGCGAGCCGACGGCGATCGAGCATTGCGCGTTGCGGTGGCTGACCGTCGATGAGTTGCACGATGTTGAGTGGGTACCTGCGGATCTACCGATCGTCGATCGGCTCGCCGCAATGATGCTGAACCGCTAGGCGCGCGGCTTGCTGAGCGACTGGTATTCACCGATCAGCTCGTCAAAGCGCTGACTCCAGTTCGTGATCTCGGAGCGGACAGCTGGGGAGCACCGCCGGAGTGTTGAAGTCCTGTGCACGCAAGAACGAGCGCTGGGCTTCATTGCCCACCTCGGTTGCTGCGGCCACGCGCCGCCGCCGTTCGTCGGCGCCGGCGCCGAGCTGCTAGTGGTTGTCGAGTTCGCGGCAGTACTCGCGGGCGTTCCGGAGCCGA
Source organism: Acidothermaceae bacterium (assembly GCA_036509315.1). GTDB lineage: Bacteria > Actinomycetota > Actinomycetes > Acidothermales > Acidothermaceae > PALSA-607. The sequence goes on from DATCFU010000074.1 coordinate 4,800, forward strand.
CGGTGATCGGCGAGGTAGTGTGCGTCTTGCCGCCGCACGCGACGAGCACCGCAGCAGAGCCAAGTAGGGTGAACAAGTCGCGGCGGGTGAGTACAAGGCCGCTCGGTTCTGGAGCGGGTGAATGTGCCCGGTGCATGCCGCTCGGACTCCCGAAAAAGGGGTCGGCGGCGTCCAACACCGACCCGGATTGTCAGAGCGTACTCAAAAGGCGAGGGGTGTCATGGCGGGGCCAGCGGTCGAGGTCGTCGATCTTGTGAAGCGCTACCCCAAGCGCGATACGAACGCGGTTGACGGCATCTCTTTCCAGGTCGCGTCGGGGGAGTGCTTCGGTCTGCTCGGTCCGAATGGCGCTGGGAAGACGACGACCATCGGCGTGCTGACGACGCGCGTGAAACCGACCGGTGGCTCCGCGTTCGTCGCCGGTGTTGATGTCGTGGCCCTCCCGGTGCGCGCTCGGACGCAGTTGGGTGTCGTGCCGCAGCGACCGAACCTCGACCGCTCGCTCGACGTCAGGCAGAACCTGCTCTTTCATGCGGCTTACCACGGCGTGGCGCCGAAGGTCCGCGAGGAGCGTGCCATCGAGTTGCTGGATCAGTTCGGGCTGGCCGATCGCGCGAAAGACAAGGTCGACCGGTTGTCTGGCGGGCAGTTGCAGCGGGTGATGATTGCGCGTGCACTGATGCACTCGCCGCCTGTGCTATTTCTCGACGAGCCCGCAACAGGCCTCGACCCGGCCGCGCGGATTTACGTGTGGGACAGGATTCGCGACCTGAAGTCGGCCGGGGTCACGATCTTGTTGACGACGCATGACATGGATGAAGCCGCCGAGCTCGCGGACCGCGTCGGCATCGTCGACCACGGCAGGCTGCTCGCCCTCGACACGCCACTTGCGTTGACAAAGACATTGATCGGTAGTGGAACGCTCGAAATCGTCGTCGAGCCAATTGCCGACCCTGCCGCGTTGGCTACCGCGTTTGAGGGCCTGGCTGCTGTCGAGAAGGTCGAACGGGTTGATGCGGGTTCTGCGGCCTTGCGTGCACGGCTCTATGTAACTAGCGAGCCGGCGCGGCTGGTAGCACCCGTGTCGGATCTGGTTACGCAGCACCAGGGCCGACTCACTGAAGTGCGGCTGGGCGAGCCGAGTCTTGAGGACGTGTTCATTCACCTGACGGGACGTGCGTTGCGATGACCACAGCTACTGTTGCTCTTCCACGGATCGAGATCGGCGACCCAAGTCCTTGGCGCTCGTTCTTCAGTGTGTTGCGACGCGACATCACCGTGACTGGTCGCGAGCTACCAATCTTTCTTGCCCAGGTGATTTTGCAGCCGCTGGGCTTGCTGTTCATCTTTGGCAAGGTGTTGGGCTCAATCGGGCTGACGACTCCGGGATACGCGCACCTCTTGTTTCCTGGCATCGTCGCCTTGACGGTGACGCTGACCGGTATTCAGAGCACCGCATTGCCACTCGTTCTCGAGTTCTCATTCAGCCGCGAGATCGAAGACAGGTTGCTCGCGCCGTTGCCGACATGGGCGGTCGCGCTCGAGAAGATGCTGTTTGCGTCGATGCGTGCGTTGCTGGCGGCGTTGGTGATGTTCCCGGTCGGCATCTGGGTGCTGGGCTCGATCCCGTGGCACGCAGGCGCGATTTGGCTCCTCGCTGTGGTGATGATTCTCGGCGCACTCGCGGGGTCGGCGATTGGGCTTACCCTCGGTACCTTGGTGCCGCCGAACCGGATCCAGATCATGTTTGCGCTGATCCTCACGCCGATGCTGTTCACCGGCTGCAGCCAGTATCCGTGGCCGTCGCTCTCGCACCTTCGGTGGTTCCAGGTCGTAACGGCGTTCAACCCGATGACGTACGCGAGCGAGGGGATGCGAGCGGCGCTCACGCCGTCCGTGCATCACATGTACCCGTGGGTGTGCGTTCTCGGCCTCGCGGTGTCCGTCGCAGTCTTCACGGCAATCGGCATCCGCGGATTTCTGCATCGCGCAATCGACTGACAGGAGTGTCGGCCGAGGCGGATCCTCTCGATGTCAGCGCCTAGCGGCGCTTCGGGGGTGCTGGGTCAAGCAGACCTCATCCCCGAACGGGATAAGGCCGCTGGGCCGATCCAACGTACAGCTGGCGCGGTCGCCCGATCCTCGTCTCTGGGTCAGTGATCATCTCCCGCCACTGAGCGACCCAGCCCGGGAGCCGACCGATCGCGAACAGGACGGTGAACATTTCAGGAGGAAAGCCCATAGCTCGGTAAAGCAGTCCCGTGTAGAAGTCGACATTCGGGTAGAGCTTCCGGTCCACAAAGTAGTCGTCTGAAAGCGCCACGCTTTCGAGTTCGAGAGCGATGTCGAGCAACTCGTCGCGTTTGCCGAGTGCAGAGAGCAACTCGTCGGCCGTCTTTTTGATGATGGCTGCGCGCGGGTCATAGTTCTTATACACGCGATGGCCGAATCCCATGAGGCGCGCGTGATTCTCACGTTGCTTAACCCGTCGTACAAATGAGGCGACGTCATCGTCGCTGTCACGAATCTGCGTGAGCATCTCAAGCACCGCCTGATTGGCGCCGCCATGTAGCGGTCCTGAGAGGGCTCCAATGCCGGCGGAGATCGACGCGTGCAGGCTGGCGTGAGCAGAGCCCACGAACCGCACGGTAGAAGTCGAACAGTTCTGTTCGTGGTCAGCATGCAGAACGAAAAGCAAATCAAGCGCCCGAACGATCTGATCATCGACCTCGGGTGCGGCCGAGGAGGTAAGGCTCATCCGGCAGAAGTCCTCGACGAGACCCAGGGATGGGTCGGGCAGCAGAAACGGCTGCTGTAGTGATTGCTTGAACGCACACGCGGCGAGCACCGGGACCTGCGCCAGCAAGCGTTCGGTCGAAACCTCAACTTGTTCCGGATCAAGCGGATCCAACGAGTCGGGATAGAACGTCGACAGCGCGGAGACCGCGGACGCCAGGACAGACATTGGGTGCGCGTCCTTGGGAAACGACTTGAAGAACCGCTGCAGCGGCTCGGCCAACTCGCTGCGGGCCCGGACCCGCGAACCAAAGAGGCCGAGCTCACGTGGAGTTGGCAACTCTCCATGGATTAGGAGGTACGCGACCTCGACAAAGGAGGATTGGGCGGCAAGTTCCTCGATCGGGTATCCGCGATGCCGGAGGATCCCCGCGTCGCCGTCAATGTAAGTGATCGTCGATCGGCAAACCGCGGTGTTGGCGAACCCAGGGTCGTACGTGACAAGGCCCGACGTTCGTAACAGCGCTCCGATGTCCGCTCCTGGTGCGCCCTCGGTCACGCTCTGGATTTCGGCTTCAAACGCCGTGCTCCCGAAACTAAGCTTTTCCGTGCGGGTCGGGACGGCGTCTGGCATCGCTAGACCTCTTCCACTGGCAGGTACAAGTCTTCGGTCCACTTCTATTTCTTGTTCGTGCCAAATCCAATCTCAGCCACCCGCATATCCCGCTGGCCTCTCCGCACGTGCCGCCGGATAGCCCGCGCTGCGCCCGCGGCATCGCCCCGCCTCAACTCGGCCATTACCTCCGTGTGCTGAGCGACCGAGGCACATCGGACGGTTGGGGTATTCGCCAGGACCTCACGGTAGATGCTCGTGCGGTCCCAAAGCGTGCCGATTAGCTGAAGCAGAAGCGCCGCACCCGATGCGCTATAGATCACGAAGTGCCATTCGCGATTCAGGTCACGCCACACGGACGGTGGATCATCGTCGCGAACGTTGTCCATCCGGGCGTTCAGTTCCTCTAATACGTCCAGAGTCGCGGACGGAATCCGGGGCGTCGCCAGGCTTACCGCGAGTCCTTCGAGGCGCTCACGTATCAGGGTTATCTCTGTGAGCTCTTGCACCGACAACTCTGCGACGTAGGTGCCGCGCCGCTGCTCCGTGCGCACGAGGCCCTGCGCCTCGAGAAGCTTCAGGCCCTCCCTTACGGGGATGATGCTCACGTTGTAACGCTGCGCAAGTGCCTGTTGGTCCAGGCGAGCACCGAGCCGAAACACGCCGCTCAAGATCTCAGTCCTCACGGAGTTCGCAACGTAAGTGCTCGCCGTCACCGGGGGGCCGTCGATCGGAGCATCGTGGGCCGAAGGCACCAGCCTGGTGATGCCGTCAGCGTGGCTTGCTGTCTGGCGTCGCGGGGTCTGTACTCGGTCTCGCGCGTTCACAGTGGATCTCGAGACTCGGCAATGTCGGGCCGGTGCCACCGTGAGCCGACGATGGACGCTGGCCGCTTCACGCGGACAGTGTAAAGCCCCAGTCGTGACGCTCGCCACGCGCGATCAATTCGCTTGGGGTGTTGCGGTTGCACTGGCTGTGCACCTCTCTAGCTTGGCGTGGCGTGGTGTTGGGCGGGTAGTTCGAGCGTCCTGCCTCGCGAGGTGTCGCCACCCCAGGGACGGCTGCGGTGGCAACCGCACTAAAGAGCTACGTATTCCGTCCACGTGCGTTCCTGCTCCCCTCTGGCGCTGCGTGGCCCCGTCCTTCATAGCTTCCCAATCCTAAGTTGGTCACGTATAGGTTACGAAGAATAAATTATAGGCGAATCTCTTGTCCATCATGGGAGCGGTTGCCTACTCTGTGGCAACCGCCGGCCGGGCGACCCGAATAGTCGATGCTCTCACCAAAGGAGAAGCCCCATGTTTGTGAGGTTTGTGCGAGGTCGCCGTCACGCGACGGGGGTCGCCGTCGGTATTGGAACGGTGGCGGCGCTGGTGCTCGCCGCATGCTCCAGCTCGAAGCCCACAGCCAGTTCGACGAGTTCACCCGCGTCCACGAGCGCCGCGGCGGCGACGAGTGCCAGCGCATCTGGAGGAGTTTCGCCGGTCGCGAGCGCAGCGTCGGCTGGCTCGTCGAGCGCGGCGGCGTCAGGAAGTCTAGCTCCGGCTCCCAGCCAGGCGGCCACGGGTTCAGCCATCAAGCTTGGGTTGCTGGCCCCATTAACCGGCGCGCGGGCGGACCTCGGACAGGGCATGCAGACCGGCGCAAAGATTGCCTTGAGCGTCATCAATGCTACGGGCGGGGTGCTCGGGCACCATGTCAACCTCGACGTGCAGGACGACGCAGCGGACCCGGCCGATGCAGTACCGGCCGCGCAAAAAGAGATTCAGGCCGATCACGTGGTGGGCATCGTCGGACCCATCTCGCAAACCGCGTCTGTCGTGTGGCCGATCGCGGCGAAGGCAAACATTCCCGACCTAATGTGGGGCGGCGGATCTGCCTTTGACAACATCACGGACCCGCACTTCTTCCGGCTATCGCCGTCGGACACTGAGCAGGCCGATGCCATGGTCGTCTACGCCCATAGCAAGGGTTGGAATCACGTCGCCATAGCTATTGGCAACACGTCAGGTGACCAGTCCCTAGTCCCGGGACTCCAAGATGCGGCGAAGGCGCTCGGAATGACGGTTGACAAGCCCGTGACGATCGCAGTCGGAGCGACGTCGTTCCGCAGTGAGATCCAGACACTGTTCTCGACCCATCCGCAGGCCGTTCTAGGGCAGTTCGACATCCCGTCTGCAGGCGTGCTGTTTGGTGAGCTCAAGCAGCAAGGCCTGTTGTCCACTCCGTGGGTTGCAAGCAACCTGTGGTTCGCGAAGGAGTTCGTCACGTCGGTTGGTGGCGCGACCGCGTCTGGGCCGATCTACATCGCCAACCCAGGGGCTGAGAACCAGGGCTACCAGCCGTTCCTGAATGTCCTGCAGCAACAGACCGGCTCAAACCAGCCGAGCAACGGCCAGACGTACATCTACGACGGGGTAAACGTCTGGGCGCTCGGAGCACAGATCGCAGGGACCACTGATTCGCCAGCTATCGAGCAAGGAATTGCCAAGGCGGCAAACGGGCCCGGTCAGAACTGTTACGACTACTCGACGTGCCTTCAGCTCCTGAAGACCGGCAAAGCTATCAACTACCAAGGCGCAGCGAGCAGCGTCGACTTCGACAAGTTCCACAACGTGTATGGCCCGTTCGACATCCTGCACTTCAACGCGGATGGCACAAGCAGTTCGCTCACCGAGTTGACTCCGCAGCAGATTCAACAGACCCTGACCAACGGATAGCGGTCTGACGCAACCCATGTGTGGTGGGTCCGGCGCCTTTACCAAACGCCGGATCCACCACTTGCTCCCTCTTCAACTCCCGAAGGATTCGAGAGGCCTGATCTTGAGCCAATTTCTTGTCGCAGTCGGGTTCGGCCTCGCGACAGCGTCCGTCGTGGCCCTTGCCGCGGTCGCCGTTTCGTTACAGGTGAGCGTTACGAACTTCATCAACTTCGCGTACGGCGATTTCATGACCTTCGGTGCCTACATCGCGTGGAGCGCTACCAGACACGGGATCAATCTGGTGCTCGCAATCATCTTGGGTGGTATCGCGACCGGGCTCCTCGGCGTTCTCGCAAACATCCTCGTGTTCCGTCCCTTCATGCGACAAGGCGTTCGGCCCGTCACCCTGCTTATTGCCGGCGTTGGGCTCTCCTTCGTCGTTCAGAACGCATTGACACTGATCTGGGGCGCGGAGCCGGTTCGGTTCAATGTGACCCTCGGGAACTCACTGCACGTGGGGCCCTTCATCCTTACGCCCGGCGATCTCGCTATGTTTGCGACATCCGTGGTTCTTCTCGTGATGTTGCACCTCATGCTGGCTTACACGAAGTTCGGCAAGGCGCTCCGCGCGACATCTAACAATGCAGACCTCGCGAAGGCGTGCGGTATCGACAGCGAGCGGGTGGTGTCGATCACTTGGTTCCTTGCGGGCTTGTTAACCGCCGTCGCAGGTGTTGGGCTCGTACTGCAGGAGAGCACACTCGATCCGACGACAGGTTTCACTGAGCTTTTCGTGATCTTCGGTGCAGTGATCCTCGGCGGTATCGGGCGGCCTTACGGCGCGATGCTCGGTGCGCTTGCCATTGGCCTTCTGACGGAGATCTCTGGCGCATACCTCAACGCTGCCTACAAAACCTCGATCGCATTCGGCGTCGTGATCGTCCTCCTCCTCTTCCGGCCTCAGGGACTGTTTGCGACTAAGGGGAAGATCAGCTGATGGTCTACTACGTCACGGACCTGCTCTTGCTTGGGTGTATCAACTCGATCATGGTTGTCGGCCTGAACCTGCAGTACGGGTATACCGGCCTCCTGAACTTCGCCTACTACACGTACGTCGCCATCGGTGCGTACGTGGCCGCCGTCACGACCATGGGACGGACTGCGATGTTGGGAGGCGGCACGTACATCCTCGGGTGGACGCTGCCGTGGTATGTCGGCTTGTTGATCGGCGGGGTTGTCGCCGCGATTCTTGGCGCCGTTGTCTTCGGATTCACAGTTAGGCGCCTTCGGAGTGACTATCTTGCGATCGTCACGGTGTCGGCCGCGTTCATCTTCTGGAACATCATCAACACCTACGAGCCGCTGTTCAACGGCGCGACTGGCCTGTATAACGTGCCGAACATCATCTCGACCAGCACCGCCCGGTACACGCTCGTGATGCTTGCGTTATCGGCGGGCATACTCGCTGTTTGCGTGTGGGCTTCGCGTCGCATCTTCCGGTCGCCGTTCGGTCGGTTGCTGCGCTCCATGCGAGAGGACGAGGCGGTTACGTCTGCTTTCGGCCGTACCTCCTGGCAACCGCAGTTGTGGATCTTCATGATCGGTTGTTTCATCGCGGGGATAGCCGGCGGTCTCTTCGTGTTTTCGATCACGGCCTGGAGCCCGTATGCCTTTCTGCCACTCGAGTCATTTATCTTGCTGGCAGCATTGATCGTCGGCGGTGCCGGCAACTACTGGGGTGCACTCCTCGGAGCTTTCGTGCTCATCGAAGGACTCGCGGAGTTGTCGCGCTTCCTGCCGAGCTTTGGTGGTGGAGCGGATGTCGGCGCTATTCGTGCGATCGTGATTGGGGTCGTTCTAATCCTCATGCTCAGATACAGGCGCGGCGGATTGATCCCTGAACGGTGGCTGCACTGGTACGGGCAGCCAACAAAACAGGTCCTCCCCAAAGCAAGATTTGCTGCGGTGAGGCGTGCGCGATGAGTAGTGATACTTCCGACGATCTCCTTACTATCCGCGATGTTGGCTACGCGTACGGCGGGGTTTGGGCGGTCAAGGGCTGCAGCTTCTCGGTTCGCCGTGGCGAGGTTACGGGTCTAATCGGACCGAACGGTGCCGGGAAGTCGACAATGATCGAGATGCTGAGCGGTACTTTGTCGCCGCGGGAAGGCAAGATCTACTTTGAAGGCGCCGACATTACCGGCCTCGGACCGGCCCAGGTATCCCGCAAGGGAATCGCTCGCACCTTCCAAACCGCCAGGGTCCTCGCGACGCTTCCTGTTATTGAGAATGTGATCTTGGCTGCCCAGGACCAGATTGGCGAAAACCCGCTGAAGGCACTGTTCTCCCGTGGTAGCTGGCGGAGCCAAGAAGAGGATTTGCGTAAGGAGGCGTCCAGCCTTCTCGACTGGCTTGGGCTCGGGCATCACCTCCTAAGCCCGGCAGGGACTTTGTCGGGTGGCCAGCGGCGACTGATGGAGATCGCCCGTGCCCTGATGGCACACCCGAAGCTGATGCTTTTGGACGAGCCCACTGCTGGCGTCTTCCCGGAAACGAGTCAACTGATCGCTTCTCGGATTCGCGAAATCGCTGCGCAGGGAGTGACTGTGCTTCTCATCGCCCACAACATGGGATTCCTGTCCACAGTTGCTGATGACGTGGTCGTCATGGCCGAAGGTCGGGTCCTTACCCGAGGCCCACTCGAGATCGTGCGTGAGCACGCAGATGTGGTGTCCGCGTACCTCGGAACAGCGGCTGTGGGATCTCCCGATTCAGGTCCTACAACCGCCAGGGAGCGAGCGAGTGAATGAGTTGCAAGCAGTCTCCATTACGGCAGGCTACGACGGACCACCCATATTGGACGACGTTTCGGTCACCGCGAACGCGGGCGAGACAAGCGTCATTCTCGGCCCGAACGGTGCTGGCAAGTCCACGTTGTCGAAGGCAATTATTGGCCTTATCAGCGTGAAGAAGGGCCAAGTTCTCCTGCGAGGAAACGACGTGACAGGGCAAGGCCCTCACAAGCTCGTCAGATCCGGTCTCGCGTATCTGCCTCAACTCATGAACGTATTCGATCAACTGTCTGTGGTCGAGAACTTGGAGATGGGCGGCTACACCGTTCGGGGGAGCCTCCAGAAGCGAATCTCCGAACTGCTCGACTTCTTTCCCGATCTTGCGGTAGATCGACACAAGAAGGCGGGCGTGCTCTCGGGCGGCCAGCAACGCATGCTCGCACTCGCGCGACTGCTCATGACAGAACCTGTGGTGGCGATTCTCGACGAGCCGACGGCAGGGTTGTCACCGTTGTACGCCGAACGGGTCTGGACCCATATTGACCGGATTCGCGACGCGGGTGTGGCGCTACTGGTCGTCGAGCAGAACGCGACGATCGCCATGGACCACGCGGACGTTGTCTACCTCCTAGCGCAGGGCAGAAACGTGATTTCCGGTCCTGCAGAAGAACTCCGTCAACGAGATGAAGTTGCTCGCATTCTCGTGGGCTAACGACATCTACTTTGCTGCGACGACACCGCAAACCCAACTCAAGGAGTGGCCGAGAAAGTGACAACCAGTCAAAACGCAGTTCAGACACGATCACAGCGCTTAGCCGACTTCGTGAGCTCGCTGCAGCCCGACGACTTGCCGGCACACGTGAGACAGGACGCGATCTGGCGGCTGATGGACACGGTCGGCGTGTCACTCGTAGGTTCTCGAATGGACTATGCGCAACCTATCCAGAAAGTATTCTCCGAGATGGGCGGCCGCGGGGAATCGACGGTCATAGGCGGTGGCGAGCGGCTTCCCGCAGCAGCCACAGGGTTTGTGAACGCTGCTTACGCGCACGGCCCTGACTTCGATGACACGCACAGCGTTGCCATGGTTCACATCGGTTGCTTGGCCGTACCCAGCGCACTCGCGATGGCTGAACGTACCGGCGCGACCGGCGCGCAGATGCTAACTGCACTTGTCGCCGGGGCCGAAGTCGGGTTGCGCATCGGGGCAGCGGCGCCACACAGATTTCATATGCGCGGGTTTCACGCCACCGGCGTAGTTGGCCCGTTCACGGCAGCGGCAACTGCGGGAAAGTTGCTCGGCCTGGATGCTGTCCGACTGGCCAGCGGTCTTGGGTTGGCGGGCAGCCAGGCTGCAGGTCTACTTCAGGGACTCCACGATGGGAGTTGGGTCAAACGCCTGCATCCTGGTTGGGCCGTTCAGGGAGGGATTACGGCGGCGCTTCTCGCAGAACAAGGCTATCTAGGGCCGCCGCAGGTTCTTGAGGGAGGTTGGGCACTGTATGCGGTGTTGCTGCATGGAGATTCGGAGCCTGTGGATCTCGATGTATTGACCGATGGACTCGGCACTACATGGCTGTTGCCTGAAACAACCTACAAGCCGTACAGCAACGGCGCATGGAATCACTCCGCGATGGACGGCGTCGCCGCGATTCTGGCGGCCGAGACGCTAACTTACAAAGACATCGCGCGTGTAGACGTCACCGTTCCCCCGGAATGCATACCAGTCGTCTGCGAGCCGCGAGACGCCAAGATCCGGCCGGTGACGCCATACCACATGAAGTTCAGTCTGCCTTATTCAGTAGCGATTCTCGCCGTTCTGGGCCACGCTGGAGTCGACGACTACACGGCCGAGGTTCACGCCGATCCGGACATCGCCGACCTCGCGTCGCGTGTCTACTGCGATGCAGATCCTGCCATGGCGCCGGATCGCTTTCCGGCAAAGGTGCGCCTCGAGACCCGCGACGGACGCCACTTCTCTTATGACATTCCCGCACAACGCGGAGGACCGGGCAATCCGTTTTCGGCTGACGACCACCGTGCGAAGTTCCTCTCGAACGCTAGCCCGAGTATCGGAACACCGCAGGCGCAGCAGCTCATGCGCGCCATCGAGACCGTTTGGGAGATGGAGTCGATTGGTGATCTCCTTCGGCTCGCCGTCGGGTAATGGAGGCCTAATGCCCACCAGTGACCTGCGACCCGAGCCAAGAGCGGCGCCGCTTCGTGGTATCCGAGTCGTGGCGCTCGAGCAAGCCGTTGCTGGTCCGTTATGCACGCGGCATCTTGTCGATCTAGGTGCTGACGTGATCAAAATTGAGAGACCAGGGGGAGGCGATTTCTCGCGGTCGTATGACTCCGTCGTGCACGGCGAATCCGCGTACTTTGTGTGGCTCAATCGCGGCAAGCGCAGCGTAGTGTTGGATTTGAAATCCGCGAACGACCGTGTTGTCGTCGACTCTCTACTCGAGTCCGCCGATGTCTTGGTTAGCAACCTTGGACCCGGCGCCCTTGAGCGACTCGGCCTCGGATGGGACGCCGTTCACGCCCAGTGGCCTCAGCTGATCTCATGCACGATCACCGGCTACGGAACCGAAGGTCCGCTGCGTAATCGGAAAGCGTTCGATCTCTTAGTGCAGGGCGAGGCTGCATTGTTTGCGATCACGGGTGCGCCCGAGCAGCCGGCAAAAGTGGGGCTACCGATAGCAGATATCTCTGGCGGCATGTATGCCCTGAGCGGGGTGTTGGCCGCGCTATTTCAGCGTGAGTCGACCGGGCTGGGAACACGTATCGACATCGCGATGCTCGACTGCATTGCGGAGTGGATGACACCCATTCTCTACCACCGTGAGTACACGGGTAAGGAGCCCGAACGAAGCGGAGTCATGCACGCGACCATCTGTCCGTACGGACCGTACCGAGTAGGTGGCGGACAGGCGACTGTGAACATCGCAGTACAGAATCAGCGGCAGTGGCGCGCATTCTGCACGTTCGTGCTGGAGAGACCAGACCTGGTGGACGACGATCGATTCCGATCGAACGAGGCACGGGTGCGTCACAGAGACGAACTTGAAATCCTGATCGACGAATTTCTCGCAGCTGTGCCGTTGACCGCAGTGCTTGCTTCGCTGGATCGCGCGGACATCCCGTGGGCGGAGGTCAACGACGTAGGTGCGTTGCTGGATCATCCGCAGTTGCGCGCGCGGGCACGTTGGACTCAGGTGGACACGCCAAGTGGGCTTGCATCTGCGCTGAGGTCGCCGCTCGATGCCCGCGATTCGAACGTGAGTACGCTGGCCGTTCCTGCACTGGGCGAACACACCTCCGAAGTGCTCGAGCAATACGCGCAGGCTAGCGGAACGCTCGACTCTCGGCCCGTGCGGAGAGCGACCAAATGACCAACCCGCAGATTGCCGTCATTGCTGGCGACGGCGTGGGCCAAGAGGTTATTCCGGCTGGCATTCGCGTGCTATCCAAGGTGGCCAGTCTCGATTTTGTGGAATTTCCCTGGGGTGCCGACTTCTTTGCCCGGACCGGGTCGATGATGCCGCACGATGGGTTGGATGTATTGGCGAACTTCGACGCCATATACCTGGGTGCCGTGGGCTGGCCGACGATTCCAGATCATGTGAGCCTGTGGGGACTCCTGCTTCCCATCCGCAAGGCGTTCGAGCAGTACGTGAACTTAAGGCCGGTCACGCTGCTCCCTGGCATCACGGGCCCGCTCAGGGACCGACAAGCCAGCGACATCGACATGCTATTCCTGCGCGAGAACACAGAGGGCGAGTACTCGGGCCCAGGCGGCCGAGTCCACGTGGGGACTGCTAACGAGCTAGCAGTCGAAGTGCCGGTGTTCACTCGCACAGCTGTCGAGCGCGTAGCTCGCGTGGCGTTCTCGCATGCCCAACGCAGATCCGGCCAGCTAATCAGCGTCACGAAATCGAACGCCAGCCGGTACAACTACGTCTTGTGGGATGACGTTGTAGCCAGAGTTGGAGCCGAATTCCCGGATGTGGATGTGCAACGAGTCCATGTCGACGCGATGGCCGCGCGGATGGTCTCGCGGCCGGACACCGTAGACGTAGTCGTCGCGTCGAATCTCTTCGGGGACATACTCACCGACCTCGGCGCGGCGATCCAGGGCGGCCTCGGACTAGCTGCCAGCGCAAACCTCAACCCGGAGCGGCAGCATCCGTCGATGTTTGAACCTGTCCACGGATCGGCACCGGACATCGCGGGAATGTGCCGAGCTAACCCGATAGGAGCAATCTTGACGGGAGCGCTAATGCTGCGCCATCTCGAACTAGCCTCGGCCGCGGCGAGGGTGGAGCACGCGGTCGCCGACGTGACTCGTCGCGCGCAGTCCTTGACCGCCGATCTCGGTGGCACCGCGAGCACCGACGAGGTCGCCGACGCTGTCATTGATGCACTTGGTGACATGTGACGCATCGCAGCAATTTGCAGGACCGAGCAAGCGAACCGGCGGACAATCCAACGCCGGCGACGATAGAAGAGCCAACTAGCAAGACCGATCTAGGGAGCAGATGAGAATGGTGGACGAGATCACCGCGGCCGTAAGTCGATTTGTGGTCGACACAAAGCTTGCCGACATACCGACCGACGCGGTTGGCGCTGCACTGCGATCAATCCTAGATGGCCTCGGGCTCGCCGTTGCAGGACGCGCCAGCCTGGTCGGGCAACTCGCCGCCGCGGAGGTTGACTCCTACGGTTGTTCTGTCACTGATTCCTCGGTACTGGGCTCCTCGGTGCGCTTACCCAGCCGCTTCGCTGCGTTCTTGAACGGACTGGCCATACACGCGGACGACTTCGACGATACTCAGCTGGCGACTCTCCCAGATCGGGTATACGGCCTGCTGACCCACCCCACCGCTCCGGTTCTGCCAGCAGCTCTGGCTCTTGGCGAGCGACTAGGACGGAGTGGGGCAGACCTTCTCCTTGCATATCTCGTTGGCGTGGAGACCGAGGCGAAAATCTCCGAGGCCATCGATCCTCGCCATTACGAAGCAGGGTTCCACTCGACCGCGACTGCTGGTGCGATTGGGGCAGCTGCAGCGGCGGCGCGGATCCTGGCTCTCGACGTCGAACAGACCGAGGTCGCCCTCGGGATCGCTGCATCGTGTGCTTCGGGCCTCCGCGAGAACTTCGGGACAATGACTAAGCCATTCCACGCAGGGCGGGCTGCGGAGAGTGGCGTGCTCGCAGCGCAACTTGCCGCGAATGGCTTCACGGCCGCACACAACATCCTCGAGGCTCGCCGCGGGTTCTTTTCCGCCGCTGGCGGTGGATTCGATCGTCCGACAATGGAGCGACTAGGCGCGCCGTGGACCTTCAGTGACCCGGGCGTTTCGATCAAGCCCTACCCGTCAGGCTCCCTGACTCACCCGGCTATGACCGTGATGGCGCAGTTGCTTCGAGACAATGATGTCCAGGCTGGCGATGTCGAGCTTGTGTATGTCGGCACCAACCGGCACATGCCCAATGCGCTCATCCACCACCACCCGGCCGATCACCTTGCGGCCAAGTTCAGCATGGAGTTCTGCATGGCTGTGCTGGTGGTGGCTGGTCGGGCGGGCTTGGCGGAGTTCACCGACGAAGCTGTGCGGCGGCCCGATATCCAATCCATGATGGAGCGGGTTCGCTTCGAGGTCGATCCAGAAGCGGACGGAACGGGCTACAACAACATGACGAGCATCGTGCGTGTGCACTTGAACAACGGCACCGTCCTCCGCGGCCGTGCAGACTTCGCAAAGGGGAGTCCGGCTAACCCCATGACTCACGACGAGCTATTCCGCAAATTTGCCGACTGTCTCGCGGTCGGCGGTATCTCGTCATCGGCGGCGGAGCGCGCCGCAGAGCTCGTCGGGAACCTGGAGGACCAACCCGCCCTCGGAGAAATCACGGGTTTGCTTTGCCCCGCGGAGTCCTAACACGCCGAAAAGGCGGCCCACCCCGACCGACCGACGTGTTCTTGCTGTGGTCCAAGATCGGTGTGAAGTCCGTCGGCGGGGGTCAGGCCGTCCAGTTCTACGCCTTCGAACACATGGTGACCGAGCTGAAGTGGCTTACGTACGACGAGTGGGTGCAGCTGTGGGGGTTGTCCCAGATCGTGCCGGGTGTCAATGTCATCGCCGTCTGTGCGCTGACAGGGTTACGTGTCGCAGGCATGGCAGGCAGCGTCGCAGCACTTGCCGGGCTGATGGCTCCAAGCGTTGCCGCAACTATCCTCATCTCCGCTGCCTATACGCAGATCGCTCAGTTAGCAGGGGTACATGCGGCGCTGCGCGGGATGTTCGCTGCAGTAGTAGGCGCGGCGCTCGTGTTGAATTGGCGCGTGGGGCGGCCGATCGTGAAGGCTGCGCGAGCACGAAGCAGGATCGCGCTAACGGCGTCCGTCGCCATACCCGTAGTTGCTGGGACCGTTGTGGCTGAGCAATGGGTGCCGGTGGTGTACGTATTGCTGGGCAGTGCGGCGCTCATGTCGGCCCTCTGGATTCAGAAGCCCCGCTGAAGCAGTGGCCGGAAACCTCCTATTCTTCCTGCTGCTTCTCAAAGCCTCGTTCCTGTCCTCAGGTGGCCTGTCTAATCTACCGAGTGTTCATCAGGACCTGATCAGTCGGCAGTGGGCCCACGAAGGGCAATTTGTGGAGGCGCTCGCGATCGGGCAACTCGCACCGGGGCCGACCGGCCTCTGGGTGGTTGCACTTGGATATCTGACGCGTGGGACAGCGGGGGCGCTCCTCGCCGCGGCGGCGATCACTATCCCGCCCTTGCTTGCGCTCCCGATGGACCGCGTATACAGGCGACTGGCGAATCACCGGGCTGTCGAGGGATTCGTCTTCGGCTTGATCTTAGCGGCGGCAGGTAGCGTCATGGCCGTACTCGTGGGTGCGCTCAAGTCGTATGGAGTTGATGCCGTAACCGTGTTCATCCTCGCGGCCAGCGTCGTGCTTGTCGGTCACCGAGTACTTCCGCGAGGGCTGGTCCTGCTCTTAAGCGCCGCCGTGGGCGTTGCTGTGTGGGCGCCAAGGTAGTTCTAATCCCGTACCTCGTCGGGCACGCTGCGACAACTCGTCACGGGGCGGCCCACCGTAAGATTCGTTGTGCTCGTTCGATGACCGCGCGGTCGATCATCGAGTGCCCAACCCGACTGGCACCGCTCCCGGTTGTTGCGGCGACGACGAGACGGGCCCAATCCACCTCCTCACCCGTGGGAGCGAAGGCCGAGTTGACCGCAGCAACCTGATGAGGATGAATGCAGAGTTTGCCGCCGAACCCCAACTGACGGACTCGAAACGCATCATTGCGGGCGACGTCGCTGTTGTCCAAGTTGAGGGTGACGCCATCGACGGGCGCCGCGATCCGTGCCGCTCGCGACGAAACAACGAGACTTGATCGCGCGAATAGCAAGGCGACTTCGTCCTCCGCCGAGCCGACGTCGAGACTAAAGTCAATGGCCCCGAAGGCGAGCCGCACGACGCCAGGAGTTGCGGCGATGGTGCCAGCGTGCTGGACGCCGACAGCGGTCTCGATGAGTGCCACGACTGGCACGTCACAATCGATCCGATCGCTCAGAGCGAGGAGGGCAGCTGGCTCGGCCTTCGGTAGCACCAAGCCGAGCACGCCTGGTAAGCCTTTCAACACGTCGAGGTCAGCCGAGAAGTCCGGTGTGTGGGCGGCATTCAGGCGGACAAGCGCACCACCTCCGTCACTTAGCCACTCTGCAACGCAACTGCGTGCCAAGTCCTTGTGGTCGCCGCCAACAGAATCTTCGAGGTCGCAAATGACAAGGTCAGCTTCGCTGGCTTTCGCGCGCTCGAACCGGTCTGGTCGATTTCCTGGCACGAAGAGCAGCGAGCGAGCCGCTTGTATACGCGCGGTAGCAGTGCGAGCGCTATCGGGCTTCGGGCTCATCTCGAGGCGCCGCCGCATGCCCGAGGAACCTGTGCACGGGGCCCGGCGATCGAATCTTGTGCTGTTCGCGCCGACAGACTCATCACGTGCACCACCGAAAGATCGCTTGAGGGTGACCTTGCGCAGGTCACGTCCTTCACGGCGTCCTGCGGCCGTAGCCGTCTGCGTGCAGACATCCCAGCAATCATACGGCCGACGAGTGTGCGGAATCTGTGCCGGCTGAGTCTCGATCGATTCCCCGGGCATTTAACAACGCCCAAGCGACAACCTCCGCGGCGTGGTTATCGGCCGGGAATACCGGATACCAGACGTATGTGATGACGCCGGCGTCGATGAGCATCGTGAACCGGCGCAGCAAAGTGAGGCCGGCCACCTCCATGGTCGGGAGCTGCAGCGCCGTTGCGAGTCGCAGATCGGCATCGGATACGAGTGCGAACGGTAGCTGCAGCCGCTGAGCTGCCTCGCGTTGGTAGTCGACCGTCTGCGTCGAGAGGCCCAGTACGTCGAGGCCGAGCTCGGTCAGCTCCGTGTAGTGATCTGCGAACCCACGCGACTCCACTGTGCACCCTCGGGCGCCCGGGATCGATCCCCATTCGGGAACCAGCGGGGGATGGCCCGGGACGCCGGTGCGGGGATAGGCGTAGACGACCGTTCGGCGCGGCAACGCCGAGAGGTCAATGAAAGTTCCCTCGGTCGAGGCCAGCGGCAAGTTGGGAACGGTCATGCTTCGCAGATGGTCGGCGGCGCCGTCGTCAACGGGCACGGTGCCTTTGGCGTCGTCAGCAGGGCTCATGGTCGACATGGTGGCACAGCGCGGCTGACACGCGCATTACATCGACTGGCACTCGCACCACGAGCCCGAACGTCGCCGGAACTCCTGACCAACGAGGCTCAGGTCGGTGGGAGCGACCGGGCGTAGGTGGCACCAATAGTGACCCATCTCTTCAGGGCCCGCGAGGTCTTCACGCCCTCGGTATCGATCCGTAGCCAGCCATCCATTTCTCGGCCGCGCATCTCGAAACGTCGCGCGTGCGGCCTACTGACCAATGACTCCGTTTGCGACGGATCCACTCGCAGCAACAACCCGCCCTGGCCGCTCGCACTTACTGCCATGTTGCCGTTCACCATGAACGCGAGCCCGCCAAACATGGCCTTCTCGGTGACGCCCGACTCGTCTTGCAGGCACTCCCGAAGCCGATTTGCAAGCACCGCGTCGTACGCCATGAGTTCGATTATCTACGATCTCGCCATGATTGCGAGCGACCGAGCCCTCGAGTCTGACGGGCTGCGGGGACGGTGACGCTATGGCGGGCCGTCCTCCTTGTTCTAGCCGGCGTCGGAGCAGGTCTGGCCGGCAGCATCGCCGGTCTGGCGTCACTGGTTAGCTACCCGGCACTGCTCGCGGTCGGGCTGACGCCTGTCGCCGCGAACGTCACGAACACGGTTGCGCTGGTGTTCAACACCGCCGGAACGATGGCTGGTTCGCGTCCCGAACTGCGCGGGCAACGGCCGCGAATACGCGAACTCGGCGCAATCGCGGTGGCCGGAGGGCTCCTCGGCGGCGCCATATTGCTACTTACCCCAGCTAGCTCGTTCGAACGCGTCGTTCCGTGGCTGATCGGCCTAGGCTCACTCACGATCCTGGTGCCTCGGCGTCCGAGTCTGCATCTCGACGACGCACCCGCTCCTGCCTCACGGGTGCTGTTCGCGGGCATCTTTGCGATCGGTGTCTATGCGGGCTACTTCGGGGCGGCCGCCGGGGTGCTCATGCTCGCGCTGTTACTGATCACGACACCTGACACACTCGCCCGCTGCAACGCATTGAAGAACGTGGTGCTCGGCATCTCCAATGTCGTTGCTGCAGTCATTTTCGCCATCTTTGGGCCGGTGCACTGGCTCGTTGCACTCCCACTTGCGGCTGGCGTCCTGGTGGGCGGACGGATCGGACCTGTCATCGTCAGACACTCGCCGACTCGCGTGCTTCGCGTTTTCATTGCGCTGGCCGGCCTCGGACTCGCAATCCACTTGGGTCTCGACGCCTACCGCTAATCAGCGGGAGTGACGTCAAGTGGATGCGTGATGTCACGAGCTAGCTGCGTCGCTCGGCAGCAGCAGACGCGTTCGCCAGCAGAGTGCTGCGGTCGGGCGTGGCGGCTTGGTAATGCCCAACCCGCCGTTCAGCGGGCTGCGTCGAAGTCCGCCGTCGCGACCTGCAAGAGGAACCGATCAACAAGGCGCACTGCACGTTCACGGGCCGCGTCGGCTTGCATCTGCGTGGTCACCATGAGGGCGTCGGGGTCGACGCCGCGTGCGAGCAGGTAATCGCGGTCGCCGCTATCGAGCCACGCCTGCAGGATGACCGGTGTGAGCTCGGGATGGAACTGCACTCCCATCGAGCGCCCGAGCACGAACGCTTGCGACGCAATCCCGGTAGTCGCCAACTCCCGCGACCCGGGTGGCAACTGCCACCGATCCTGGTGCAACTGAAACCACGGCCCGACCTCGACGAGGTCGGGCTCGCTCGACTCGACGAGCGTCCAGCCCAACTCCGGTTCTGGGCTGAGCTCGACAGCTCCACCAAGCGCCGCCGCGAGCGCCTGTCCGCCGAAACAGATCCCGAACACCGGAACCCCGGCAGCATGCGCGGCGCGCAGAAAACCGAGTTCCTCCCCGACCCACGCGCCGATCGTGGCCGCGTCATACACCGACCAGGGCGCGCCTAGCGGAACGACAACGTCGCACTCGAGGGGATCAGGAAAAACGACCGCCATAGAGGGGACGGCGAAGTGTTCCGCCGGCACGACCTGCAGCGTCTCGACGTCGAAGCCTCGAGCCGCGAAGGCCTCGCCGACGTAGCCGAGTGACGACACGTGATCTTGTTGAACGAACAACGCTCGCATCGCGGACCCCACCTGCGTTCTCGGTACCGCGCTCGGTTAGGTTGCCGGTGTCTTCGCGGTCGCCTGTCGGCGTCCCTCTTCGAAGAACGCAACGACCGCGTCGGCATCGGCGAACTCCGTCATCGGGCGAGCGGCGCCAAAGGGCTGGTTCCAGAACTTGCCCTTGCGCGCCGTATGCGGGCCGACGTACGCGTACGCCTCGGGGATCGAGTCGTCGCCGGGCGACACTCCGTAGTTGACTTCTTCGAGAGTGATGCCGACGTCGAAGTGCTCCGGCCACAAGATCGGCTCCGGCGGCTTCGTCGGCGCATGTGCAGTAGCCATCACCCTGCACGCCGCATCGCCAATCTTCAATGCCCGCAGCAAATCCGTGGCCGCGGTGAGGTCGATGTGCATACGGTCGCTGGGCTTGCACCCGCTCGCAGGCTGATACGCATCTGCCGGAGGCGCACACGCGACTCCTGCATTCGCCGCGAGGTCGGCGAAGGTGCCGTGCAGCGGCAGCACGAGCCAGTCGTTGCCGACAACAAGATCGATACCGCGGACGGCGAGCCGCCACGGCGGACGCGGCAGCGGACCAGTAGCGAAGCCGTCGTCAGTCACGGCCAGCTTGATCGAACGATTGGCCCGACGCTGGGTGCCGGCGAGCAACAGTTCGGCGACGCCATGCAACGACATGAGCGTCTGCATGTAAGCAGTACGAGACGCGACTGCGCGGTCTGCGTCTGCGAGATCGTGCGACACACTGACATGCGCGGCAGCAGCGACCGGCTTGGACGGCGCAGCGGGTGCAGTTGCGGCGGCCACCGAGGACGGTGCCGAGGACGGTGCCGAGACTGGTGCCGGTGGTGCGGCCTTCGCTGCTTTAACCGGAGCGGGCGGAGCCGCGCTCAACACCGTCCGCGACGGCGCGGCGGTGACGGCGCCGTCGGCTGGGGTTGCGTCGCCAGCACGCAGTTGCGCAGCCGGGGTTCTCGGCTGCTCGGCTGCGCGGCGGTTGCGCATCACCTTGCCCCACGGATCGAACTTCACGTCGACGACGCGTTCCTTCATCGGGATGATCGCGTTGTCGGTGATCTTGATGTGCTCAGGGCAGACCTCGGTGCAGCACTTGGTGATGTTGCACAGGCCGAGGCCTTGTTCCTCCTGCAGCATGTTCTTACGGTCGACAGTGTCGAGCGGATGCATGTCGAGTTCCGCGTAGCGGATGAAGAACCGAGGTCCGGCGAACGCGGGCTTGTTCTCTTCGTGGTCGCGCACAACGTGGCAAGTGTTCTGACAGAGGAAGCACTCGATGCACTTGCGGAACTCCTGCGACCGCTCAACATCGATCTGTTGCATCCGGTAGTCACCGGGCGCCAGATTCGCGGGCGGCGTGAACGATGGCACCTGCCGGGCCTTCTCGTAGTTGAAGGAGACGTCGGTGACCAGGTCGCGCAGCACCGGAAACGTACGCATGGGCGTCACCGTGATGGTGTCGGTCGGTTCGAAGATCGAGAGTCGCGTCATGCACAGCAGGCGCGGGCGCCCGTTGACCTCCGCGCTGCACGAACCGCACTTACCGGCCTTGCAATTCCATCGGACGGCGAGGTCGCCGGCCTGCGTCGCCTGCAACCGGTGGATCGCGTCGAGGACAACTTCGCCTTCTTCGACTCCGACGGTGTAGTCGACGAAGTCCCCACCGTTCTCGTCGCCACGCCACACTCGCATCTTGAGGTCGTAGCCCATCAGTGGCTCTCCTCGAACAGTGCCTTGAGATCGTCGGGCATGACAGGCAGATCCTGGTGGAACACCTCGACGCCGGTCCCGGCGTCGTCCAACTTGCACAGGACGTTGATCTTCCCCCAGCTGGGATCGGTCGCTGGGTAGTCCTCGCGGGTGTGACCGCCCCGGCTCTCTTTGCGATCAAGGGCGGCACGCGCGACGCATTCGGACACCAGCAGCATGTTGCGCAGGTCGAGCGACAAGTGCCAGCCGGGGTTGTACTGCCGATGACCCTCGACCGACAGTGTGGCGACGCGGCGCTTCAGTTCCGCGATCGTGACGAGCGCTTGCTCGACTTCTTCCGCCTTGCGGATGATTCCCACGAGGTTGTGCATCGTGTCTTGCAGGTCGTGCTGAACGGTATAGGGGTTCTCGCCCCCCTCGCGTTCGAACGGCGCCAACGCAGTTTCACCGGCAGCCCTAATGTCGGCGTCGGCGATGGCAGGCCACGCGCCAGCGAGCGACGACGAATACTGGGCTGCGTGCTCGCCAGCGCGCTTACCGAATACGAGCAGGTCGCTAAGCGAGTTTCCGCCGAGCCGATTCGCGCCGTGCATGCCGCCGCCGACTTCGCCCGCCGCGAAAAGGCCTGGCACCGTTGACATTTGGGTGTCGGCATCGACTTCGACGCCACCCATCACGTAGTGACACGTCGGCCCGATCTCCATCGGCTCTTTTGTGATGTCAACGTCGGCGAGCTCCATGAACTGGTGATACATCGAGGGCAGCCGCTTGCGGATGAATTCCGGCGAGCGGCGCGACGCGATGTCGAGAAACACGCCACCATGCGGCGATCCTCGACCAGCTTTGATCTCGGAGTTGATCGCACGCGCAACCTCATCGCGTGGCAACAGCTCGGGTGGCCGCCGGTTGTTGACGTGGTCGTCGTACCAGCGGTCGCCTTCTTCTTCCGTGTCGGCCGTCTCAGCTTTGAAGAACTCCGGGATGTAGTCGAACATGAACCGCTTGCCTTCGCTGTTGCGCAACACCCCGCCGTCCCCTCGCACTGATTCAGTGACGAGCAGGCCGCGAACGGAGGGCGGCCAAACCATGCCGGTCGGATGGAACTGGACGAACTCCATGTTCACCAGCGGTGCGCCGGCGCCCATCGCGAGTGCGTGGCCGTCGCCGGTGTACTCCCAGGAGTTCGAGGTGATCTTGAACGACTTGCCGATGCCGCCGGTGGCCAGGATCACGGCTGGCGCCTCGAAGGTGATGAAGCGGCCCGACTCGCGCCAGTAGCCGAAGGCACCCGAGATGCGGTCGTCATCCTTTAGCAACTGCGTGATTGTGCATTCCATGTAGACGTCGATGCCGATCGCGACCGCGCGCTGCTGCAGGGTGCGGATCATCTCCAGGCCGGTGCGGTCGCCGACGTGCGCGAGGCGTGCATAGCGGTGGCCGCCGAAGTCGCGCTGGGAGATCTTGCCTTCCTTGGTGCGGTCGAACAGCGCGCCCCAACTCTCGAGTTCCCAGACGCGGTCGGGTGCTTCCTGCGCGTGTAGCTGTGCCATGCGCCAGTTGTTGAGCATCTTGCCGCCGCGCATCGTGTCGCGGAAATGCACCTGCCAGTTGTCTTCGCTCCACACGTTGCCCATCGATGCGGCAATGCCGCCTTCGGCCATGACGGTGTGTGCTTTGCCGAGCAGTGACTTGCAGACGACAGCGGTTTTCGCGCCCGCTTCGTGTGCACCGATCGCTGCGCGCAGCCCGGCGCCGCCCGCTCCGATGACGACGACGTCGTACGAATGCCGTTCGCTGTCACTCATGTGTAGGACCAGTCATCTTTAGAAGAACCTCACGTCCGTGATCGTGCCGGACGCGACGAGCCGCACGTACACGTCCGAAAATGCCACCCACAGCAGGGAAATCCAGGCGATCTGCATGTGGTAGCGGTTCAGCCTGCTGACCTGACCCCACATCCAATAACGGACTGGATGCTTCGAGAAGTGGTTCAGGCGGCCGCCGATGATGCTGCGGCACGAATGGCACGAGGCCGTGTACGACCACAGGAACACTGCGTTCAGCACCAGTACCAACGTGCCGAGGCCGGCGTGACCCCAGGCGCCATGGTGGTTGCGGAATGCAATGACCGCGTCATACGTCAAGATGATGTTGAGCAAAATCCCGAGGTAGAAGAAGTACCGGTGGATGTTCTGAATGATGAGCGGGAAGCGGGTTTCACCCGTGTACTTCGCGTGCGGCTCAGCGACGGCACATGCGGGCGGCGACAGCCAGAACGACCGGTAGTAGGCCTTGCGGTAGTAGTAGCAGGTCATCCGGAAACCGAGCGGCACGATCAGGATGATGATCGCGGGCGAAGTGAACCACCAGTGCCCGAAGATGCCCAGGTGCGGGACCCCACGTGAGCCCGGCACCGTGCCGCACTTGATCGCGAGGCACGGGGAGTAGAACGGCGAGATGTACGGCTCGGAGAAGTAGTCGCGGTCGATGAACGCGGCCCACGTCGAGTAGATGATGAAGCTGAACAAGACGGCGAAGGTGACGACTGGCTGGATCCACCAGCGGTCGGTACGCAGGGTCTTCGCACTGATGGCGGCTCGGCGTCCGACCCGGCCCGCCGGGGGTTGTCCGCCACCCGCGGCCGGGGCCTTGCTCTGGACGGACATCAGCCCCGCCTTCTCGTGCTGCCCGCATCGTTGCGGGTCATACGCGAGCACAACCTACGCCCGGGGCTGGCCCCGCTCCCAGCCGAGGCGGTGTGGCGTCCGTCACTGTCAGCCCGGCGACTCCCGCGACTCCTCAACGGGTGACTTCCAACGACTCCTCACAGATTCAGCTTCGCGCCGATCAAAACCCGGTGGCGCCTCACAGATACAGGTTTTCAGTCGCTCTGGACCTGCCTCTTTGGGGAGCGCACTTGCATCTGTGAGGAGTCGGTTCGTCCGTGCATTCGGTTCGTCCATGCAAAGAGCGGGGGTCAGCCGCCGCAGCCCTCGTTGTAGTACATGTACCAGCCGGGCCGCGCGGCCGGCGCGACCAGGACGGTGATCTCGCCCATCTTCTGCAGGTCGTCGCCGAAGCCGTCGGTGCCCTGGTCGGTCGTCGGCACCTTCGAGACCATGTCGAACTGGCAGCTGTAGTCGCCGCCGCCTGGGTTCAGGGTGCAGCTGTGGAAGCTGAACGTGTTGACCCACTGGCGTTCGGTCTCCAGAGCCGCGCGCGAGTCTGGCGTCGTGACATGCATCTCGGCGGCGATGTCGTGGCTGTTGTAGGCGGCGACCAGGTAGCGCATCGCGTCGTCGGGGGTCGTGAAATACGGCGCTGACACGGACGGCGGGGTGCTCGCCGACGGCGATGCGCTCGCGGGCGGTGATGCACTCGCGGACGGCGGCCTGGTTGCAGTCGCCGTCGTGAGGGGCGGAGTGGGAGGAGTGCGGGCGGGCGCGACCGGGGCAACCGTAATGGTCTGGGCAACGGGGGCGACCTGCGCGACAGGTGCGGCCTGGACGACTGCTGCGGGTGGGGTCGCTGAAGCCGAGGGAGTCGCGGGAGCCGACAAAGCCGATGTCGTGGGCGTCACCGAAGCGGCGGTCTTGGCCCCAGGGTTCGCGCATCCTGCGAGGACGAGTCCGACGCCGAGGACGGCGACGCCAGCTATGGTGGTCGCAATGCGTGTCATGTTTTCCCCCGACAAAGGTGTGAGTGCCAGGTAGACGCGGGTCAGGGAGAAATGGTTGACAGCTATAAAGGGACTGAACTGCGCCGGGCGAGGTACAGGTCGCAGCGACGATGCACCTCGAGCACGCCACCGCCGTCATCGATCACTTTGGCGACATCGGCAAGGACTGCTTCGCGTAGCGCCGCCTCGAGGATGACGAGGTTCGATGTTGAGGCCGCATAAGCCAACCAGGCAGTGGTCGAGTAGGTGTGCATCGATTCGTATGTCCGTACCTCCACGTCCGTGAAGGTCGGCTGCTGTTCCATCTCGTCGCGTGGCCAGGCGGGCGGTGCCTGCTCGGGGTTCTGTTGGTTCGAGCCGCCCAGACCATACCGACGGTAGACGTCAGCGACCGCTGACAGCAACGGGCTGCGGTGCGACTGCTCCTGATTCCAAAACAGCGCGATGAGGGCGCCCTCCCTCAACACGCTTGCCGCTTTCACCCACCGATGTTCGCGCGACGTCCAGTGCCATGACTGTGCTGCGAGCAAGCCGTCGTAAAGGCCAGCCGGCTGAAAATCCTCGAACGACGAAACCGTGACACTCACATTCGGCAGCAGCCGCGTGTGCTCTGTAAGCACCGCAGCCATCTCTGGATCGGGCTCGACGCAGGTCATGGCGAGCCTGCGGACGGCGAACAGCACCGTCGCCTTTCCGGTGCCCGCGCCCACTTCGACGACATCGCGCCCCGGCAACAACGCGACGACGTCGTCGACCAACTCGGCTGAGTACGACGGTCTGGCCCGGTCGTACTCGCGGGCTACGGCGCCGAAGCTGCGTGCGCGGATCGCGAACTCGTCGTCGGATGCCGGGCTGCTCACGCAGTCGAGTCTGCCCTTATGCCGCAGCGCCGTCCACGGTCGCCTACGGCCCGAGAAATCCGAGGACTGGCAGAGCGGAGACGACTGCGGCGATCGGAGGGTTGACCACGGATGGCGCCGATGTGGTATCTGGGGGGCCTGAGGACTGCCTCCACGGATCCGGCCCCGTCACGCTAGGCGAGCCGTCACTTCAACAGGTGCGCCCACCTATTGAGCGGCCCCCACGCCCCCCCTTACGTGATCAACCGCGTGCCAGGGGGTGTCTCGGGGGGGGTCTCAGGAGTTGAGATCGGTGTCTCGGTGAGCGAGACAGAGGGTTACGATCCTGACGTGGCAACGTCGCGTCGCCGGTGGGTGATCCTGGGCTTGGGCTGGTCCGCCCAGGCGGCGATGTGCTGCTACGTCTACGGACTTCCGATGCTCGTCCCCGCCATCCGTCATACCTACGGCATTTCGTTGGCTCGAGCCGGACTCCTCGTCGCATCGCCAGGGCTCGGCGTGCTGTTCACGCTGTTTGCCTGGGGCTTCGCCGCTGATCGGTGGGGCGAACGACTGGTGATCACGGTCGGGCTCGCGGGGGCTGCGATCTTTCTTACGGCGGCCTCTTTCGTTCACGGATTGACTGCTCTCTGCGTATTGCTGGCACTAGCCGGCGCGGCAGGGGCCTCGGTGAACTCGGCGAGCGGACGCGTCGTGCTGGGCTGGTTCGAGGCGCATGAGCGTGGATTTGCGATGGGTGTTCGACAAACCGCACAACCTCTTGGGGTTGGCCTCGCGGCATTGACGTTGCCCGCACTCGCACGCCACGGCCTCTCCACGGCGTTTGTGTTCCCGGCAGCTTTGTGTGCCGCAGTTGCCTTGCTGGTCCTCGGACTCGTCACGAATCCGCCGCGCCCGACAGCGAAGGCATCGGCCGACACACGGTCGCCCTACCGAACCTCGCAACTGTGGCGAGTTCATGGGTCGAGCATGTTGCTCGTCGTTCCACAGTTCGCGGTTTCCGCATTCGTGTTGGAGTACCTCGTGAACCAGCGCCATTGGGAGGTGCTCGGTGCGGGTCGGCTGGTCTTTGCGATGCAGGTGGCCGGTGCTGCCGGTCGGGTGGGTGCCGGCGCGTGGTCCGACCGCGTCGGCAGTCGCTTACGGCCGATGCGTCAGATCGCTGTCGCTAGTGCATTGACGATGGTGGCGATCGCGATCGGAGACGCACGTCATGCCGCATTCGTCGTCGTCGCACTTGCCGTCGGTGCAGTCGTCACGGTGACAGACAACGGACTCGGGTTTACGGCGGCTGCGGAGATCGCCGGGCCGGCGTGGGCGGGGCGTGCACTGGGGGCACAGAACACCGCACAGAACATTGCCGCGATTCTCACGCCGCCGCTGCTCGGCGTCCTGATTGAAAGCACGTCCTACAGCACGGGGTTCGTGGTGGCGGCGATCTTTCCGATCGTCGCCGTCGTCCTCACGCCGGTTGCACGTCGGCCGCGTCGCGGCGTCGCGTCGGTTGTCGAACCGTCTGAGGTGGAACACTTACAGGCATGACGCTCGCACCGGTGAACCTGACAACGGCATTGGCTTCATTTGATGAGGTGTACAGCCCGCGCATCGTCGCGCGGGTGAATGACTACGACGTGCGTATCGCCCATGCCAGGGGCGAGCACGTATGGCACGTGCACGAAGACACCGACGAGTTCTTTCTTGTCCTCGACGGTCAGTTCGAGGTCGCGGTGCGTGACGCCACCGGAGCCGAGACCACCGTTCTGTTGCGCGAAGGTGACATATTCGTCGTGCCGAGGGGCACCGAGCACAAGCCGTCGTCGTCTGGCGGGTCAATTCTCATGTTCGAGCCGCGCGGAACGGTGACCACAGGTGACCGCCACGAGGGCGAGATCCCCGACCATGTCGACAGCACGACGGGCCACGACCTGTAGCCGCGTTACGTACGCCCTTTGAGGGCGCTACACGCGCCTTCCAGCGACGATGTGCCCATATGCGTATGACCACGTACCATGGGGTAATCCCAACGAGACTCTTCTTGGGAGCCCCACCTTGGTCTGGAGCACTTTCTCATGCCCATGAGTACCCGCGACGATCTGCGCAATGTCGCGATCATCGCCCACGTCGACCACGGCAAGACCACGCTGGTCGACGCCATGCTCTGGCAATCCGGTGCATTTTCCGAGCATCAGGCCGAGAACGATTCCGTCCGCGAACGGGTCATGGATTCCATGGACCTCGAACGTGAAAAGGGCATCACGATCCTCGCGAAGAACACCGCGGTGCTGCACAGCGGTGTGACGATCAACATCATCGACACCCCGGGGCATGCAGACTTTGGCGGCGAGGTCGAGCGCGGTCTTGAGATGGTCGACGCCGTCTTGTTGCTTGTTGACGCGTCCGAAGGTCCATTGCCGCAAACCCGCTTCGTACTGCGCAAGGCGTTGCAGAAGAAGCTGCCGGTCGTGCTTGTCATCAATAAGGTCGACCGGCCCGACGCGCGAATCGCCGAAGTCGTCGACGAGACCTATGAGTTGTTCATTGATCTGATGGACGACGACCTCGACCACTCGAGCATTCTTGATTTCCCGATCGTCTATGCGTGCGCGCGTGCGGGCCGGGCGTCACTGACCAGACCGGACGACGGCACGATGCCCGACAGCTCTGACCTCGAGCCGTTGTTCGCGACGATCCTGGGCACCGTCCCGCCGCCGTCGTTTGATCCTGACGTTCCGCTGCGCGCGCACGTCACGAACCTCGACGCGTCGCAGTACCTCGGCCGTCTTGCACTGCTGCGGGTGCACTCAGGAACGATGAAGCGCGGGCAGCAGGTTGCGTGGTGCAAGGCCGACGGCACGATCGAGAAGGTGCGACTTACCGAACTCCTCGGTACCACAGCCCTTGAGAGGGTGCCGATCGAGACGGCTGGCCCCGGCGACATCGTGGCTATCGCGGGCATCCCCGAGATCACTATCGGTGAGACCATCGCGGACCCCGACGACCCGCGGCCGTTGCCGATCATCACCGTTGACGAGCCGAGCCTGTCGATGACCGTGGGTATCAACACGTCGCCGCTTGCGGGTGAGTCGGGCAAGAAGCTCACGGCTCGCCTGGTCAAGAACCGGCTCGATGCCGAACTCGTCGGCAACGTCTCGATTCGCGTTCTGAACACCGAGCGCCCCGACACGTGGGAAGTGCAGGGTCGCGGTGAACTGCAACTCGCGATCCTCGTCGAGATCATGCGCCGTGAAGGATTCGAGCTCACCGTAGGCAAGCCGCAGGTTGTCACCAAGCGGGTCGACGGCAAAGTGCACGAGCCGATGGAGCGACTGACCATCGATGCGCCCAGCGACTACCAGGGCGTGCTCATCCAGCTGCTGGCACTGCGCAAGGGTCGCCTCGAGCAGATGGTCGACCACGGCACCGGCTGGATCCGGATGGAATACATCGTGCCGGCGCGCGGACTCATCGGATTCCGCACCGAGTTCTTGACCGAGACCCGCGGGACCGGGCTGCTCCACCACGTGCACGAACGTTACGAGCCGTGGCATGGCGATCTGCGCACGCGTCCGACCGGCTCGCTGGTCGCTGACCGTCGCGGCCCGACGACTGGGTTTGCACTGTCGAACCTGCAGGAGCGCGGCACGATGTTCGTCGGCCCGCAGACTGAGGTCTACGAGGGCATGATCGTCGGCGAGAACTCGCGTCAAGATGACATGGACGTCAACCCCACCAAGGAAAAGAAGCTGACCAACATGCGTCAGTCGTCGAGCGACGTCCTGGTGCCGTTGATCCCGCACAAGGTGTTGTCCCTCGAGCAGGCGTTGGAGTTCTGTCGCGAAGACGAATGCGTCGAGGTAACGCCAGGCAATGTGCGCATCCGCAAGGTCGAGCTGTCGATGTCAGAGCGAGAGAAGTACCGCGGACGTCGGGCGAAGGCCGCCCGCGAGGAGTAGCCCGAGGTAGGTCTCGCCTCAGAGTTGCGGGTCGATCGGGATCGGCTGCGTCTCGTGGATCGGGGGCGGAATCGGCGTGGTCGCGTATACCTGCCGGGTGACCGTCTGCCCGGCGAGAGGTACCGAGGTGCCCAATGCCGTCGTCGGGTTGACGTAAGGATCCAGCGGCTGTCCGGTGTCACGCAGGTACATTGACACCGAGAAGTTGAGGATCAGATCGAAGACACCGACGAGCAGCAGAATGGCGCCGACGGTGTGCACGTCAAGCGTCGCGCCGTGTTTCTGGCTGTGGTACGTGATCGTGCTGGTGGTAACAGCAAACGCCAGCACGGCGCCCCCGACGATGAAGATCAGACTGCGCGTGAGCCAAGTAACCATGCGAGGGGTGTACCCGTGCCATGGCCGGTATATCCACGCTCAGCCGAGTGAACTGCGGATGAACTGCACCTCCAGCTTGGCCAGGTTCGCGGCGACGTCCTCTTGCGACGCCATATGGGTCACGCCAGACAGGGGGAGCATGGTGTGCGGTCGGCCAGCGGCCAGCAGGGCGGTCGACAGTCGCAGGCTGTGGGCTGCGACGACGTTGTCGTCGGCCAGGCCGTGCACGATCATCAGTGGCCGAGAAAGCGTCGGGGCATCGGCGAGCAGCGAACTTATCGCATACGACGGCGCCGACGTGTCCACGCCGAGGTATCGCTCCGTGTAGTAGGTGTCGTACAAGCTCCAATCGATGACGGGCGCGCCGGCGACAGCCACGTGAAAGACGTCGGGACGTCGCAGCACGGCCAGTGCGGCAAGGTAGCCGCCGAACGACCAACCGCGGATCGCAACCCTCGACAGATCCAGGTCGGGATGCATCGCCGCCAAGGACTGCAACGCGTCAACCTGATCCTCGAGGACAACCGTCGCGAGATCGCCGGCTATTGCACGCTCCCACGCCAGCCCGCGAGCCGCAGTGCCGCGGCCATCGACGATAACAACGGCGAATCCTTGGTCGGCCAGCCATTGCGAGTTCAGGTACGCGCCGCGCGATGCGACCACTCGTTGCGCATGCGGGCCGCCGTAAGGGTCCATGAGCACCGGCAGTTTGCCGGATCCCTCCACGTGGTCGCGCGGCAATACCAGCGCAGTGCGCAGCTCGCGGCGTCCCTGCTTCGAGATCGAAGCGCGATGCGAGAACGGTGCGGGCGAGGCGAATGATGCGATGCGTCCGACCTCAACACCGTTCTTGCGGACGGCGGTTTGGACACCGTCGTCCGATAGCGACGCGCTGCTCACGACGAGCACATCACTCGCGCCGGTTCCGGCATGCACGCCCGGTTCCGTTGTCAGCGCCACGCACTCGCCGTCCGCGAAATACCCCCAGAGATGCTGCTCCGTCGGCTCGGTTGATGCGGTGAACAGGACGTCACCGTGAGATGCGAGAACGGCGCGCACCTGCAACCCAACTGGCGATACGACCTGGTCGCCGACAACGAGCCGCCTGGTGTCATCGGCGTCGACCGTGCAGACGAGCCGGCCATCGGGTCGCCGATCGGGCACCCCCGGTATGACTTCGAGCCAATCGGTATCGGTGTCCTCGCGAACCAGAATCGCCGCGCCGGTCTCAAGGTCGACGTCGACAATGTGCATTGTGCGCTGGTCGCGCGATGCGAGCTGCAGCAACGGCGGGCTGCCGCGTCGCCACCGCACACTGACGAGATAAGGGAACGCGCCGGCGTCCCAGGAAACGTCTGTGCGGCGACCATCGAGGTGGAGCAACGACAACGACACCACCGCGTTCGCGGTGCCGGCAGCCGGATAACGGATCGCGTGCGGCGCCCGGTCTGGGTTCGACGGATCGCCGATGTGCCATTCCGGCACACCCGATTCATCGACGCGGGCCGCAAGTAACGAGTCGCCGTCCGGTGACCACCAGAACCCGCGTTCCCGGTTCATTTCCTCAGCGGCGACGAACTCGGCGAGCCCCCACGTGACTCCCGGCTCGGCGATGAGCTCACGGTCTGAGCCGTCAACATCGGCGGTCACCACCCGCAAGGTGCCGCGAGTCGCGTAGGCCACCCTGCGTCCCGTCGGATCGACGTGCGGATCGAAGACCGGGCCGTCCGCCGCGAGTTCGCGAGCCCGTCCGGTCGAGATATCCACCACGAAGAGGCGACCGGACAATGCGAACGAGGCTCGAGCCACTGCTGCGTCGGCGGAGTACGCGACGATGCCGGCCGCCTGTTCGCGGGCTCTCTCGCGGCGGGCTCGCTCGGCGTCCGGGAGCGAGTCAAGACTGGCAGCTAGTAACTCGACCGGGTCGGCAAGCAAGACTTCGGCGCTCGTCGCCACCTCATAGCTCCAGAGGCAGGTCACGCGATCGGTGCCGCCGCGTGAGCGCAAGAACAGCACTCGCGCGCCGTCCGGCGAGACGGTGAATCCGCGCGGCCGGCCGAGCGTGAACCGGGCGGTGCGAGCCTGCAGTCGCAGGAAGGAGTCGTCGGTCACCGCCCTGATCCTGCCATCACACAAGACCGCTTAGGGTTGGTGCATGACTTACCGCAGCTTGTTGCTCGTGCACGCTCATCCAGACGACGAGACGATCGGCACCGGCGCCACGATGGCGAAGTACGCCGCCGATGGTGCCAACGTCACGCTTGTCACCTGCACGATGGGCGAAGAGGGCGAGGTCCTGGTGCCCGCGCTCGCCGGTATCGCGGCAGACAAAGCTGACCAGCTCGGAGGCTGGCGCATCCACGAGCTCGAAGAGGCGTGCAAGGTGCTCGGGGTTCGTGATCATCGATTTCTCGGCGGCGCCGGCGGTTACCGTGATTCCGGGATGATGGACACACCCGCCAACCAGAATCCGCGCTGCTTCTGGCAGGCCGACTTCGAGGTCGCCACCGCTCAGCTCGTCGAAATCATCCGCGAAGTTCGTCCGCAAGTGGTGGTGACCTACGACGATTTCGGTGGCTACGGGCATCCCGATCACATCCAGGCGCACCGGGTCACGGTTCGCGCCGTCGAGCAAACCCGCGACATTGTGGCGAAGTTCTATTACACGGCGGTTCCACGCTCCTTCATGCAGGCGACCATCGACGCCATGAAGGAGGGCGGCCACGACTTCTTCGATGGCATCGAGAGCGCTGCCGACGTGCCGTTTGCGAAGGATGACGATGAGATCACCACGCAGGTCGACGCGCGCGACTATCTCGACGCCAAGGTCGAGGCAATGCGCGCTCATGCCAGCCAGATCGAGGTCGACGGGCCGTTTTTCGCGCTGTCGAACCACATCGGGCAGAAGGCGTTCGGCATGGAGCACTACGTGCTGATCACGGGGAAGAAGGGGCCCGAAGATGCCCTGACCGAGCACGGCTGGGAAGCCGACCTGTTCGCGGGGCTGTAGCGCCCGCCGGCTGAGCCGAACGGGTGAACGGATTACGCACGGTAGCCACGCCCGCGCCGAGCCTGAAACACTCACAAGAACGCGCGCTGACAGCGTCGGGGGACGACCGCCGTCGAACGTGCCTTCGGCAGCTTTGCCCCGCACCTTGAGCCCAACAGGGGAGATTTCCTTGAGCGACCGGAAGCACCCATACGACCAGCTCGCTACGGTCTCTGCGGGATCGGTGCTGAACGCCGATATCGCCGACGTGGGGCGCTACCGCGAGCGCGCTCGCATGCATCGGTTGTGGCGGCTGTCGATGTTCGTCGGGCTGCCGACGTTGTTCCTCTGGTTCCGGATCATCGAGCACAAGCCGTTCAACGTGTTCGCGCTCCCGCACGTCAACCTGACGATCGTCGCGCTCTTCTTCGTCCCCGTACTGCTGCTCGTCGGCATGATCGTCATGTACGCGAGCTACGGTCGCTCGCCGCATTTTGTCGTGCGGCCCGAGCAGATCGACGTCCGCCTGTCTGATGTCGTTGGCATCGACCTGGTGAAGGCCGAAGTCGTTCGCTCGCTCAACCTTTTCCTTGCGCACAAGGCATTTTCGAGTGAGATGGGGGGCCGGCCGCGTCGTGGCTTGCTCTTTGACGGCCCCCCCGGCACCGGCAAGACGTACACCGCAAAGGCACTCGCGGCCGAAGCCAATGTGCCATTCCTCTTTGCGACCGCGACCTCGTTCCAGTCGAGCATGCAGGGCGCGACGCAGCGCAAGATTCGCTCCTACTTCAAGGCGCTACGCGCCCTGGCCCGCAAGGAAGGCGGCGCGATCGGGTTCATCGACGAGTTCGACGCGCTCGGTGGATCGCGTGCGGGTGTTGTCGCGTCGACGCCGTCTGGCACCCTCGACGGGATGCCGATGTCGTGCGGTGGGCTCGAGGGCCTGGCAAATGTGGTGTCGCCCGCCAAGCAGCAGACGCAGTTCGTGGGCAGTGGCGACCTGGGCATGGCCGTGCAGGAGCTTCTTGTGCAGCTGCAGTCTTTCGACCAGCCAACCGCCAGCGAGCGACTCGTCGGCAAGCTCACCGACGCCGCGAACCTCTTGCTGCCGGCGACGCACCAACTGAAGAAGGCGCCGGTCAAGTCGTCGAACATCATGTTGATCGCCTCGACCAACCGGCCGGACTCACTCGACCCAGCGTTGATGCGGCCTGGCCGATTCGACCAGCGGCTCACGTTCGATCGGCCCGACAAGTCGGGACGCCGCGAGCTGATCGCCCACTTCCTTGCCCGCAAGGCGCACGCACCGGAACTCGACGATCCGCAGAAGCGCGAAGCCCTAGCCGCGGTCACTCAGGGCTACAGCCCGGCGATGCTCGAGGGCATGTTCGACGAGGCGCTGATCAACGCTGTGCAAGAAGACCGCAGGGCGATGTCGTGGTCGGACGTCGAGCACGCGCGGCTCGACAGCGAGATCGGGCTCGGACAGCCGGTGCTCTACACCGACCATGAGGCGAGGGTGATCGCGACTCATGAGTCAGGTCACGCCACGATGGCGTGGCTGGTCGCTCCCGGTCGCCGGCTCGAGGTGCTGAGCATCATCAAGCGGCGCAGTGCTCTCGGCCTACTAGCCCACGGTGACCGTGAAGAGGTCTACCTGCAGTCGCGTACTGAACTACTCGGCCTCATTGCGATCGCGATGGGTGGGCAGTCGGCAGAGGAGCTCTTCTTCGGCGACGTGTCGACTGGGCCGAGCGGTGACCTGGTCGCAGCGACGCGCGTGGCCGCGAACATGGTTGGCGCATGCGGCATGGAGCATTCGCTGGTCTCGTTCGGCGCGGTGCAGAACAGCGGATTCTCCGACACCAACATCGTCGGCCGTGTGCTCGGCGACAAGGACGGCCGCGCGGCGGTCGAAGAGGTGTTGCAACAGCAGAAGCTGCGGGCCAAGGCCTTGCTCGACGACAACCGCCACCTGGTCACCGCACTGCGCGACGCACTCCTCGAGCGGCACGAACTGATTGGCACGGAGATCACCGACGTGCTCGAGCAGGCGCAGCGCGAACACGCGGCGGGCCACACCCGCAGCATCGGGTCGGGCACGACGACCGCTGCGGTTATCGACCTGCGTGAAGCATCGCAGCCAACGCCGCCAGTGCAGCCAACACAGCCAGCGCTGCCAGCACAGCCGGTGCAACCAGCACAGCCGGCGCTGCCGACGCAGGCCACCGGTCCGCGAGACACGCGAGACACGCGAGACACCGCCGTCGAACCTGCCGGATAGCCTGCCGCGGTGAGCGGCAACGGGCGCGGCGCCCTGGTGACGGTCGCTGCGGCCGTTTCGCTCGTGATCGCCGGTCTCGTTGGTGGCTTCGTAGGCGTCCTGCAAGCGACGAGGCTCGTCCAGTTCGGGCCCGTTCACGTCAGCGTCGGCGCAGTCATCGCAGGTGTCGCGAACTGCGGTCTCGGGCTACTAGCTGTCTGGGGTCTTGGTAGCCGCGACGCCTCAGCGTTGCCGGGACTTGGGTGGTTCATCGCGGTCGCGGTGGCCCTGTTCGGGCCTCGTCCAGGTGGCGACATCCTGCTCCCGGGCTCTGGCTGGGACGTGATCTCCTTCGCGGTGGCCGGCCCTATCGGGGCAGTGGTGGCGGCCGCGTTCGGCGGTCGATTCATGTCGACCAGCACTTCACCCCAGAACACACCTACGACCCCAACCCCGCCTTTATCGCAGACCTCCTCCGAGGCTTCACCTGAGACCCCACCCGACCGATGAGTCGGTTATGGCGACTGGTCTCGACCTCGCACGCGACGTCTCGGAGCTCGGCATCCGTGCTGAGCCCAATGGCTACGTGCTGCTGCGGCTCGGGGGATCGCGCTACGCGGTCGGTATGTCCGCGGTCGCTGAAGTGGGTCGGCTGCCCAAGCTGACCAGGGTTCCCGGCACCCCGATCTGGCTGTCCGGCGTGGCGAACTGGCGCGGTCGGATTCTGGCTGTCCTCGACATCCGGCCTCTGATGGGTGCGCCGATCACCCCGACCGGGTCGCTCGGTCGCCTCGTCGTCCTCACCGCCGACACCATCACGGTTGGCCTGCTCACCGAGGGCGTCCAAGGCGTCATCGAGTGCGACGTCGACTCGATCGATCCGCCGCCCATGAGCCTGGAATCCGAAGCGATGTCGCTGCTGCAGGGCCAGTTCACCCAGCCGACCGGCCCGATCGCGGTGCTTGACCCGGCCGCGGTCCTCGCCCTGCGCTTGCGGCTGCCCAGCCCAAGGCGCGCCAGCGCCTAAACCGCCCGTCCCGCTCCGTCCGCAGCCGTTAGGCCGGTTGGGCGATGCGTGAGGCCGATTTGGCTTCAGTACCGCCCTATCGCGCCCGATGGATCGTCAGACGCCGAACGCGTGCCGGCACCGCCGCACGACCTCACGCAGGTTCGGCCGGTGTCGGTCTTCAGGAGGACTGGTGGAAGTCTCGAAGCGGCCCCAACGGGTGGCTGCAGCGTGCACCTG
>DATCFU010000075.1:0-2041 GCA_036509315.1 Acidothermaceae bacterium
ATCTTCGCCCCGCCACCGGGCCGAAGCTCAATGGCGTGGACGACGGTGCCGACCGGGATGTTGCGAAGCGGCAAGGTGTTGCCCGGCTTGATGTCACTGCTCGGACCGGCCTCGACGGTGTCGCCCTGCGAAAGCCTGGCCGGCGCGATGATGTAGCGCTTCTCGCCGTCGGCGTAGTGCAGCAAAGCGATGCGCGCGGTGCGGTTCGGGTCGTACTCGATGTGCGCGTCCTTGGCGGGCACGCCGTCCTTGTCGTCACGACGGAAGTCGATGAGCCGGTAGGCACGCTTGTGGCCGCCACTTTGGTGGCGAACCGTGACCCGGCCGTGCACGTTGCGACCACCCTTGGAATGCAGCGGCCGCGTCAGCGACTTCTCCGGCACCGTCCGAGTGATCTCGACGAAGTCGGCGACGCTGGCGCCACGGCGACCGGAGGTCGTCGGCTTGAACTTGCGGATACCCATCGCTTCTTTTCCTTCAGCTCATCAGTACCCGGACACAGGTCCGGACCACCACGGTGTTCATTGCTTCGGAGGGCCTCAAGAGACTGGCCCTCCGAAGATGTCGATGCGGTCGCCGGCCACCAGCGTCACGATTGCCCGCTTGGTGTCCTTGCGCTTGCCGAATCCGCCGCGAGTGCGCTTGCGCTTGCCCTTACGGTTCATCGTGTTGACGTCGGTGACCTTCACGCCGAAGACCTTTTCCACAGCGATCTTGATCTCGCTCTTATTGGCGTCGGGGTCAACCAAAAACGTGTACTTGTTCTCGTCGAGCAAGCCGTAGCTCTTCTCCGAGATCAGCGGCGCGTACAGCACGTCGCGCGGGTCGGGGATCGTCATTTCTGCTCCTCCTCGACCGCGGTCGCGCCGGTCGCGCGCTTCACATAGGTCTGCAGCGCACCCTCGGTGAACACGACATCGTCGGCGACCAACACGTCGTAGGTGTTGAGCTGGTCTTCGACCAGGAGGTGCACGCCGTCGACGTTGCGCAGGCTCTTCCAGGTCTGGTCGTCGTTTCGCTCGAGGACGATCAGCACGCGGTGCTGGTCACCGGTTACGACCGCGGCCAGCGCGGAGAGCGCAGCCTTGGTGGAAGGCGCTTCGCCCTCGCCAAATCCGGGCAGCACGTGCAGGCGGCCACCGCGAGCGCGGTCGGACAAGGCGCCACGAAGTGCGGCGGCCTTCATCTTCTTGGGCGTCCGCTGCTCGTAGTTGCGCGGGTTCGGACCGTGTGCGACGCCACCGCCGGCGAACTGGGGCGCGCGCGTCGAGCCCTGACGGGCGCGGCCGGTGCCCTTCTGGCGGTACGGCTTGCGACCGCCACCAGACACCTCGCCACGGGTCTTCGCGTCGTGCGTGCCCTGTCGGGCGGCAGCGAGCTGCGCGACCACGACTTGGTGGATCAACGGAACGTTGACCTGCACATCGAAGACCTCGGCGGGCAGCTCGACAGTGCGCGAGGTACCGGCGATCGTCACGGCGGTCATGCGAGACCACCCTTCACTGCGGTGTGCACGAAGACCATCCGACCGGCGGCACCGGGAACGGCGCCCTTGACCAGGATCAGGTTCGCCTCAGTGTCGACGGCGTGCACAGTCAGGTTCTGCGTCGTCGTGCGCAGGCCACCCATGCGACCGGACATCTTCATGCCCTTGAACACGCGGCTCGGGGTCGCGCACGCACCGATGGAACCAGGCGAACGGTGCTTGCGCTGCGTGCCGTGCGAGCTCGACAGGCCTTTGAAGTTGTGCTTCTTCATGACGCCGGCGAAGCCCTTACCCTTGCTGGTGCCAACGACGTCGACCTTCTGGCCGGCGGTGAACACATCGACCGTGACCTCTTGGCCGAGCGTGTACTCCGAAGCGTCGTTCGTCCGCAGCTCGATGAGGTAGCGACGCGGTGGCACGCCAGCCTTGCGGAAGTGCCCAGCCTCGGGCTTGTTCACCCTGCGCGGGTCAACCGCGCCATACGCAAGTTGGACGGCGGAGTAGCCATCGACGTCCGCGGTCCGGACCTGCGTGACAACGCAAGGTCCGGCCTGG
>DATCFU010000076.1:0-12561 GCA_036509315.1 Acidothermaceae bacterium
CGAAATCTCCTAGCCGAGCCTGCGACCGGGGGGAAGGCCGGTCGGTCACGCGTGAACGGTCACGCAGCCTAACGATGGATTCGTGGTGCCTGGTCCAGTATTGATGCCATACGCGCAGATTTGGTGCTTTCCGGCACTTAGCGTGATCGGCGCGGCGAACCCGTGAGCGGGACCCCAGCCCGCGTAGAGCGCCGCGATGTCAGGCCGCCCGGCGTCGGCGGTGGTCCGGATGACCAGCTTCCCGTCGACATAGACGTCTACCGGGATCGATTCGTTGCTGTCAGGGTCGATCGACCAGCCCCTGGCCACCCAGCCGGTCGCGGATTTGCTCACTTGATCAAGGCTGCCGATCGGATTGCCGTCGCCGGTGATCTGCACGCAGCCGAGCACCGGGTTCGTCGATCCGGCGCCGACGTTGATGCCGTAAGCGCACAGCGTGTGCATGCCGGGCGTGAGTTTCGCGGAGATCGTGAAGTCGTGCAGCGTGCCGTACACCGGATTGATCGCGGCGGCTTGCGTCGCACCGTCGAGGTTCGCCGTCGTCATCCCCGCCCACACGCCGTCCAGATAGAGGTGGACGGCGATCGGACCCGTGACGTCCGGGTCAAGCGCCCAGCCGGTGACGGTGGCAACGCCGTCCGTCACGCTTGCTAGTGACACGCCGCCACGCGGGTTGCGGTTGAGCGTGATCGTCGCACACTTCAACAGCGGATTCGTGGTACCGATGCCGATGTTGATCGCGTACGCGCAGATCGAGTGAGTGCCCTGTCCTGGCTTCACGACGATGCTGAAGCCGTGGTCGGCGCTGTATCCGGGATACGCGTTGCCGACGTCGTCGCGCTCAATGTTCGCCGTCGTCGCGCCTGACCACACGCCATCGACGTAGACGTGCACGGTGGCCGGGCTTGCGGTGTCAGGATCGATCGCCCAACCGGTCAGCTGCACGCCGGTACCGATGTCGGTGACCGACTCGAGGTTGCCGAACGGATTACCGCTCGGCAGCGTTGCGCTCGTGCAATTCAGCGTCGGGTTCGTGACGCCGTCGATGCCCTTGACGCACACGCTGTGCGTTCCGCCAGTGGTCTGGAACGTGCCACTGAAGCCGTGATACGGACTCGTGTTGCCGTACGCAGCACCAACATCTGGCCGCGACTGGTTCGCCGGGAGTCGGCCCGCCAACACGTTGTCGATATAGACGTCGACGAAGTCGGGCACCTCCTTGCTGATGCTGTTGAAGGACCAGCCCTTCACACTCAAGATCCCGGGGCCGGCGCTACCGGCCGTTTCGAGATGGCCGATTGCGGTACCCCTGTTGAGGATCACCGGTACCGTGCTCGGGCCACCCCCCGCCGTCCAATAGTTGGATTTGAGCCCGAGGTAGGTGTTCGTGCTCACCGTGGCGTTACTGCCAACGACTTGGACGGCGACGATGCGGCCGCCGAAGTCACCTGCGCCATCGCGCGAGGTGACCTCGATTCCTTGCACCGCGCCGACCGTCGGGTAAGCGGCTTGCAGCGCAGCGGCCGTGATCTGCGTGGTCCAGTCGTGGTTGGGATCGATGGCCGCGGTGTCGTACGGGTCAGCTTCGGCGACGAGATACGGCCGGGCACCGGGCGCAACCTGGCCGCCATTGCTCGCCGAGAACTGCGTGAAGGCAGGTGCTCCTTGGAAATAGAGCGCGACGCCGTTCGTGGCATCGACGGCGGGTGACGCGTTCACGCCTTCGATGGTGTTAACAGTCCCATTGGCCGCGACGATCGCTTGACCGCCGTAGACCTGGCATGCAGTCGTGTCGCAGATGTCCCACGCAGCGGTCGGCGTTGCAACCGACAACGCATACGACCGCGCGGCGACGGCTTGCGACTGCAATGCGGCCGGCAACGCCCAACTGTCGGGCATCTCCCTCGGCACCACGCCGTACAGGTACGACTGCATGTCGAGCACGTTGACGGCGGCTTCCGTCGTCGCGCTGATGCGTACGACGCGGATCGAGCCGCGGTACTGGCGCGACGTGCCGTCGGCGTTGTACATGCGCACACCGCCCGGCGTGGTGAACGTGACCGGGCCGACCGTGTCAGCAGTAGTGCCAACCACGAACGGCTTCCAGGCTTGGTCGGTCGGATCGAGGAACAAGATGTGCATCGCAGTCGCGTCGATCTGGACCTTGTACATCGCGGTCGGGCCGTTCGCGGTTGCGCCGGTCGCCTGATCGGTGACGGTCATCGGCTGTCCGGGCGGAGCGACCATCGTGATGCCGCTCGAGTCGTAGGCAGTGAGGTGTACGCGAATCGGCGGATTGCCCACCTGCTGCTGTGTCGTACCGGGGTAATAAAAGCTGAGGATCTGCGACGCGGTCAGGCCTTTCTGTGCGGCGCCGAATGCGCCGTACTGGCTCATGCCGATGCCGTGTCCGAAGCCGTGGCCGGTCATCGAGAAGACGCCGTTCGCCGGCACTGGAACGAAGTCATCAGCCAACGCTGGCGCCGCCTGCACGACGAGCCCGGTCGTGACGCCGGCAACCCCGGCTATGGCGAGCGCAACGCTCGCGATCACACGTCCGAGACGGGACGTCGGAGTGGCAACCTGCACGCGGGCGCTCCAGTGTTTTGCGACAACGGGGCTGTCGGGGGAAGGGCTGGTGGGTACCCCGCGGCGCCGAGCCCCACACTGATGTCAGCCTCGTCACACTAACCGCAGAAGTCACAAGAGTTTCGTAGGACACGGAAACTCGGCGAAGAATCGGCCGGCGAACGAAGTGCTGAAGTCCAGCGCTCGCTCTAGCGTGCGCTGGACTCCAGCGCCTCCGAACCGCCCTGCCGCCGCGGACGTTAACGCCCGGAACCGCCAGCCCCCCGTGCGCGGCGCTGCGTGCGTGTGGCACATTCTGACATACCGTGGCACTATCGGCTTATAGATGCCACGGTGGTGCTTGGGCAGCAGGGGCGGCTCGTGATACCGGCCGAGCTGCGGGCCGAGCTCGGACTCGCTCCTGGTGATCGGCTGCACGTCCAGCTGGCGGGTCGACGGCTGTTGCTCCAACGCCAGCAGGACGCCGTCGATGAGCTGCGCGGTCTCGCGAACAAGGTGCCCAAGGCGCGCTCGCTGGTTGAAGAACTCCTCGCCGAGCGTCTCGCCGCAGCGCTCGCCGAATGACGCTCGCCGCCTGCGTGACGGACCCGCGCTGACGTGACCGACCGCCGCTTGTGTGACGGACCGGCGCTGACGTGACGGTGCTCGATGCGTCGGCGATTCTTGCGCTCGTGCACGACGAGCCCGGTGCGGATCTCGTTGCAGCAGCCCTCGGATCGTCGACACTCGGTGCGGCGAACTTGGCCGAGGTCATCAGCAAGCTTGTCGACGCTGATATCGACGTCGCTCGAGTACGCGAGTTGCTGTCTGCCGCCGGTGTGACGATCGAGCCCGTTCTCGAACAGGACGCCGAACTTGCAGGCGCGATGCGTGCACTCGCCGGCGGGAGGTCGTTGTCACTCGGCGACCGTTGTTGCCTCGCACTTACCGTACGAAGCGACCCACCCGAGGTCATGACCGCCGACAGTACGTGGGCTGACCTCGACCTACCGATCCACGTGCGATTGCTCAGGTGATCGCTGCCGGGCCGCCGCTCAAGTGTTGAAGTCCAGCGCTCGTTCTTGCGTGCGCTGGACTTCAACGCTCATCGTGTCAGGCGGCGATCAGGCCGAACGCAATACCGGCGCGCCGAAGCTGTGCCTCGACGGTGGGCATGTCGACCCTGAACGCAATGCTCGGAAAGCGGAGGATGCGGTCACCACCGATGACTAGATCATTTTGTCGCTGCGCGTCAGCCCAATAGTTCAGCGTCAGGAGATGGAGTCCGCCATCAACCTCGACCACGAACGCACCGAAGTCGGCGTCGATGTATCTCCGACGACCCTGCGCATCGCAACGGATCGATTGCTGCAACGGTCGCGGTAGGCCGACACGGCGCGCGATCGTCACGAAATCGATCTCGGCGAGCGAATCTGCGCCGCCTTCGATGTCAGTAACGACCGAAAGCAAATGCCCGCGATGTCGAACCGGACCGGCGAGAAGGATCTCCCGCCGCAACATCTCCGCCGTTACCAGCCCCTGTTGCACCGATGCGACGAGGAGCGCACAGGCGATCCGCGGCGACTTCGTCCAAGACGCCGCGTCGACAAACGCGCGCTCGCGGCGAACCTTCGGTGGACCATCCGAACTGTCAAACTCGAACTCGTCGAAGCGTTGCGACCGGTGCCAACGGACGCCCGCCATCGCGACGGGATTGGTCTCTACAGAGACGGTGACGTCGAGAACGTCAGGCTCAAACCCCTTTAGTCCATAGGCGCGACTGGCCGTGCGCCCATCAATTGCGGCAAGTTTCGGTGCGCTGAGAACGGCCGCCCATTGTCGCTGCCGGACAGATACTTCGCCGCTGTGGAGGACGACAGCGAGCCCGCTGAGCTGCCACCGATGAGCTCGAACCATTCGGTTCACCACATTGCGATCGAACCCCGCGCCCGCGAGTTGGGCTCGGCTCGCCACATCGTTTTGCTTGACGGCAATCGCGGCGAGCAAATCGTGGTGTTGACACTCAGACAACCTCGGCATGACCAACACCCTGGCTGGCGCGATGTGTCTCCGGTGTCAGTTGGTCATCGGCTGTGGACGACGCGATGGGTCGATCGTGACTGAGTGTTGAAGTCGAGCGCTCGTTCTTGCGTGCGCTGGACTTCAACGCTTGCCGGCGGGACGGCGGGGTGGTGCGGGACGGCGGGGTGGTGCGGGACGGCGGGGTGGTGCGGGACGCGGGGTGGTGCGGGACGGCCGCGTGGGCGAGCGCTACTTGCGGAGCCTTGAGGCGATCCGCGTGCTCAGGCTCCTGGCGGGCGCAAGGCGGGCGCGGCCGAGGATCTCTGCGCGCGTTGCGGGGTCAACAAGGTCGGGCGCGCGATAGGGGTTGCGGCAGAACTCGAGCAGCGGCTCGGCGACGGCCGACCACCGGTAGTCGTCGGCGAGTCTGGCGCTGGCCGCCGCGGCTGAGGTACGCGCGGCCTCGTCGTCCAGCAAATCGTTGATCGCTGACGCCAGCCCATCGACGTCCCGCGGATCGACGGTGCGACCTGCGCCGGCGCGCTCGACGACCTCGGCGAGCGCGTCGCCACGCGTCGTGACGACCGGCAACCCCGCCCAGAAGTAGTCGAGGATCCGGGTGCGAAACGAGAACGCGGTCTCGACATGATCGTGATGCGTGCTCACGCCGATCGTCGCATCGGCAAGGTAGCGGCCGCGCTCGGCGTAGGGAATCCAGCCGGACGAGAACGAGTCAGAGAAGAAGACGTGGACGTCGGTCAGCTCGAGTTCGTTCGATAGCTCCCAGGCCTCAGCGGCCGCCCGCATCGTCTTCACGACCGGGTTCGGGTGCTGCACACCCATGAACACCAACCGCAGCTTTGGTCGAGTAGCCCGTAATTTGTCCACGGCCCGGATGAGCGTGTTGGGATCGAACCAGTTGTAGATGCCGCCGCCCCACAACAAAATCTCGTCGTCGACGCCGATGCCGCGCACCACGCCTCTCAAAGCCGGCGGGCCGGCTGGCGGTGGCGCATCGGCGACACCGAAGGGCACCACCCGC
This sequence comes from Acidothermaceae bacterium, assembly GCA_036509315.1. Classification (GTDB taxonomy): domain Bacteria; phylum Actinomycetota; class Actinomycetes; order Acidothermales; family Acidothermaceae; genus PALSA-607. Next base: position 5,633 of record DATCFU010000076.1, read on the forward strand.
AGCAGCGAGCTCAGCGTTGGGTCGGCGTCGTAGCTCACCGGGTTGACGCGTCCACATGCGGCCAAGTGCCCGAGCCACATGTCGCGCTGGCGACCGGACGCACACAAAAACGTGTCGCCGAGCACGGCCTGCGCGTTCAGCACGTCGATGGTGCCGAAGACCACTCGGCGACGCTCAGCCGTACCGAGATCGCGCGCCTGCTCGAGTTGCTCGAGATGGAACGGGTCGTAGAGATCGACGACCATCGCTGGACCAGCTTCGGCCAACCAGGTGTTCGCCGCCAGCACGTCGCCGCCGAGCACCATGACCTCGCAACGGGTTGCGAGTGCGCGCAACCCGTCGCCGTCGGCGAACCGCCAGTTGCCATCGGGGCCTTGGCCGCTGCACGACGCAGTCGACGCGACCTCAACGTCATGCTCCGTCGCAAGAGCGCGCCCGAGTTCGACCGCACGGATCGCCGGACCGGCGAGCTCCGCACTCAACGGCTCGGTCGTGACGACCGCAACTCGGCGCCGCACGACCTCCACCGGCGTCAGTGATTCTCGGGATCGCACAGGTAGTCGTAGATGCCGCGAAACGCAGCGTCCCAACTGCCGTGCTGAGCAGCAATGTCGGCGACGGCATTCGCTGCCAAGCGGCGACGCAGTTCGGGGTCGACGACCATGCGCTCCATCGCATCGACGAGACCCGGGACTGTGCGACGCGCAAGCAGCGAGTTCTCGCCATCCTTGAGAATCCAATAACCCCAGGAATTGTCGAACGCGACAACGGGCACGCCGCACGCCATCAGCTCAAGCGGCAAGTACGACGGGTGCTTCGAGACCGTGAGAGCGAGGCCGACGTCGCAATGCCGGTAAAGCTCACCGGTTGCCTTGTAAGGGAGCAGTCCGAGCTGCTTGATGGCGTCAGCGGCATCGGGATCGGTGGCCCAAGAGCCGGCGGTGACGATGCGGACGCCATCGCCGAGCCGTTCCTTCAGCTCGCGCAGGGCAAGGGATGCGAGCTCCCAGCAGTTGCGCCAGTGGCCCGGCCGCGCGTAGACGAACACGGTGGTTGGCGCGTCGTCGGAGCGGAACGGCCGGTCGTGGGCGTGGAACACCGAAGGGTCGATCGCGGGCATGAAGCTCATGGCCTTGCCGCCGTACTCGTCGGCGTAGATCCGTCGCAGGTTCTCGGTGTTGCAGAGCGCGTAGAGGCCCAGTCGGTAGGTCTCCTCCGCGAGCGCATATGACGTGCTCGCCGGATAGAACATCGGCTCGAAGTCTTGCACGAGATAGAACTTGCGTTTCGTGTTCTGCACCCGCGCGACGGCGTATGCCGTGAGCCAGAGTGTCGCGATCGATGCATCGGCGTGCGGCACGAGTTCGAGGCTCGCGCTGTCAGGTCCGTCAAAGAAGGTGATCTCACTGTCGGCAAGCGACGGGAATGCAGCTGAGATCGCCGACCGCACGAAGAAGTCGGGTCCGCTCCCCCACACCACAAAGCGGTTCTGCACTCCGTGGTTGCGGTGCAAGTAGTCGGCCAGCCGAAGCGCAGTGTTGATACCGCCGTAGAACGGCGAGTCGATGTCAGGGATGAACCAGTTGATCGTCTTGACGTCGAGATGTGCGGCGTTGGCCGCGTGCAGGTTCGCGATCGCGGCGACGTCGACGTCGGTCACCCGGCACGTGTCGGCGAGCATCGTCGACTCGGCCGCGTCACTGCGCTGCCGGAACACCTGGAAATCGCGCCCCAGCGGGCCAGCCAACCTGCTCGCCGGAGTTGGCTCTTGGAGACCGCGCAGCTTCGGCTTACGGCTCGAGAGCGACAGGTTCGGTGAGAAGTACGGATCGCCGGTGCCGAACAGCCACGGGTTGTAGCGCCAATAGCTGGCGAAGAAATCCTCGGTCGGAATCGCCGTACCGCGGGTCGCCGATTCGAGGTGCCGCACACCACCGAACGGTGAGCACACGTTGCGTAGCCCGAGCTGCGTGGTGTCGAGCCCGATAGCAACATCGCTGCCACACAGGATGAACCGCTCGTCGAAACCGCCGACACGGTCGAACGTTTCACGCCGAATCGCAAGGCATGCACCCGTGACAGCGAGCACGTTGCGATACCAGTCGGTCGGGCCCATCAACGAATCGGAGCCGGGCTCCATGCCCTCGAAGACGTGGTCGGCGAATCCACCCATGCCGAGGATCACTCCGGCATGCTGAACCTTGCCGTCGGCACGGGTGAGCTGAAGGCCTGCGACGCCGATCTCCGGGCGTGAGGCCCAGCCGACGATCTCGCGCAGCCACGAATGGTCGGGCAACTCGATGTCGTCGTTAAGGAAGACGAGCACGTCACCGCGCGCACCGGCCGCGGCTTCGTTGTTGACCCGCGAGTAGTTGAACGGAGTCTCTGTCCACCACTGCACGTTCAGATCGATCCCGGTGGAGTGCTCCGCGTACCACGCGTTGTTGGCCTCGGACTCGCCGCCGTTGTCGATGATGCGGACGTCGAACGACGGGTAGTCGGTCGATGCGAGACCGGGCAGCACTTTCGACAGCATTGGCCGGTTGTGGCGGGTCGGGATCACGACGGTGACGTGGGGCCACGTCTCGAGTTGCCAGCGCAGTCGCACCGAATGGTCGGCGAGCTCGGCCACTGCAGGAACGCCGCGACTCTCGAGCGCTTCTTGCACGACCCGCACGCCATCGGGGTTCATACCCTGCCGTCGCTGCCGCAAATGCGCGAGAACACGCGGCACCCGGACGACACGTTCGGCATCGAGATCGGAACGCAACAACAGATCCCAGCGGGTAGCGCCTCCGTAGCCGTTGCGCAGGTTGCCGGCGAACATCGCCCGCCGCCGCCGGATCGCAAAGGACTGACCGAGGTACCCCGCGGAGAGCATTGACTCGGGCGACCAGGACGGACGGAATCGCGGGTCGTGGCGGCGGCCATCGCGGCCCAGCAAATCGTCGTCCCATGTCACGAGATCGACGAACGGGTCTTGCCACGCTGCGCGAGCCACTTGGTACAGGCAATCCTTGACCAGCCGGTCGCCCGCGTCGAGGAGGATCACGAAATCGGCGTCGGATTCGGCGATGGCGTGGTGGGCGGCAGTGACGCGAGTATCGCTTTCACGGACGTTGATATTGTCGCCACTGATATTCGGTGCATGCCCTGCGTCGGCACACACCTCGACTTTCCAGTGTTGCCACGACTGCCGGCGCACGCTCTCGACGCTCGCGTCGGCGTTGCCGTTCTCTTCGGGGCCGGTGAAAACGACCACGAGAACGCTGAGCGGATGCGACGCAGCGATTGACGCGTCGCGTTGCGCCCTCAACTCCGCAGGTGTTGCCTTGTTGCGCCGGTACCAACCCAGGTACGTCGGCTCATGAGGCTCAACGACGCCGCTTTCAGCGAGCAATGCTCGAACGTCGCGAGAAACTCGACGGCTCTCGCGATAGGCGAGCAGGCCGCCTCTCACGATGTTGCGCGACTTGGATCCGGGTGGCAGCGTGCGCTTGACCACGTCGAAAGCGCGCTCTTTCGCCCCGGCCGCGCTCAGCAGCCGAGGCGCCGAAGAAACCTCACTTGGCGGCTGTGCAATCGTCGCCGGCTTGGGTTCGGAACGTCGGCCGCCGACCGTCGAGACCGGAACCGGCGCAGGCTGTGTTGGCGCAGCCGGCGCGTCGGTCTGGGGGTCAGTAGCTGCGATGAGCCCAGCCACTCTGGCCTCGAGGGCCTGCCGGCGCTTGTATTCGCGGATCAGCGCATCGCGCAATCCCTCGACGCGGTTGAGCAGCTCGTGATCTGTGGTGACGGCGTCGACATTGCTCGTGATGTATCCAGAGCGATCGACACCGTCGAGCTGATTGACGGCGACGTCGATGGTGGAGACTTCGTGTCCGGCAGCAAGTGCACGCACCCCGCACTGCCACTGAGACTCAGGACCCTCCTTGTGAAACACCGGCGGGTAGGAGGGGACGTCAGTGATCGGCTCGGCGTCGGCCAACCCGGCTCGGCGGAACAGTTCAAGCAATGTCGCCTCGTCGTAGCACCACACGTGATGCGACGGCTGCACGTAGGAGTAAATGAACGACGCGTTGAGCTTGTCGTTGTCGATCTCACCCGCGAGGTAGGCCTCGAAGATCGCCCGCATGTCGGGAGTGACCACCGAGATGACGGCACCGGGGCGCAACCGCTCGTTGAGCAGGCGCAGTAGCGACGACGCGTACCCGGGCATCAGGTGCTCGAACACATGGCCCATGTAGACCTCGTCGACCTGATCACCGTACTGGCGCACGAACTCCGCGGCGTCAAGGTGGATATCAGCCTTTACGTCGGGGCTGGCGTCGACGTTTGTCCAGCCCTCCATGTAGGCCTGGCCACACCCGAGGTTGACTCTCACTGCGAGAACTCCGTTCCGGTTCCTGAGATCGGTGGCGCCCAGTGCCCGTCGAGGGTCACCACGCCGTTGCGATCGGGGGATTTACCCGGCTGGACGGCGAGGGTAAAGGCCCGGTCGCGATAGTCGAACACGTGTAACAAGGTGATGTCAGTAATCGCCGCTGACACAAGGTACGTGGCCGGGGTCAGCGCTAGCGAATCGACGGTGTAGTCGATGTGTCCAGCGCCGTAGATCCGGCCGCTGTGAATGCCGCCGAACTCCGAGTTGGGGCCGCTGACCAGAACGCCGGATTCGGTGTGGAATGCCAGCCCGAACACGGCGTCGTCGATCGGCGTGCTGGCCTGGTAGGCGATACGAAGCGTGAGCCGCTCGCCAGCGGTGGCTGCCAACGTCGGTTCACCGTCGGAGCCGATGAACGTGACGGCAGTGACGGTGGCTTCACCGCCGCCGCGCCGTTCGAGATCTCCGTCGGATCGGCCGTGACCTGCAGAATCCAGTCGTACTCGCTCGGCCTTGTTGACCGTCGCGATGTACTCGTCGACCACCTCGAGGGCGGAGCCCTCGGCGCGCAGTACACCCTTCTCGATCCAGGCCGCGCGGTCGCACAACGTCTGCACCAGCGGCAGGCTGTGTGACACGAAGATGATCGTGACGCCGCGCTTGCGAAGCTCGTACAGATAATCGAAGCACCGGCGCTGGAACTCCTCGTCACCGACGGCGATGATCTCGTCGATGATGAGGATCTCAGGATCGAGGTTGACGGCGATCGAGAATCCGAGTCGCACGTACATGCCACTCGAGTAGACCTTCACCGGGGTATCGATGAACTCCTCGATGCCGCTGAAGTCGATGATCGCGTCCATCGCGGCGTCGACCTGCTTGCGGGTCATGCCGAGGATCGAGCCATTGAGGTAGACGTTGTCACGGCCGGAGAGTTCGGGGTGGAAGCCCGCGCCGAGTTCGAGCAGCGCCGAGATACGGCCGGCGTGTGTAATGGTGCCGCTCGTCGGGCGGTGAATGTTCGCCATCAGTTTCAGCAGCGTCGACTTACCCGAGCCGTTCGAGCCGATCAGGCCGTACGTGCTGCCAGCGGGCACGACCAGGTTGATGTCATCGAGTGCGGTGAACATGTCGAAGCGGCTCGGACGACGCTTGGTGAAGCGCTCTTTCAAGCTGGTGCGTCGATCCTTGTAAAGCTTGAACTCCTTGGTGACATGGTTGACGACGACCGCTGGGGCTCGACCGTCGGAGGGCAGCGTGGTCACAGTTCTTCACCGACGTCGCGGGCACCGCGATTGAAGACGAACAGCCCGACCGTGATGCTGACGACAGCCGACACAACCATCCACAACCACCGAGACAGCCCCGGCATGGTGCCCGTCCAGAGGGCATCGCGGAACCCCTCCACGTACTGGTACATCGGACTCTTCGAGAGAACCTCAATCGCGAAGTGCCCATGCTTTCTCACCAGCAACTGAGCCGGAGCCCAGATGACCGGCGTCGAGTAGAACAGCAATTGCATGACGATGGTCACGAGATAGCTTACGTCGCGGTAATACACATTAAAGAGGGCGAACATCAGCCCGATACCCGAGGCAAAAACGAGCAGCAGCAACAGGATGATTGGCGTTAGCAACATCGACCACGACGGGTTGCCTACACCGAAGAGGACGACGAGCAACACACCTGCCTCGATGAAGGTCTGCACCAACGCCGAGAACGAGTTGCCAATCACCGGCGCGTACGGCGGGAAGTAGATCTTCTTCAGGAGCGGACCTGCCCCGATGAGCGCCGCCATGCTGCCGTTGACCACGTTGCTGAAGAAGTTCCACGCGACGAGCGCGATGAACAGGTAAATGACGTAGGTGGTCATGCCGTTGTGCGCTTTCGGCGGCGTCGCACGGAAGATTGTCGAGAACACCAGCGTGTAAACGGCGAGGGTCGCCGCCGGGTTGATAAGCGACCAGGTCCAGCCGAGCACGCTGTGCTTGTACTTCGACTTCAGTTCGCGACTCGCGAAGTTGCCGATCAGCCCGCGATAGCGCCACATCTCCGCCATCTGGGTCACGGCAGGTGACTCACTTCCCGGTAGATAGGGGCCGCCTCGCTCGACCATTGAAGCCGAGCGCTCGTTCTTGCGAGCGCTGGACTTCAACACCCTGAGCGGCGCCGGCGTTCGGCGACGTCCCATGGTATGTCACCGAACGCGTGCGCCCGGGTTACCGCGCGCGAGCGCCCATGTCACCGCGCCGTGTGCGAACATTTCCAGGTGCGAGTCGCGCTGGACGCCACCCCGTTGCTTGGCACCCGCACCGGCATCGGCCACTACGTTGCGCACCTGGCCGCCGCCCTTGCCAAGGAGCCCGAGCTTGACGTCGTCCTGACCGCCTTTACCTGGCGGGGTCAGTCCGAATTGCGGGGCATGCAACTTGACATCAGCGAGGCCAGCGAGGCCGACCACCCCGAATATCGAGTGCGCTCGAGGCGCGCGCCGGCACGACTGCTGCGGGTTGCGTGGAGTCGCAGCAGCCTGCCTCCGGTGGAA
>DATCFU010000077.1:0-6520 GCA_036509315.1 Acidothermaceae bacterium
CAATGGTTGAAAACTCTTAGTTCACAGGGTTTTCATTGCGTGTCATCGTTGACTGGCGTTGGCTGGTTTTGACTGTGGTGTTGCCCATCTGTTGCCCGACAGTGATCAACTTCTCGATACCAACAGGACGCCACTGCGATCCGTCACGGCGTCGCGCAGGTAGCCAGTGTCAGGCGGTGGGCAGACTCAATCTGGTGGCGATATCGGTCGGTGTTTGGGCCAGCCCCGCCGCCAACAGTTTCCGGTCGGCGCTGACCAGCGGGACCGCGAGCTCGTGCGCCGCCGCCGCCCAGGCCGCGTCGTAAAACGACAGCGCATGTGTGTGGGCAAGCTCGGCCGCTCGGCGGAACCATGGAGCGGTCATCCCCAGCGGCGGCCCGAGGATGGTGGTCAGGTCATCAAGCTGATCGGCGACGTCGTCTGCCGTCCAACCCAACGCGCGGATCAACACGTTGCCCAACTCGTAGTAGGCCAGGTCCAGCACATGAGCATCAAGGCCGCCGTTCAGATGAGCGGTGCGCAACGCGCGCGCTTGCGGCACCTCGTGCTCGCCCTCACTGTGGAACCACTTGATCAGCACCGACGTATCAACAAGCAGCCGCGTCACCGCGGAGTGTCGCGATCCCTACGAACAAGCTGAGCGGCCTCGAACTTGCCGGCCTCCCGGAAGCGCTGCTCAGAACGCGCGATCGCCTCGGCGACCTGCGCCGGATCACGCCGATCAAGCTCACGCCGGGCAGCCACCGCCAGCAACGCGCTACGACTCGTCGCCCGTCGCTTGGCCTCCGCGTCGATCTCGGCCAGCAGCTCATCCGCCATCGACACCATCACCTTAGACATACCAGAAGTATAGCCACTGATACTGCCGACCGACTCAGACGCACAATCCCACTTGCCCAAAGTGGGATTGGCGGTATTCTCCACGGGAGCGAAGGAGTGTCAATGACACTGATCGAGACTGACACGCGAAGTCGGGTCGTCATCCCGGGGCGTCCCAATGAGCGCTTCCTCGTCCAGGAAAACTCTGACGGGAGTTTGCTGCTGCAGCCGGTACGGGTGGTGTCGCAGGCGCAGGCCGACTACGACGCCGACCCCGAGTTGCGGTCCTTGCTTGCACGCGCGGCCGGATCGCCGACCGTCCACCGGCGCCGGCAGCGCCGGCCTCAGTGAGCAATGACGACGCCTATTCGCAGGTCGCCGACCAACAACTCGACGCGTTGGAAGCCGGACCGGACGCTGACCTATACAGTGCGGTAATCGACGCGTGCGAGCTGATCTTCCGGCTTCCCAGCCAAGCCCAAGCACGTTCCACCGCGATCACGACCGCGGATGGCATCCGGCTGAGGCTGCCAGTAGCCGGATACCCCCCGTACAAGGTGTTCTGGTCATCGGAAGGTCCGCGCATCGAAGCGATATTCCCGCATCCGTGAACGCCTCCGGGCTCGGTGAACAGCGCCCGAGCAGGGAGCCAAGCCCGCGGCTCACCACCGCCGCCGGCGTCGAGACGGCCTAGCTCGTGCTCAGGCCACGCCGACTGGATCTCTCCCACGCGCCCAAAAATCCAGTTAGTACCGCCTCTTCGTGCACAGGGCGGCCCAGTGCCCGCATCGTCGCCGCGAGTTCAGGATCCCAACACGCTTCGACCTGCCGGTCATCGAGGCGAATATCAGACGGTGCACCGGCCGCCGCAGCGACAGCCGCCTCATAATCGGCAGTCGCCATTTGCCACGGCACCACCCCGCACTGCGCGATGAGCCAGTTGGCGATCTCGATCCCCGCCCAATCGAAATCTCCGTGGTAAAGCAACTCCGCCTGACCCGCTCGCAATGCGTGCAGCACGTCGCAGGCAACGGCCGATGGCCAACCTGCCGTGCAGACGACCGCGAACCGGCCACCGTATCGGTCAGCGAACGCTTCAAGAACTCGCGGGTTTTCGCACACGAGCACCCGTGTGGTCGGCTCGAGCCGAAGCCGAAGACCTTGCAAGTCGCGGCCGGTTAAGTGAATGGGATCACCATCGTCTGCGGCGTCACACAATCGCCGTTCGCGCGACCCGTGCGCTTGCGGGCGCAAACCCAATGTGAGCACGGTCGTCGAGACAAGGTCAGTCGCCACGCCGAATCGAGACCACAGCTCACGCCGGCCGCGTGCATCTGGCGGTACGGCCCGCAGTCCTTCGGCTGCGGCGAGCGCACGTAGTACGAGCGCCCCGACGGCTGTCCCGTCGTCGAGGGCGTGCGCGTCGTGTGCAAGCTCCGCGGCGAGGTCGCCCCGCGACATCGAGTCGGTGTCGAGCACCCGTTCGAGCACCGCCACCGCAGATGCCACCGTCACGCGTACGTCACCGATACGCGTCAACATCCCGCTCGCGCGGACACCGGCCAGCCACTCCGGCACCCACGGCCTAGCGCGAAGGGCCCACGAACCCTCAACCCGAGATTGCAACAGTTCCAGGAGTTCTTCACGTCGTCGTGACACTGCCAACCGTTCGGCAGGGCGGTCGCGTAGCGGTTCGCCGGTTGCCGTCGCCACCACGTCGCGCAGCCCACGACCAGCGCGGCCGCGTAGTGTCATATCGAGTTCGGCTAGGTCGACGGACACAGTGTCGGTAACGATCGACCTACCGAGCAGGCCTGCAAGTGCGTGCCGCGCCTCCCGGTCAAGGTTGCGCATCCGCACCCCACCGGTCACGTCGTTGCCCCGACGTTCGAGCGGCGCGCGCAACTGCGACCACACGCTCGACAGCGCGGGATCTGCAAGCCACGCAGGCAGTGCGGACGACGTCATGCCCCGACCGCGGTAAGACGTTGACCGTCCCACACGTGCCGGTATTGCGCGATGCCGCGTTCGGTCGGCGAACGCAGCGCCTCGTAGATCGCGAGGGACGGAACCGTCGCGTGATCGCCCCAGAGTCGTTCGCTCGTGACAACAAAATCGAGGTCGAGGTCGACGAGCAGGCCGAACAACAGCGGATGGGTGCGCACGTCGATCTTCGGAAATGCATCGTCGAGGAGGACGAACCGTGGGGCGTACGGCGCGGCACCGGCCACCGATGTGAAATGTGCTGCTGCTGCAGCAAAAAGCGGCAGGTAGCACACGACCTTCTGCTCGCCTTGTGACAGCGGGGTCCGCCTGGTCAAGGTGGTCCAGCCCGGTGCCTCAGGCCTCGACAGCCTCACCCTGAACGCCGACCAACGCCGGTAGTCCAATGCTCGCCCGAGATGCTCGGCGTAACTCAACTCAGGACTGTCGCTCCGAGACGACTCGATCATGGTGTGCAGAGCGTCGCGAAGCCTTGTCCGCTCGTCGGGCAACAACGCCCCGAGCGAGCGGCCGAGCAGAGCAACGGAATCACGAACCTCCACACTGACGTCGTCGCGTAGCTCCCAATCGAGGCGTACGCCGATGCCCTGCGACGTCCGCACACCGACCAGCAGCCGATTCATCGCGGCGACAAGATCGGTAGCCTCCTGTCGGCGAGCTCGCAATGCCTCGCCGAGTTCGCCGAGCAGATGCTCCTCGAACAGGGCACGCTCACGATTGCTCAACAACTCTCGGTCCGCAGCCACCCTGGCTGCCAGTCGCACCGCCAGGGTTGGCAACGGATGCTCCCCAGCATCGTCCTGGGCAAGGACAGCGAGCACGCCACCGACCTCGATGACGCGCGGTTGTGTCTCGGCAGCCGGTCCTGATGCCACGACCTGCCACTCGCTGTAGATGTCGCTTTCGCCAACATTCTTCGCGGGCGCGGCCTCCTCAACGTAACGAGTCACGACTTGTTCGACGTCTGCGGCCAATCGGTCGACCGCGGCATGCTCGGGTGTGCGGAGCGTACCGAGTGCGGCGGTCTCGGCAGCAGTCGGATCGCGACCTAGGCCGGCCGAAAACAGTCCTGGCACTTCGAGCAAATGCGCCAACCGCATGGCCACGGCTGCCACGGACACGGCAACGTCGGCGAAGTGGGATTCGGCGATCCTGATGTCGGACGTCGCGGCACCGCGCTTTTCTCCCAGTTCCCGAAGCACAGACTCGGACGCATCCGCCCGTGACTGCGCGTCGGCTGCAAGCTGTCGTTGCATCGCCAGCTTTTCGTGCAGGGCAGCGACGCCGGCACCGAGTGCGTGCAGCAGCAAGACGTGTTCGGCTGCGGCGGCTGCCGCAAGACTCTCGGCGGCCTCTGCGTCACGTACGGTCTGCTGTGCGACAAGCGAGTCGGCTTGGCGGCTGGCGAAGTCGTCGCTCCACCTGGCCAGCGTCGCAGGCAGCCGGCTAACGTTCGCGGCCAACCGGTCGCGCTGTCTCGTCAGCTGACTCAACTGCTCGGCGCGGGCGTCGAGTCCCGTTCGGTCGGTGGGCAAAGCGTTCACTCGGGCAAGGTCGTCAAGCACGTGCCGAAGTTCGGCCAGCACCGATCGTGCTCGTGCGGCGTGGGCGCGCGCGGCGTTTGCATCGACCGCCGCACGCCCAAGGTCACCGGAGGCCGCGGAGAGCGTGGTCCGGGCCTCACGTAGAAAGGTCGACGAGGGCATCTGCCGAAGCCACGTCTCGAGCGCGATACGTTGCGCCGTCGCGGTCTGGCCATCGCGTCGTGCGGTATCAAGTGTGACCGTGGTGCGTGCGATCTCATCATCGATCTCGGTCAGTCGGCGACGCCGCTCAACAGCACGGGCGCTCGCACCGACATACTGCGGCACCGGTTTCGAGGCGCGGCCGCTGAGCACCCCGAGGCACCAGCCGCCATCTCGCCCGATCGCCGCGTGCGCGGGGTCTTCGACGTCGTCGAGCCGTTCACGGACAACGACGCGCCGCAACACACCCGCGACGACGTCCGCAGGAACTTTCGTGTCGGCAACAGTGACAACCAGGACGTCGGCCAGTGTCGGCCCAGCGCTCGTTGCGGGTCCGTTGGACAGCACGGTGTCGAACTCGCCAGGTGCGAGAACCGACCCGTCAGGACGAATTGCCGCGTCGAGGATCCCGGACGATTCGAGCGCAGCTTCAATCGCGGCTCGTTCCGGTTGCGGCACGTCGGCGGCGAAATCGACGAGTCGCCAGAGCGGAACGGCAGTCTCGTCGCGACTCAGTCGCGGCAGCGCGGGAGGTGCGGGCGCGGGCTCCGGTTGCGCCTCGACCGCGGTCCGGCGGGAGTGGAGTTGCGCCAGTGCGGCGGTCGCGCTCGCTGCTCGGCTGGCTGCCTCAATTTCGGCCGCGCGCGCGGTCTCGACCCCCGGTTGCGCAGCCGCTCGGGCAACGTTTGACAGCTCGTCGAGAGCAGCGTTGGTGAACTCGTCGGGCAGGGCGACAGCTGGCACGTCGACCTGCGCGGAAAGTGGCAGCGTCGCCCATTGGCGAAGGTCGCCACGAAGCTGTGCTTCTGCAGTGTCCGCGGCAGCATTGGCAGTCTCGTGCCGACGAGCTGCGGCTTCCTCGCGCTGCTCGGCCGCCTCCTCGACTCGCTGAGCGTCAGCGCGGGCGGCGTCAGCCCTCCTGACATCGTCGAGTGCGTCACGAACGACGTGGACGGCGGCCAGCCGAGCACCGAGCGCATCGGTCGCTTCTCGAAGCGACGTCGTCAGCACGTCAACCGCCGCTACGATCGCCTCGGCATCACCGTGTTCACGCAAACGTGGCTGCCCGAAGACGGCGGGAGGCGCGAACGCGGTATCGACGTCGCAGTGGGCGAGCTCAGTAGCAAGTGCGTGCGATTCGGTCGCGATCGCGCCTACTTCGCTGAGCAGGGCGCTGGTCCGCTGCTCGTCTTGTGCGCTTCGCTCGCGCAGTCGTTGCTCGTCGGAGCTCGCGCGAGCCAGCGCTTGATCGGCGACTTGGCGCAGCTCGCGTGCCCGCCGGTCCTTTTCCAACAACACCTGCTCGCTGCGCGCCTCGGGACCTGCCTCCAGCCCACGAATCGCATCATCGGCTTGTGTCTTTTCGCGGCGTGCATTGCGCGCGTGCTGCTCAGCGTCTGACAATGCGGAATCGATGCCGACGAGATCGCGACGACGCTGTTCAAGCGCGCGTCGAGCATGCCGGCGATCTCGATCGGCGGCACGCAAGGCACTGGCGCGCTCGGCGACCACCCCAGCTGCATAATTGCGATAGGTCACCGCGAGACCTGCAACCGCATCTGCAGCCCGTGCGCGACGGTCGAGTTCGTCACCGAATTCCGCGAGCTGGTCGAGAGAGTCACCAACTGAGCGCACTGCAGCCTCGTCGAGCTCAGGCAACGCGATGGCGAGGATGTCGGCGAGCCGTCCCGGTTCGATGTCCTCGCCGATTTGCGGTTGGCGTAACCAGTACAGCAACCGCAGCAGTTCGTTGTAGCGCGTGATATCGAGCCCGAAGAGCCGGCGTCCGACATGTTCCTTGTATTGCCGCGCACTGTCGAAGAACGCGCCCACGGAACCGAGCGCCTCTCGGCAGCGTTCGCGACCGAGCGGGCCAAGGTCGTCCTCGAGCACGAGGTCGTCACCAACCCGGCCCGGATAAGTGAAGTACCACGACGTCACAGAGCGGCTGG
>DATCFU010000078.1:0-14411 GCA_036509315.1 Acidothermaceae bacterium
TTGGCAAGCGCTGCCTTCTCGACTGCTGTTTTCGCGCGCGGCAAGAGCCTCTTCGGAGCTGCCTTCTTGCTCGTGGCCTTAGCTGCGGGAGCCTGCTTGGCAGCGGCCTGCTTGGCAGCGGCCTGCTTGAGGGCAGGCACTTTCTTGCCCCGTGAGGGCGTATCGGCCACGTCCGACGCTCGCTGCGCGGCGGACTTGCGAGCAGGTGCTGGGCGCCTCGTCAGTTGTTGAGCTTGCGCGTCTGGGCGGCGTCCGGCTTCAGCGCTGTTGCCGAACAGGCGTTTGATCGTCTCGTTGTAGACGTCGTCGGGATCGAGGCGGCGCAGCTCCTCGGCAAGCAGTTCGTCGGTCGCGCGCCTCGGCAACGGCACCGCACGGTCGGGCTGGCCAGTGCGCACCAAGCTCGCGAGCCGGCCGTCCGGACGCGTGATGGTGATCTGACCGCGCTTGGTCAGCAGTCGAACACCGGTGATACCTGGACCTCTTGTGGTCCTGCGGGCGACTTCGATATCGAGGCGGTCCTCGAGCCACGCCGCCAGCAGTTCGGCACTTGCGTTATTGCGTGCGGCGTTGACCTCACCACCAGTGATCTCGTCGAAAGGCTGGTCAAGGGCCGCAGCGAGCAGTGTGCGCCATGGAGTGATCCGCGTCCACGCGAAATCGGTGTCGCCGGGGGAGTGATCGAGCGCGCGCGCTCGAAGCGATTCGGTCGGCTTCGTCGACGATGCGGCGTCGGTGACCCGCCGTTGGGCGAGCAAGCCGAGCGGGTCGAGTGACGGAACTGCAGGACCGTCGCCGGGCCACCACACGAGCACTGGAGCGTCCGGCAGCAGCATCGGAAGCACGATCGAATCAGCCTGCTCACGCAACAGCCCGTACAGCCGCAGGATGAGAACCTCGCCAAGCATGTTGTCGCCGCCGACCCGGATTTCTGCATCGAGGCGCGGTGCAGACTTGCCTGGCCGGCGAATTACACACACGATCCGGCACGGGTGTTCGCGCGCGGCCGCATTCGCGGCCTTGAGTGCGTCGTAGTGTTCGCTCTCAGTCGCGTCGATGACGAGCGTCAGCACCATGCCCAGCGCGACACTGCCAGAGCCTCGCCGCGTCTCGCTCAGAGCGGTCAGAACCGCCGAGGAATTCGTGTCGTGGAGATCGCGGTTCATGGCCGCCTCCAAACGCGTCTGTCGCGCGCGAGCATCTGGATCGACGAGTCCGGGCCCCAGCCACCCGATCGATACTGCTCGGGCTGGCCAAGCTTCTCCCAGAAATCCTCGATGGGATCGAGAATTTCCCACGACAGCTCAACTTCTTCGTGCCGAGGGAAGAGCGGGGGATCTCCAAGCAGGACGTCGAGAATCAGCCGCTCGTAGGCCTCGGGACTCGATTCGGTGAATGACTCGCCGTACGCGAAGTCCATGTTCACGTCGCGTACTTCCATAGCAGTGCCTGGCACCTTCGAGCCGAATCGCATGGTGACGCCTTCATCGGGTTGGATCCGGATGACGAGTGCGTTCTGGCCGAGCTCTTCGGTTGCAGTCGCCGCGAATGGCAGGTGTGGAGCGCGTTGGAACTCCAGCGCGACCTCGGTCACCCGTCGTCCGAGGCGCTTCCCGGCGCGCAGGTAGAACGGCACCCCCGCCCACCTACGAGTGTCGACCTCGAGCTTGATGGCGGCGAACGTCTCGGTTTTCGACGACTTGGGGATGCCGTCCTCGTCGAGGTAGCCAAGCACCTTCTGGCCGCCCTGCCAGCCGCTCGCGTATTGACCGCGTGCGGTGTAGGCCGCGAGATCATCGGGGATGCGGACAGCCGACAATACCTTCGTCTTCTCCAACCGCAGCGATTGCGCTTCGAAGCTGACGGGCTCTTCCATGGCAATCAAAGCGAGCAACTGCAACAGGTGGTTCTGGATCACATCGCGCGCAGCGCCAATGCCGTCGTAGTAGCCCGCACGACCGCCGATGCCGATGTCTTCGGCCATCGTGATCTGCACATGGTCGACATATGAGCGATTCCAGATGGGCTCGAACATGGTGTTGGCAAAGCGCAGCGCAAGGATGTTCTGCACTGTCTCCTTGCCGAGGTAGTGGTCGATACGAAAGACCGAATCGGGCGGGAAGACGTCGCTGAGGGTGTTACTCAGTTGTCGCGCGCTCTGCAGGTCGTGACCGAACGGCTTTTCGACAACGACGCGACGCCACTGGTCGCCATTCTTCGCTGACAGTCCCGATCGCTTCAGCTGCGCGATGACCACGGGGAAGAGCCCCGGCGGTATCGACAGGTAGAACGCATGGTTGCCGCCGGTGCCTCGCACTCGGTCGAGGTCGTTGATGGTCTGAGCAAGTGCGTCGAAAGCATCGTTGTCGTCGAAGTCCCCGGGCACGAAACGAAAGCCCTCGGATAGTTGGGTCCACACTTCCTCGCGAAACGGCGTGCGCGCATATTGCTTCACGGCGTCGTGCACGACCTGCGCGAAGTCTTCGTCGGCCCAGTCGCGGCGGGCGAACCCGACGAGCGCGAACCCGGGCGGCAGTAAACCTCGGTTCGCGAGGTCGTAGATGGCCGGCATCAGCTTTTTGCGGGCCAGGTCGCCCGTGACGCCGAACAGTACGACTCCGCACGGCCCAGCTACCCTCGGCAGCCGCCTGTCGCGCGGGTCACGCAGCGGGTTCACCGCCTCACGACCGACCGGGCTCATCGAGCCAAGCCTGCGGCGTTGAGCAGTTCTTGAAGCCCGACGGTGCGATCGAGCAGATGAAGGCGAATCGCTGGCCGCCCGCGTTGCTGCAGCGCGCGCAAGTCACCCAACGCCTGCGCCATCTGCAGTCTCGCAAAGCCGAACGGTCGGCCAGGAATCGCGAGGTCATGTTCGACGACGCCGGTGATCTGGAGGAACGCGCCGGTCTGTGGGCCACCCTTGTGGTACTGGCCGGTGGAGTGCAGGAATCGAGGCGCCCAGCCGAATGTCACTGGCCGTTCGGTGTGTCGTGCAAGAGACCGGCGCGAAAGTGCCGCAGCTGAATCGGAGTGCCGATCGAGATAGGCCATGACTGCGACGTAGCCGCGGTCGGGTACGGCGCGCAGCAGCGCGGACAACGCCCCGGTGAGGTCTTGGGCGCCGCCGAGCAGGATCGGGTCGTCGGTGTGGACTTCGACGGCGCCGTCGGTGAATATCGGCCTGCCTTCGGGCAACGGTCCGTTGCCAGCTTCGTCGAGAATCTTGCCGGTGTTGTCCTTAGACTCCTGCACGTTCGGCTGATCGAACGGATCGATGCCGAGCACGCGTCCGGCCACCGCCGTGGCGTACTCCCACACCATGAACTGCGCACCGAGTGATCCCGAGACCGTCGTGCCGTCGATGTGCAGATGTTGGCCAAGTGTCACGAGATGTCGGTCAGGACCCTCGCCGAAGCCCGGTGCCTCTACCGACTCGACGACAACAGGAAGCAGGCCAGTGTCTCGCTTGCCGGTTGACTCGGCGATCAGCTGTTCTGCCCAGTCACCGAAGCCTGGATGCCGCGATCCGAAGTCGGCGATGACAACCTTGTCGCGGCCCGCGCGGCCGGCCTCACCCAGCACGGCACCAAGCGTGAGCCCTGGGTTGTCGTCATCGCCTCCGAGAGCGGGCAACAATCCGGCGGCGTCGTCAAGCAGGCCCGCAACGTCGACGCCGGCGAGCGCCGTCGGTACGAGACCGAAGGCCGACAACGCGCTGTAGCGGCCGCCGACATTCGGGTCGGCAAGAAACACTCGGTAGCCGGCTGCGCGCGACGCCTGTTCTAGCGGTGAGCCCGGGTCGGTGACGATGACGATGCGCTGCACGGGATCGATGCCCGCGTCGCGAAACGCTTGTTCATAGACCCGCCGGTGACTATCGGTCTCGAGAGTCCCGCCACTCTTGCTCGAGACGACGAAGACGGTGTTCTCGAGACGATCCGCGATGGCCGTGGCTACTTGCCCGGCGTCGGTGGTGTCGAGAACTGTGAGCCGGACGCCGGCGGTGGCCGCGATGACTTCTGGCGCCAGCGATGAGCCGCCCATGCCTGCAAGGACGACGTGGTCGATTCCGGCCGCTAACAAGTCGGCGTGCAGGTCACGCAGTTCAGGGATGTACTGCCGCGAACTGCTCGGCAAGTCGAGCCAGCCAAGCCGGGTCGCTGCGAGCGCCGCGGCGTCGGGGCCCCACAGGTTCGGGTCCTTGTTGACCAGGCTCTTGGGTACGCCTGCATCGATCAACGTAGTCGTCGCATTGCGGGCAGCCATGACGAGATCGGTGCCATCGATCGTTACCGTGACGCCGCCGGACTCTGTGGTGAGGGAAGGTTCCTTCATGCCGCTCAACTTCCTGCCTTCTCGTCGAGTGCTTTATGAACGGCGGCGATGAGGTCGGTCCATGAAACCTCGAACTTCTCGACACCGTCTTCTTCAAGAGTGCGCACGACGTCGTCATAGTCGATGCCGACGGCAGCGAGTTTGTCGAGCACGCCTTGTGCCTCGACATAGTGACCGCGGATGGTGTCGCCCTCGATGACGCCGTGGTCGTGCACTGCCTGCAAGGTTGGCTCGGGCATTGTGTTGACGGTGTGGTCGGCGACAAGGTCGACGACGTACATCGTGTCTTCGTACGCGGGATCCTTGACGCCCGTCGATGCCCAGAGCGGCCGCTGTACCTTGGCGCCGGACGCCGCGAGCGAGGCCCAACGCTCCGAAGCGAATCTTTCTTCGTACAGCTTGTAGGCGAGTCGCGCATTCGCGACAGCGGCCTTACCTTTCAGTGCGCTGGCGTCGGCGGTGCCGATCTTGTCGAGCCGCTTGTCGATCTCGGTATCGACCCGGGAAACGAAGAACGACGCGACCGAGCCGATCGCTGCGAGGTCGAGTCCGGCAGCCCGCGCTCGCTCGAGACCGTCGAAGAATGCATCGATGACCTTCTCGTAGCGATCGAGAGAAAAGATCAGCGTGACGTTGACGCTGATGCCCTCGGCCAATGCCTGGCTGATCGCGGGCAGGCTAGCCACCGTGGCCGGAATCTTGATGAACAGATTCGGGCGGTCGACCATCCACCACAGCGAACGGGCCTCGGCGATCGTTTTCGTTGCATCGCCGGAGATTCGCGGGTCAACTTCGATCGACACCCGGCCGTCAACTGTGTTGCTGGCGTCGTAGGCCGGCCGCAGCACGTCGCAACCCCATCGCACATCGAACGTCGTGATCAGCCGAAGGGCTTCCCCGACGTCGACCCCCCGGGTCGCAAGATCGTGGAGTTGGGTGACGTACGCATCGGCGCCACTGATCGCCTTCTGAAAGATCGTCGGATTGGTTGTGATGCCGACGACGTGCCGGTCGCGGATCAGGTCGCCGAGATTGCCAGTGCGCAGTCGCTCCCGACTGAGATCGTCGAGCCAGACGGCGACGCCGGCAGCACTGAGTTGGCCGAGCGGATCGGTATCGGATGCCATGAGTTGCTCCCATGCTTGCATTTGGTTGAGCTCTGTTAGTTGAGCAATGTGTTGCTTGCGTTTCGACATGCCGCTTAGCTGCTGTGGGTGGCTAGTTGCCTGTGGTGGCGCCCTTGGTGCCGCCGACCTTCGACAGGCTCGAATGCACGGCAGCCACTAGCCGGTCGGGGGTCAGGCCGAACTGCTCGAAGAGGATTGGGCCTGGGGCGCTCGCGCCGTAGTGATTGAGGCCGAGCGCTTCCCCATGGTCGCCGACGAAGTCACGCCAACCCATCGTGACTGCCGCCTCGATGGACGCTCGAACCTTGACGTCAGGTGGCAAGACGAGTTGTTGGTAAGCGAGGTCCTGCTCGAGGAACCATTCCTGGCAGGGCATCGACACCACCCTGGTCGGCATCCCTTGTGCCTCGAGTAGCTCGCGCGCCGCGATCGCGATCGACACCTCACTACCGGTGGCGATCAGGATCGCCTCAGGCTTGCCGGAGCTTGCGTCGGCGAGGATGTAGGCGCCCTTCGCTACTCCCTCGGCTGATGCCAAGACGGTGCGATCGACAATGGGCAGATTCTGCCGGCTCAATACGAGGCCCGCAGGGCGGTCGACGTTCTCCAGGATCGTGCGCCACGCGACCGCAGTCTCGTTGGCATCGGCCGGCCGAACCACATCCAGGCCGGGAATGGCCCGCAGCGCAGCGAGCTGTTCAATCGGCTGGTGCGTGGGCCCGTCTTCGCCAAGCCCGATCGAGTCGTGCGTCCAGACGTAGGTGACTGGCAACTTCATGATGGCGGCGAGGCGGACCGCACCTCGCATGTAGTCGCTGAACGTGAGGAATGTGCCACCGTAGGGGCGCGTACCACCGTGCAAAGCGATGCCGTTCAGGATCGCGCCCATCGCGTGCTCGCGAATGCCGAAATGGAGCACCCGGCCATAAGGGCCGCCCGGGAAAGCCTTCGACTGGCGATCCTCGGGCAGGAACGACGGTTGGCCCTCGGGAGTCGTGTTGTTGCTCTCCGCAAGGTCGGCAGAACCGCCCCAGAGCTCGGGCAGAATCGGCGCGATGGCACTGAGGATCTTGCCCGAGGCGGCGCGCGTTGCGATGCCTTTCGCGTTCGGTTCGAACACCGGCAGCGCAGCCTCCCAGCCGTCGGGCAACCGGCGTCGCGACATCCGCTCGAGAAGCGCGAGGGCGTCGGGGTTGGCGGCCGCCCATGCGTCATAGCTTTCCTGCCACTTCGCTCGCAGCGCCTGCCCGCGGGCGATGACGTCGCGAGCGTGGTCAAGGACATCTGAAGGAACATCGAACTTCTTCTCCGGATCCATACCCATGACGACCTTGGTGAGCGCGACCTCCTCCGCACCAAGTGCGGAACCGTGGGCCTTGCCGGTGTTCTGCTTGTTCGGCGATGGCCAGCCGATGATTGTGCGTAGCGCGATGAACGATGGCCGATCCGTCACCTGCTGGGCGGCGAGGAACGCATCATTCAACGCGCCAACGTTCTCGACGTACGAGCCGTCGTCGTCAAGCCACTTGACGAGCTGCACGTGCCAGCCGTAAGCGGCGTAGCGGGCAACCGTGTCCTCGGTGAAGGCGATGTTCGTGTCGTCCTCGATCGAGATGTGGTTATCGTCCCAAAGCAGTGTCAGGTTGCCGAGTCGCTGGGTGCCGGCAATGCTCGACGCTTCGCCGCTCACGCCTTCCTCGAGGTCGCCGTCTGATGCGAAGCAGTAGATGTGGTGGTCGAATGGGCTCTCACCAGGAGCGGCGTCGGGATCAAAGAGCCCGCGTTCGCGCCGTGCTGCCATCGCCATGCCGACGGCGTTGCCGACGCCTTGACCGAGCGGACCAGTCGTCGTCTCGACACCGAGGGTGTGACCGTGCTCGGGGTGGCCTGGGGTGAGGCTGCCCCACGTGCGCAGCAAGCTGATGTCTTCGAGGGTCAAGCCGTAGCCAGACAGATAGAGCTGGATGTACAACGTGAGGCTCGAGTGGCCGCACGACAGCACGAAACGATCGCGCCCGAGCCAGCCTGGCTCGGTCGGATCGTGGCGCAACAAGCGCTGGAACAGCAGGAAGGCTGCCGGCGCGAGACTCATCGCCGTGCCGGGGTGTCCTGACCCCGCGGCTTCGACGGCGTCCATCGCTAACGCCCGGATGACATCAACGGTTTTCGCGTCGATGTCCGACCATTCGACGGCGCCGGAACCGCCGCCCGCCTGGTGATTCGCCATGGGCGTCGTCACTGCTCCTCTTGACGGGATTTGACTGTCACCCTACCGATGCTGCTGCCGTCCGGTAGAGCTGCATCGGTCTGCCCCGTACAGCCCAGGACCAAGCGTGCGGGTGGGTGCTCAGTAGGATGGACGTTGTGCACTGCGCGTCGGTAGAGGTGGTCTCGTGACCGTACTGGCGCAGACCCTGCCGGGAGCTGGGACCGGACGCCGGCCGGCTCGCCAAATGGTCAGGGCTTATGTCGCTTTGACCAAGCCTCGCATCATCGAGTTGCTCCTCGTGACCACTGTGCCGGCGATGATCCTGGCTCGCCGCGGCCTGCCCTCGTGGTGGCTGATCGTCGCCACTCTGGTAGGCGGCACCTTCGCCGCGGGCAGCGCAAACACGATCAACTGCTTCGTCGATCGCGACATCGACAAAGTGATGCGGCGCACGTCCCGCCGTCCCCTCGCTCGTGCTCTCGTGCGGCCCGCCGAAGCATTGCGATTCGGCATCGCGCTCGGCGTCGTTGCGACCTTGGTTCTTGGCTTTACCGTGAACTGGCCATCTGCGCTGCTGGCCGACGCAGCGATCCTGTTCTACGTCTTCGTCTACACCCTCGGCTTGAAGCGTCGGACCCCGTCGAACATCGTCATCGGCGGCGCGGCAGGTTGCTTCCCGGTCTTGATCGGGTGGTCGGCCGTCACCGGGGGAGTCGGCTGGCCCGCCGTCGTCCTGTTCGCGGTGATCTTCGCCTGGACGCCCCCGCATTTCTGGGCGCTGGCGATGAAATTCCGCGACGACTACGCCGCGGCTGGCGTGCCGATGCTTCCGGTCGTTGCCGATGCGAAAACCGTCACGCGAAAGATTGTCGGCTACTCCTACCTGATGGTTGCGGTGTCGTTCCTGCTCGTGCCTGTCGGGCATGCCGGACTGCTCTACCTCGTCGCGGCCGTCGTGCTAGGTGCCTGGTTCCTGGTCGAGGCGCATCGACTCTCGGCACATACAAGGGCCGGCGAGGATCCCAAGCCCATGCGACTCTTCCACCTGTCGATCACCTACTTGACGCTCCTGTTCGCGGCGATCGCGGTCGGCCAGTTCGTCAAGTAGCGCTACGACGTTCAATAGCGCAGCTACTTCGCGTGGAAGTGCGGGTTGTAAATGAGCCCGAGGATCGCGCCACCTGGTGTGCGGACGCTGCCGGTCACAATCCCGTCACCGACATCAGTGGCCGGCGCGTGCTCGACGGCGCCGAGTTCGGTCGCTTGCGCCATCGCCCCAGCCACGTCGTCAACGCCCCAATACGTCAGGGCGCCATCGGCGGGGTCTGCGGTCGGAAGCAGGCCGAGCTCGTAGCCCGCTTGCTCGAACCCCACATAGAAGGGCTCTTCAAAATATGGACGGACGCCGAGCAGCTCGCTCCACCAAGCGGTGGCGGCAATGAGGTCAGGTGCTGGATAGATCACGGTGCGCAGACCGTGAAGTGAAATCGTCATACGCCCTACTTTGCCGCGAAGCACCGACATTTGGTGGCCGCGAAGCACCGACAGGAATCCCAGCCGCCGCGCCAAGATCAGCCGCCGGCCCGGGGCGCCCGTAGTACCAGCCCTGGCCGTAGTCGACGCCGACGGTGCGAAGGATTTCTGCGTCCGCCGCTGTCTCAACGCCCTCGGCAACAACGCTCGCCTCGCAGCCTTCGGCGAAATCGACGAGTGAGCGGACGAGCGACCTCAGCACCGGGTCGGAACTAACGCCATCGACGATGCTGCGGTCGAGCTTGATCACGTCCGGGGTGGTCAGCAGGATGTGTCGAAGTGACGAGAAGCCAGCACCCACGTCGTCGATCGCCAGGCGCATGCCGGCTGCGCGCAGTGGATCGAGAACAACCATAAGCGCGTCGTAGTCGACGACCTGGTCGTGCTCGGAGAGCTCAAGCAGCACTCGTTCGAGCCGGAACTCGGCGAGCAGTTCGGTGCATTGGGGAGTGAGAAGGGTGCCTGGTGAGACGTTCATAGACACGTAGCCGCTGACCTCATCGAGGTAATCGGCAGCGCGTTGCAGCGCCAACAACTCCAGGCGATCACCCTGCCCGATGCTGTGCGCTTCCGCGAAGCACACGTCCGGCGGCTTGCCCCACTGGAGTGGGAACCGGCTGAGCGCTTCCGCGCCGACGCGTTGCCCGGTCGCAAGGTCAACGATCGGCTGCAGGACGACCGCAGGCCCGCCGGTCGCCAGGACTGGCGCGAGCCGTTGGGCAATCTCGGCGCTGCGGGCGCGATCTCGAACGTCCGGCTCGATGATGACCGCAGCGGCGTGCGCGAGTACCTCCATCAGGGACTGATCGCGCTTGGTGAGTCCTTTGTCGGAGGTCAGCCCGGCCGCGCAGAACGTGCCGTACAACGTGCCGTCGCTTAGTCGCACCGGGACGGATACGTAACTGCGGATCCGGGGGAGCCGGGCCGCCGGCAACTTCATCGCTACGGGAAACGCCTTGAGGTCAGGGATGACGGCAGGCAGCTTCTTGTCAAGGATGGCCTGGCACAGCGAGGTCGCTTGTATCTGCTTGTTGCCTTCTTGGAACAGGAACGGCACGGACGACTCGACGACCTCAAGGTGTTGAGTCGTCCCGTCCAGGCGGCTCAGAAACGAGACGCTAAGCCCGAGGGATCGCTTGGCGATCAGGAGCAGGTCGGCTACCTGCTGCTGTACATCCGTGCGCGATTTCGCCATACCCGCACTATCGACAGGCGAGGTGCGTTCCGTGAGAGGCGAACGCGCACAGATCGGTCAGCTGGCTCGCCGTGACCAGGCCTCGACCGGGTCGTCGAGCAATGGCTCGAAGGCCAGCTCGGCCGCTCCGAGCAGACTCGAGTCTTCGCCGAGGCCGGGCTGAAGCAGTCGAACGCCCGAGCGGCCGGCAAACGTCGACATCGAATCCATCTCGGATTTGATCCGGTCACCGGTCAGGAAGAACAGCGATGACAACGGACCCCCGAGGATCACGACGTCTGGATTGAGGATGTTCACCAGGCTCGTCAGGCCTCGTGCGACCCATACCGCGATGCTCTGCAGGCCTTCGAGGGCTCGCTTCTCGCCGTGGCTCGCGGCGGCGAACACCTCGACGAGCGCCGCTCGGCCGCCGCCCGCGGTGCGCCCGCACGCGACGAGCACGGCATCCTCGCCCGCCTCGGTTTCAAAGCAACCCCGGCTGCCGCAGCGGCACGGCCGGCCCTCCGGGTTCACCATCATGTGGCCGAGCTCGCCACCGTAGCCATGTGCTCCGGTGAGGATCCGCCCGTCGATCACGATGCCGCCGCCGATTCCGACCTCGCCGGCGAGGTAGATGAGGTCGCCGATGCCGCGACCGGCGCCGCGCACGTGTTCGGCGAGCCCACCGAGGTCGCCGTCGTTGCCAACGTGCGTCTGCACCGGCAGGCCAAGGCGCGCCGACAGCAGCTCACCGAAGGGCACGCCGCGCCACCCGAGGTTCGGGGCGAACTCGACATAGCCGTCCGCGCGGCGCACGGCTCCTGGCACCCCGATACCGACACCGGCAAGCCAGCTCCCGGGTGCGACCGCCTTCTGCAGATTTCGCAGCTCGGCGGCAAGCCGTTCGATCACGGTGTCGTGATCGACGCCGGGTCCCGGTAGCCGGTATTCGCCCCGCGCGTTGATGACTCCGCCGAGCCCGATGGCGGCAACTGTCACGGTGTCGACGCCCATGTTCGCGGCGAGTACGTAAGCGGTGTCGGATCGCGGCCCGACAAGGTGCGAGGGCCGGCCGGCCCGAAGGCCCGTCTCCGGAATGGTCTCCGCGACGAGACCGGCGTAGGACAGGTCTTCGACCAGGGCCTTGATCGTGCTGCGGTTCAGTCCCATCCGGGAGGTCAGCTGTGCGCGTGACAGCTGACCTTCGACGTGGACGTGCCGCAGCAACGTGCTGACGTTGCGGCGTCTGATCTCGTCTTGCGTCGCTCCGGATGGGGTGGGCATGAGGGGCAGCAGTCCGCTATCTCGGCTGTCGATCGTGACGTCGAAGTGTCACTTCGCCGCGCGACGTCGACCGTAGGCGTCAACGGCAGCCGCGAGCAGCAAGAAGGCGCCGGTGACGATGTACTGATAGGCGGCGTTCAAGTTGGGCTTGAGCCCGAGGCCGTTGGGGATGATCGAGATCACCGTGCCGCCGATGACGGCGTCGCGAATGCGGCCGCGGCCACCAAACAGCGACACGCCGCCGACGACTGCGGCACCAACGGCATACAGCAGGGTGTTGCCACCACCGATGTCGAGCGGCACGCCGCCGTCGAAGGAGGCTAGCGCTATGCCACCGATGGCGGCCAGGGTCGTCGAGAGCGCGAATGCAGCGATCCGCATCCGGCGGACGTCGATACCTGCCCTGCGCGCAGCTTCAGCGTTGCCGCCAACCGCGTAGAGGTATCGGCCGAACCGCGTCTTTGTGAGAAGCACGGTCATCGCAACGAGTACCACCAGGATGAGCGGCACCACCCACGGCATGCCGAGGATGGGCTTAGCCCCCTTGTTGAACTGACGGTTCTGGTTG
Organism: Acidothermaceae bacterium; assembly: GCA_036509315.1. Lineage (GTDB taxonomy): Bacteria > Actinomycetota > Actinomycetes > Acidothermales > Acidothermaceae > PALSA-607. Next base: position 12,231 of record DATCFU010000078.1, read on the forward strand.
AGGTAGTAGACGGCGACGATGCCGACGACCGCGAGCACGGCAATGCGCACGAGGACCAATGTGAGTGGTTCAGCGGATAGCTTCTGAGCCCGGCGACGAACCGACCGGAACAAGGTAAATGCAGCGTAACCGCCGACGAATATGACCAGCAGTGTCCAGCCGAGCGTGGGGTTCACCGTCTGATGCGCGAGCGCGTTCACGGGGTAGGCGTTGCCCATCGGGATGGCGCCGGCCTTCCCCGCGAACGAGATGATGACGCCCTGCCACGCCAGGAAGAACGCCAGCGTCACGATGAATGACGGGATACCGACCCTTGCCACCAAGAACCCGGTGATGCAGCCAATTGCGGTGCCGGTGGCCAGCGCGAGGAACATCGCGATCCAGATGTGTCCGCCGGCGTGCGTCAAGACAATGGCTAGGCCCAGCACGACCATCGGTACGGCGAGCCACAGTCGGCCCAACACTGCGATCACCAGTGCGAGCACCAGCACGATGACAATCGCGCCGTAGCTGCCGCCCTTGACGTAGCCCTCGATGTTTCCGTTGTGGGCATAGGCGAGCCCCATCATCATGGCGCACACGCCCGCGGCCGTACCGGCGGACAGGTCGATCTCGCCCAGGAGGAGGACGAAGACGAGGCCCATCGCAATGAAAATCGTCGGGCCGGCCTGACCGGTGAGGTTCGCCAGGTTTCCAACCGTGAGGAATTGGTTGCTGAGGCTCCGGAAAGCGAGAACCAGCACGACAAGGCCGAACAGCGCGGGCAGCGCACCCGGGTCGCCGCCACGCACCTTGGCGATATAGGCGCGGGCGGAATCCATCAAGGTGACGGAGCCAAGGTCGCCGCTGAATGCTTGGGCGACCGCCTCGTCGGAAATTGTCGCAGTGATGCCACCGCTGGCCGGCAGGTCAGCCGCGCTCGGGCCCGCTTCGCTTCCGGGGGCCCCCGTGCCTTGTTCGCTCATTGCGGCCTCACGCGCTTTCTTCGGCAGTTGCGGGCTGGAGCCCGATCGAACCGGTGCGACCGGCGGTGATGAGCTCAACCACTTGTGTGTACGTCACATCCATGCGTTTGACCTCCGCGGCCACGCGACCTAGGAACAGCGCGGTGATGCGGTCAGCGACTTCCATCACATCGTTCATGTTGTGAGAAATCAGCACCACGCCAAGGCCGCTGTCGGCCAGTCGCCGAACGAGGTCGAGGACCTGGCGGGTCTGGGCAACACCGAGCGCTGCAGTGGGCTCGTCGAGCAGCACGACCTTGTTGTTCCAGAGGACAGCTTTGGCGATCGCAACCGACTGCCGCTGACCTCCGGAGAGACTCGAGACGAGTTGGCGAACAGACTTGACGGTGCGTACCGACAACCCTGCAAGGGTGTCGCGGCTACGACGTTCCATCGCCGGCTCATCGAGCGTGTTGAAAATCGGACGTCGCAACTCGCGACCGAGAAACATGTTTTGGACGATGTCGAGGTTGTCGCACAGCGCGAGGTCCTGATACACGATCTCGACGCCGTGCGCGGCGGCGTCACGCGGCCCGTGGATCGAGATCGGGGACCCCTCGAACAGGAACTCTCCGGAGTCGACCGGGTAGATGCCGCCGACGCACTTGACGAGGGTCGACTTGCCGGCGCCGTTGTCACCGACGAGCGCCATCACTTCACCAGGAAACACGTTGAAGTCGACGCTGTGCAGCACCTGGATCGCGCCAAAGCTTTTGTTTATCCCTCGCAGCGCGAGGATGGGCGAATCGGCCACCATGAGCCCCTCTGATTTAAGGCCGAACGGCTGGACGTCGCCAAGATAGACCGCTGCATGCGCTTAGGCGAGCATGCAGCCACATCAGTCGTGCATCTGGTGACAGGCAGGGTTCGCAGACAAAGGAACCGGTGGCGTGGCCGGGTTCACCGACCACGCCACCGGACGTTCTCCGGGATCAGGGCTTAGGAAGCCGCGATCCCAGCCTTGGTGCAGGCTGCGACGAACGCGCCGGTGCAGACTGACGCGTACGGGACCGCGCCGGACTTGATCGGGTCGCCGACGTTGGCGATCGTGATCAGTTCTGGCTTGAGCAGGATGGACGGAACACTGCGCTTGCCCTGCGGGTCGTTCGACGTCGTCAGACCAGTGGGCGTGGTGCCCTTGATCAGTGCGACCGCCAGCGTCGCGGCCGCGGTGGCC
>DATCFU010000079.1:0-2151 GCA_036509315.1 Acidothermaceae bacterium
GATGTCGCTGATGATGCCGATGTGTGGGCCGTTGCCGACGATCCGTACGGGCGCCGGCGTTGGCTCGGAGTCCTCAACGATCAACTCCACCTGTGACCATCCGGGTTCCAGACGAGCGGGAAGGACCGCGTCGATATAGCCACCACGCGCGGTTGTGACCCGATGCCGGGAGTTGCCGACCTCGATGACGACCGGGACGCCTGGCGCGGTGATCGCGAGAAACCTGCGCCATCCCCTGATGGACTGCAGGTCGCGCTGCCGGCTACGCGGCGGCGCGAGCAAAACACGTCCCAACACCCGGACCCGGCCCGACGTGCCGTAGCCGCAGTAGCCCAGGACCCTCGGCCGCCAACCGCGTCGGCGGAGCAACCGTGCCACGATCCGGTTCACCGCGTCCTCGATCTGCGCTGCCCGATGGAGTCGCTGCCGGAGCAACGCCGGGGAGGACGAAGTCATAACTCGCCCATACCCTCGGCCGGCCCACCCAAGAGCCCGTTGGCGCGCGGCAAACAATCAACGATGAGCCCGTGCCGACCGGCGTCCCCGAATCGGCTTCGCGGCGCCGCCTGCGGGTAGAGCCCGTGAAACGGCCGACCCCTCGATCACAAGGGAGAACGAAACGATGGCGACCCTGCGCGCGCTAGTGCTCGGCTGTTCGTTGAAGGCATCGCCGGCGGCGTCGAGTTCGGAGCTGCTGGGCGCGCAGGTCATCGCCGCGTTGTCTGATCACGACGTGGATGGCGAGTTCGTCCGTGTCGTGGACCACGGGGTCAAGTTCGGTGTTTCCACCGATGAAGGGCCCGACGACGGTTGGCCGGCGATCCGTACCAAGCTGCTGGCCGCCGACGTTCTGATCCTTGCGACACCGATCTGGATGGGACAGCCGTCCAGTGTGTGCAAGATGGTGCTCGAGCGGCTCGACGCTGAGCTGTCGGAAAAGGACCAGCGTGGCCGCCCGCTGACCTTCGGCAAAGTCGCTGCAGTGGCGGTCGTGGGAAACGAGGACGGAGCGCACCACGTGACCGCGGAGGTCCTCCAAGCCCTCAACGATGTCGGGTTCACCATCTCGGCGGCGGCCTCGACCTACTGGGTAGGTGAGGCGATGCAGAAGGTCGACTACGTCGACGCTGGACCCAAACCGGACACCACCGGGGCGGCGACTAAGACATTGGCGGCCAACGCTGCTCACCTGGCGCGGTTGCTCACCGCGGAACCGTATCCGCCGTCGTGAGCGTCTTTGTTGTCAGTCGCTGAGGGTGCGGCAGCGGTTGACGTCGACTGCGTGGGCCCGCTGTCGGCGGTGGCGACCGCGGCGAGGTCGAGGCTTCGTCGTACCCCGAACTCAGCGGCTGAATCCGCAGCCCAACCTGTACTGGGTGAACGTGACAGACCCACTCAGGCGCGTCCGCGGCGATCGGCGCAACGTCTGCGGATCGCGGTGCCGGTCCGATCAGCTGGTGGTTGTGTGCGGCGGCCGCTTACAGCAGGCGGCTGGCGATGTGCAGGGCGGCGGCGACCGGGCCAACGTCTAGGACGGTGGCGCCGGTTGCTCGCGCGACACGTGAGGTGGCCCCGGGGCCGGCGATAAGCACTTCATGTTCGGAGGCCAAGGCGCGCAGTGGCGAGGTGATGGAGACAAACCATTTCTCGACGGTGGCGGACAGGATTATCAGGTCGGGCTCGAGCACGGAGACGGCTGCGATGAGCGCGCTGATGGGTGTGTCTGGCCCGAGGAAGGTAACGCGCCAGCCGTTGCGGGACACAACGATGCCGAAGCAGATCAGGCCGATGTCGTGGCGTTCGCCGGAGGGGCAGGCGAGGAGTGCCCTGGGCCCGCGTCCGCGGTCCCAGTCTCTGGTCAACGCGAGGAGTCGCTCGCGGATAAGTTGGCTGGCGAAGTGTTCCTCGGCAACGGTCATGTCGCCGCGGGCCCACGCGTCACCGATGGAACTAAGGCAGGGCAACACGACGTCGCGAAGCACCGCGTTGAGGGTGAACTCGGCCAGTAACGCATCGAACAGGTCCTGCGCGCGCATGCCGTCGTAGCGCCGTAGTGCTTCGCTGAGTTGGGTCCGCAGCAAGTCCAGGCGCCCCGGATCGGTCGTCCCGGCCGCGACGTCTTCCGGCTGTTGGGTTCCTGGCCGGTTTTCG
>DATCFU010000080.1:0-9150 GCA_036509315.1 Acidothermaceae bacterium
CGGGCGACCTGCGCGATCGGCTTCCCGGTCTCCCGGACAATCCGCACCGCGCCTTCCCGAAACTCCGCATCGAACTTCCGTCGATTCTCTGGCATGACTACTCCTCATAGCGCATGCCTCCACGGTTTTGGGGGATGTCCAATCTGGTTCGATCGGCCCTACGACAAGGGAGCCGCCGACGCAACCTTGCGAGGCTGGCCGACCGCACATCTGGCCGGCAACCACTTGTACATGCTGACCGACCCGCACACCGTAGCCGCAGCTGTAATGGAGATGGCAAGCAACTGGCTTTGACGCGGCAAACCTGGCGCCCGTTGGCATCGCGATGTGCGCAAGCCCTTGTTCGCTGCGGTGGGATCCATGACTGCTTTGGCGGACTACATCGGCGACTGAGTCGCGAACGACGTCGACCGAATTGCCGCCGCAGTGTTGAAGGAATGCATAGTCACCGAGCGAGTTGTCGTCGTTGGGCTAGCACGCTGATGGCGTAGCGGCGTTCGAGTCGTTGTCCGTCCCACTTTGAGGTGGCGGCATCAGCGGCTAGCCCTGTGTGTTCGTCTTCGAGGGGCCGGGTGTCTGCGTTAGCTGGGCGTCGATGTGCTGTGCTGACGTGCCATTAGCGCCCGGTATTGGCGATCGGTGACCAAGCGATGGGAGCGTCCGACGTCGAGAACGTTGGTGGCACTGTCGCTAATGACGGTGCGGATGCGGCCCTCGCACATCAGTCGCAGTACGACCCGGTCGGGAAGACCCGGTCCGCTCGCGATCCGCGCGTAGGGACGGCCAACGAGCGGCGCATCATCGGGGTCGCGTCCAGCTGAACGCGGGACAGGCATCTCGTTCGGGTCGCACGACGCATCGCCGGGGTCGCGTTCAGCGGAACGCGACGGCACCCGCGCAGCACCGAGGTGGATGACGACCGCGGCGCGTTCGTCACCGCGTAACTCTCGGGTCGGGTTCTTCGTGTCGGCCAGGGCGGCGAGGCCGATCTCAGCGAGTCGCGTGAGCGCGTCAGTGGGGCTGCGGTCGTCGCGTTGCATGATCGCGTCGATCGCCGCACCCAGCAGGGCGCCGCGCTCGGGGTCTAGGCGTGCGGTTAGTTGCCAGCGGCTATCGTCGGTCCAGCAGTGTTTGAGGTATTCGCCCGGGTCGGTGTCTTTGTCGTTGTGGTCGACGGTGCGCAACCCGCGCACGACGACCTCGAGTTGGGCTGCCGTGCCGTACTGGGCGACCTCGATCAGATCCTCCACCAGTGCATGTTCGTCGGGCTGGTCGAGGCGGCTGATCGCGCGGACCTGCGAAAACGATAACCGGCCCGCGCCCCTCTCCTCGGCCAGCCGCGGATAGTGCCGAAGTGACCGGGCGACCCGGACGTGTTCGACTGCGGTGCGGTGCGTGAGCCCACACGCGTGGGAAAGCCACTGGGCTGTCGACGCTAACGCGAAGGAGAGGTAGCCCTGCCGAGCATCGAACTGCGCGACCAGCACCAAAAATCGCGACGTTGACGCCGCGATCCGCCCAGCGAGATCGACGACGCGTTTACCGAGCTCATCGACCGGCAACTCATGCAGTGAACGATTTGGCGCACTAGACGAATCGGCGAGTTCCATGCCCGCACGCTACACACGCCCACCGACACGTTTAGGTCGGCGCACTTCACATCGCCGCGTTCAGCTGAACGCGGTGCAAAGGAGTCGATGCGCCCTAACTCGTTGGCAAATGCGGTCGCAGTCCTCGTGGCCAAACCCGGCTGACTCGTGGCGAAACTAGGCTGCTCGCTGCGGAGGCATTAGCGAGATTCTGTTGCGAGCTTTGCGCCGAGGGCTACGAACGAGACTGCGAAGACTCGTCGAATGCGCTTGATGATGTGGGGGCGGCCAATCAAGTGCTCGCGTGCGCCCGCAGCGAAAATGCCGTACACGGCGAACGCGATGAAGGTCATCGCCATGAATACCCCGCTGAGCATCAGCATCGTGGGCACGGTGTGCGAACTATGGCTGGGCACGAACTGAGGTAGGAAAGCGAAGAAGAAGATCGTCAGCTTGGGATTGAGCAGGTTGACGAGCACAGCAGAGCGAACGACGTGTATCGCCGATCTTGGTTCGTCTTGCGCGTTGATCGTGAGCACGCCTTTGTCTCTCCAGGTTGACCACGCCATGTACAGTAAGTAGCCGACGCCAAGGATCTTGACGGTTTCGAAGGCCACTCCGCTGGCGTGCAGCAATGCGGCAGTTCCGGTGATCGCGGCAGCCAGGTGCGGAACGATCCCCAGCGTGCATCCGAACGCGGCAACGATGCTCGCACGTCTGCCGCGAGCCAAGCCCGCGGCGATCGTGTACAGGACGCCAGTGCCGGGCGTGGCGACGATGATCAATGACGTCAGCAGGAAAGCGGTGCTCATACCGAACCCCCCCAAAATGAGCCGGTGAATCCGACGCTTCGAAAGTAGTCTGCGGCCGCGGCCGGCTCGCGGCGGATGTAGCCGTAGTCGAGTCGTCCTTCGTACCAATGCTCCGCGAGTCTCCATAACGCTGCGAGATCCATGATGTAGCCGCGAGTCTGTCCTGTTCGCTCGAGCCACTGATCGACGCACGTAGGTGAGCAGAAGATGCGCTGGTTGCCACACGTGTGGACGACGTCATCCCACATGTGTGCGGCCGGAACCAGAAAGTGCGCGACCTGGTCGCCTTGTGGCGGCTGCTCTACGCCTACGTTCCATGCATGCGGGGTGTCGCAAGCCGGGCATCTGGTCGCGACCAGCATTGGCTCCAGTTCGTGCACGAGCTGAGGCAAGGCGAAGGAGTCCCATGCGCAACCGCCCCACCACAACGTCGTCGAGCCCATCACCGCGAACCGGAGAGGGACTGCAGAGAACGGGTGTGCCATCACGATGTCGTCGTCATTGTTGAGCACGACGTGGCGGTTGTGCGCGAGCATCTCGAGTCCGGACTTGACCTCTGCCCTGTTAGTGCCTAGCTGCTCGGCGAGCATTGCCATAGTCGGCGCGTGACCAGTGGCAGCGAAGGTGCGGTACACCGCAAGTCGCAGGTCTTCGAGTTCCATGGTCTGATCCTCGTTCATCGGCGCTAACGAGTTTCGACCGCGGTGGCTAGAGGATGCCTGTGCCAGTGACGAGGACGCTGTGCGCCTCGTGAACCTCTAGCGGGAACGGCAGGCTAGCTCTCGGGATCGGGCCGCCCGGGATCACCGCGGCTGGTCCGCCGGCCATCGAGAACGTGCCCGTCCAGTTAGTCGTCAGGCTGACCACATAGCTGCCGGACACGAGGTAGACATGGCTCAACGACGTGATCGGATACGCGCCGCCGGGATCGGTGCTGGTCAAAGTCATGCCATCGCCGAAGTCCCAAGTCCATGACGCGTCAACGTTGAGCGTCACCTGCACGCCGAGCAAGGTCTCGTTGAACACTTGGACGACGGGTGTGTTCGTCGAGAACAGGGTGGGCAGGTTCACGACTCCGCTTCCTGCAGGTTGCTGGCTCGGATGCGCAGTTGTCAGAAGTTGCGAGAACTCGTCGAAAGCTGCCCGTCGTACCTGGGCAGGGGTGGCGCCACTCGGAGATCGACACTCACTTCGGCCAGCGGTGGGCGCAGGCAGGCGGGGATCAGTAATCATCAGGGTTTCCATCAGGAACCCCGCTGGGCAGGCAGTCGCGCCGCAGCCCGCATTCGCGAGTGCGGGATCGCAGAACGCGACCCAGAGGTAGGTGCAACCGATGCAGTTGTTGGTCCCGCCGCCGCCTTGGGTGCCAATTCCAGCACCACCACCTTGGTTCCCGGTGCCAGTCACGGTGCCGTTATCACCGTCGCCTCCAACGCCAGTAGTGCCGACAGGCACGGCCGCAGGTACCGGCGCAGGCGCAGCCGCGGGCGTAGGTGCAGTTGCTCCACTCGCGGCGTCGACATTCGCAACACCGTTCAGCCCTGCCGGTGAGGCGCTGCCGGGCGGCTGTGCCATCGCACTCGTGCCTGCGGCCACTGAGCTGCACGTGAACGCTGCGCAAGCGAACACGGTGAGCCAGGCAGCTAGAAGTCGGCGAGTCATCGGTCGTGCCCGCCCAATAGATAGCTCTGTTGGACCATCCAGTGGCCGTTTGAACTTGTGATGAAGAGGTCGTTCTCTTCGTCGGGCCTCGGGATCGTTGGATTCAACTCCGTGCCGGCGGCATCGAGAATGCGGCCAGCCGAGATCGCGTACTTCACGTCGCCACTTGCGCCGGCGGCAAGGGACGTAACGTCGATGGATTTGATTGTGAAGACCACGCCGTCGTATCGCTCGCCTTTGACTGCCATCTGCTTGATCTCGTTGACGAGTGCACGACATCCGCAGGCGGGCGACGTCAAAGCTTCGATCTTTGTGACGTCGCCGGTCGCTAACGCGATGTTGAAGTCGTCGATGTAGGCGCGAGCTGTCGCGCGGACGTTCATCGCAATGACATCCGCCGACGTCGGTGGCGAAGCGTTCGCAGGACCGGCACTGGTCGGCGTCCCGCTGATTGCTGGGCTTGTCGCCGAGGGGGCAGACCCGACCGGGCTCGCGGATGGCGAGGCCGGTGCGCTAACCGCAGCGGGGGAGTCCGGCGCCGCTGAACTTGCACCAGCGAGCGCGCTGGGATGGCTCACGTCGGCCGAGCAGGCGGCCAACGACGCGACGCCCAGCAGCATGAAGAGAACGGTCCCCCGGCGATATCCCACCGGCGGAGGGTACGGCCGCTCAGCCGGCTAACCGGGGTTATCCACAGGGTGAACGTCCGGCCGGAGACCGCCGCAGCCTTGGCGAGTGTGACCCAATGCGAGACTTGGCGCCGTGCAGACGTTCCTCGAGATCATTGTTCCGATCGTCGTCCTCGCGGGGATAGGCGGCGCATTCTTTGTCCGCAGTAGCCGTCGGCGATCGATCCCCCCGCCAACGAGCCGCCCGATTCTGGCCAAACGCCCCGGACCAGCCCCGCCCACCGCCCCTACCACTGCAGCAGCGCAGGCACCGACAGACCAGTCGCTCGACGAGACCGTCCTTGAGCCAGACCTCGTCGAAACACCCGAACCAGCCGCCGGTCGGCTGGTCAGGCTGCGCGCCCGTCTCGCGCGGTCCGAATCGACGCTCGGTCGAGGGCTGCTCGCACTGCTGTCGCGCGACACGCTCGACGACGAGACGTGGCAGGAGGTCGAGGACCTCCTGCTCACCGCCGATGTCGGCGTGAGTGCCAGCAACGAGCTCGTTGACTCCCTCAAGACGAAGGCAAAGGTGCTGGGCACGAGGTCAGCGGCCGACGCCAGGGCGTTCTTGCGCGAAGGACTCCTCGAACTCGTCGGCCCCGACCTCGACAGGAGCTTGGCGACGCAGCGTCCACCCGGCGACGGTCCAGCGATCGTGCTCGTCGTCGGCGTCAACGGCACCGGCAAGACGACGACGTGCGGCAAGATCGCCCGCCTGCTCGTCGCCGAGGGACGGACCGTTGTGCTCGGCGCCGCCGACACATTCCGAGCCGCCGCGGCCGACCAGCTCGAGACGTGGGGACGCCGGGTCGGTGCGCAGACCGTTCGCGGTCCCGAGGGCGGTGACCCGGCATCGGTGGCTTTCGATGCAGTGAAGACTGGCATCGCTTTGCGCGTGGACACCGTGCTCGTCGACACGGCCGGTCGCCTGCACACCAAGGCGGGCCTGATGGACGAACTCGGCAAGGTCAAGCGGGTGATCGAGAAGCAGACACCGGTTGATGAAGTGCTGCTGGTGCTGGATGCGACCACGGGGCAGAACGGTCTCGTGCAGGCGCGGGTGTTTGCTGAAGTGGTCGAGATCACCGGCGTTGTCCTGACCAAGCTCGACGGCACCGCCAAAGGCGGCATTGTGATCTCGGTACAGCGCGAACTGGGCGTCCCGGTCAAGCTTGTCGGTCTAGGTGAGGGTGCGGACGATCTCGCACCGTTCGAGCCGGAGGCGTTCGTCGACGCACTGCTGGGCTCCTAGCCCACAACGCTCCCAGCCTGGTCCTGTTACACGCCCGTAATGGGCTCGCGGCGAACTTCATGCCCGTGAAACACCACGGTGCCATTCCGGAAATCGCGGTCCGCGAACTTACTGCCGACTAAGCGACAACGACGTCGTCCGTAGCGCCTGCCGACGAGTGGAGTGAAATGGACCCCAAGACCGGTCTCAACTGGGGCAATACCGCGTGGATGCTCGCCGCCACGGCCCTGGTGCTGCTGATGACTCCGGGCCTCGCCTTCTTCTACGGAGGCATGGTCCGGTCAAAGAACGTGCTGGCGATCTTGATGCAGAACTTCGTGTGTATGGGCATCGTCAGCGTGCTGTGGGTGCTCGACCTCTTCAGCCTGGCCTTCGGCACGGACAAGCTCGGCGGCTTCATCGGCAGTGCGTCGACCTTCGTCGGCATGCATCACGGCGCCGACATGTGGGGCTCGGGTGACGGCGTCCCGACCACGGTCATTGCGACGTTCCAGATCACTTTCGCGATCATCACGGCCGCACTGATCACCGGCGCGGTCGCTGACCGGCTGAAGTTCGCCCCGTTCGTTGTCTTCGTTACGGCGTGGTCGATCTGCGTCTATGCACCGATTGCCCACTGGGTGTGGGGCGGCGGCTGGTTGGCGCAACACCACGTTGAGGACTTTGCAGGCGGCACCGTCGTGCACATCAACGCAGGTGTCGCAGGTATCGCGCTGACACTCGTGCTCGGCAAGAGAATCGGTTGGCCCACTGAACGGATGCGGCCGCACAACGTGCCGTTCGTGCTGCTCGGCGCCGGATTGCTCTGGTTCGGTTGGATCGGGTTCAACGCAGGCAGTGAACTCGCCGCCGACCCGGTCGCCGGATGGGCGCTCATCAACTCGGTCGTGGCGACTGCCGCGGCAATGCTTGGCTGGCTCGTCGTGGAGAAGATCCGAGACGGGCACTCGACAACACTCGGTGCCGCGTCAGGCCTCGTGGCCGGCCTCGTCGCCATCACGCCCGCCTGTGGATTCATTACCCCGATCGGTGCGATCGGCCTGGGCGTCGTGGCTGGCGCAGTTTGCGCGCTCGCCGTTGGTCTCAAGTTCAAGGCCCGCGTCGACGACTCGCTCGACGTCTTCGCCGTTCACGTGGTCGGTGGCATCATCGGGGCCCTGTCGATCGGCCTTATCGGCGACGCGACGATCGGCGGGAACAACGGCTTGTTCAACGGCGGCGGGTTTGCCCAGTTGGGCCGACAAGCTCTCGGAGTCGGCTCGGTCATCGTCTACGACTTCGTCGTCACGCTCGTGATCGCTCTGGTCATCGACAAGACCATGGGCCTGCGGGTGTCGCGCGACGTCGAACTCGAGGGTCTCGACATCAACCTGCACGCCGAGTCGGCGTACGACACCGTTGGTTCATCGGGTTCTGGCACATCGCACACGTCCGTACACCTGCCAGCTGCAACGAGTGAGAAGGTGAGCACATGAAGTTGATTACCGCGATCGTGAAGCCGTTCAAGCTGGACGACGTCAAGGCTGCACTGGAGACCTTCGGTGTGACTGGCATGACGGTCAGCGAAGCCAATGGATATGGTCGCCAGCGTGGCCATACCGAGGTGTATCGCGGCGCGGAGTACGAAGTCGACCTTGTACCGAAGGTACGCATCGAGGTGCTCGTCGATGAGAGCGACGCCGATGACGTTCTCGACGTCATCGTCAAGTCGGCCCAGACGGGCAAGATCGGCGATGGCAAGGTGTGGTCGGTGCCGATCGATGACGTCATCCGGGTTCGGACTGGCGAGCGCGGAATCAGTGCGCTCTGAGTTCAGTGCCCTCGCTTGACGATGCAGAGGCGACACGTCTAGAAGGTGTCGCCTCTGCATCCAAGAGCGACGAAAGTGTGGAGCCGACGGCCGACTCGGCCCGTGATCTCAGTGCGTTGAGAGCCGAACGCACAGCCCAGGCCGACGCGTGGTTGCGCGACCTGCTGGGGGACGCCGACGGCGTGGCACTGGTCGCGGTCGGTGGCTACGGGCGAAGCGAGCTTGGCCCGGGTAGCGACCTCGACGTCATGATGCTGCACGACGGTCGGTCCGACGTTGTGCAGATCGCTGATCAGGTCTGGTATCCGATCTGGGACGCCGGGTGGCAGCTCGACCACTCGGTACGCACGGTCGCCGACGCCGTGTCTGTCGCAAACTCCGACATGAAGGCCGCCCTCGGGATGCTGCACGCCCGGCACATCGCCGGGGTGCCCGATCTCACTGCTCGCTTGCGCGAGCACGCGTTCGGTCAGTGGCGCTCGCGCGCATCGAAGCGCTTGCCGGAGCTCCACGACATGGTGCGCGAACGGGCCGAACGTCTCGGCGAGGTGGCGTTCTTGCTCGAGCCCGACCTGAAGGAAGCGCGCGGCGGACTTCGCGATGTGCACGCGCTCGAAGCGATCGCGGCTGCGTGGGTTGCCGCTGGCCCCGGACCGCCGGTGCGCGCGGCATATCGCCGGCTGATAGACGTCCGGGACACGTTGCAGGAAGTCGCGGGCCGACCGACGACCCGCATGGTTGCCCAGGAGCAAGAGGCGATTGCGGCTCGCCTTGGCATGGCCGACGCAGACGAGTTGCTGCGCGCCATCAGCGAAGCTGCGCGCACGGTGTCGTACGCGAGTGACGTGACGTGGCGATCGGTCGAGGGCAGCTTACGGCGGCGTCCGAAGGCGGAACGCAAGCCGGTCGCAGAGGGTGTCGTCGAGCAGGACGGCGAGGTGGTGCTCGCGCGCGGAGTCGATCCGACTCCGGACCCGACTCTCGTCGTGCGCGCTGCCGCAGCCGCTGCTCAAGTGGGGTTGCCGCTGTCGCCGCCGACGATCGACCTGCTCGCCAACAAGTGCCCGCCGATGCCGAACCCGTGGCCGTCGTCAGCGCGCGATGCGTTCGTCGCGCTGCTCGGTGCAGGCCGACCGGCGCTCGTGGTGTTCGAAGCGCTCGATCAGGCTGGCCTCATGGCGCGAATGATTCCGGAGTGGGAGAGCGTCCGCTACCGCAGGCAGCACAATCCCTTGCATCGCTACACGGTCGATCGCCATCTCGTCGAAACGGCAATTGAAGCTGCCGCCCTGACACGTCGAGTGGCGCGACCAGACCTGCTGTTGCTGGGTTCGTTGTTCCATGACATCGGCAA